>CAYSIR010000086.1:0-15879 GCA_964431105.1 uncultured Leptolyngbya sp. | reverse complement strand
AGACGCAAGTTATCAACCCACCCAGAGGAGTGAACCATGCCCCAATTCAATCGCCGCCGCTTCCTGCAAGCTGCTGGAACCACCCTCGCCACCATTGGTCTGAGCCAGTTTGACTTCCTGCGTCAGGCCAACCGCTACGGTCGTGTGCTGGCCCAAGATACCCCGCGTAAGCTAGCGCTGCTGGTCGGTATCAATCAATACGAGAGCGCGAGTTCCCTGCGCGGCTGCCTCAACGACGTCGAGATGCAGCGAGAACTGCTGATCCATCGCTATGGCTTCAACCCCAGCGATATCGTCGAAGTGTGGGACAACGCCAGCAGCTCAGACCTGCGCCCCACCCGCGACAATATTATCCGCGCCTTCAAAGAACACCTGATTGCCCAAGCCCACCCCGGCGATGTGGTGGTATTTCACTATTCTGGTCATGGTTCCCGCGTCGCAGATCCCACCCCGCTCGATTCCGATGCCTGCCGTGAAGCAAAAGACTGTAACCTAAACGGCACCTTGGTTCCCAACGATCGGATCGCCTTTGACCCACAAGACACAACTATTACGGTTAAAGATATTATGGGGCGATCGCTCTTTTTGCTGACCCGCGCCATCGACACCGATAACGTCACCATGGTGCTGGATAGCTGCCACTCTGGAGCCGGAACGCGAGGCAATACAGTCGTCCGCGCTGAAGTCAGGGATTTTAGCCGCACCTTCTTAGCTAGCCGTGAAGAATTCGAGATGCAGCAAGAACTGGTTACTAACCTTGAACTTAGCCAAGCAGCCTTTGAAGCCGCCCGCATTGAAGGCATTGCTAACGGCATTGCGATCGGCTCTGCCCGGCGGGAACAACTTGCCCTCGATTATGCATTTGATGGCTTTAGTGCCGGAGCCTTTTCCTATCTGCTCACCCGTTATCTATGGCAACTATCGGGCAGCGAAGCCGCCGGAACTACCTACGTCAACCTGGCCCGCAGCACTCGCGTATTGGCTGAGCGTCATCCCCAAGATCCGATCATCGAATACGAACCGGGCACCAATAATCAAGAAAAGCCGCTGTATTTTGCTGAACCCGTGCGTCCTACGGCTGAAGCTGTGATTACCGACATTACCGGTTCTCAAATTTCATTTTGGTTGGGTGGTATCTCCTCTCAAAATATTGGTTCCACCGACACTATTTTTACCGTTCTCGATGCCAATAATGAGATCCTGCTGCAAGCCGACGGCGATCCACTTCAGATCCAGCAAGAAACGCGATCGGGCTTAGCCGCCACCGGGCGAGTCTTGGACGGCGATCCATCCCAGCTTCAGGCCGGGCAACTGCTGCGGGAACGAGTGGTTGGCATTCCGTTGAATCCCAAACTTATCCTGGGGCTTGATCCATCCCTCGGCGATGAAACCGAATCCGCACGAACAGCATTGGAAGACGCGCTGATTGCCGATAGCGTCAATCGTCTGGAGGTGGTCGATGTTGACCCCGATGATCCGATATCGCTGGATTATATCTTGGGTAAGGCAACTGAAGACCTGCTGGCTCAACTTACTGAAGCAGGAGAAACCGATCTGCCACCCATTAACACCATTGGATTATTTACCCCGGCATTATCACCGGTGTCTAATACCTTCGGGCGGGTGAATGAAAGTGCGATCGCGGCTGTAGGTCGTTTACGTCCCCAGTTCCGGTTATTCCTCGTGGGTCAGGTCTTAAACGGTATCGCCACCACCAGTTCTAACCTCAACATTCAGGGCAACGTCTTTGCCGCCAGCGGGGCATCGGTACCAATTTCTGGTCGTCAGTCGGGTAATCCATTTCAGTCGCCATCCGTGGCGACTCAAACCTTTCGAACCGGAGAGGCGATTCAGATACAAATCGACAACCAAGAAGACCGAGAGATGTATATGAGTTGTCTGGCGATCGATGCGAGCGGCAACTTGATTACACTGTACCCTATTGATTTTGAAGCGCCAGAAGATTCTTCTCTGATTGAAGCGGAGAGTAGCTTAACTGTTCCTCGTCCAGAAGATGAGAGTGCCTTTGCGGTCAGCGGGTCAGGGTTTGTTCAACTGATTACCCTTGTCAGCACCGAACCCTTACGGAATGTATTGCGAGGGTTAGAAGATATGGCGCGTAGCCGTGGTGTCTCCAGAGGTTTCCTACAACTCCAGGAGAATGAACCCTTACGGGTCTTGGGGGATCTGATAGGGGATGTCGGTAACATATCTCGCAGCAATGATCCAGCCACGATTGGCGTTGTGGATACGAGTCAACAAAGTCCGATAGATACGAATGTGTTAGCAGCATTCTCCACCATGATCGAGATTCGGGAGGAGGCAGAATAATTGAATCGGGTCGATCGCGCTTTCATTGCAGTGTGGATAAACGGGAGGGCGATCGACCCTCGACTACAATCAAGATATAGCAATCCTAAATGAGTTGTGAAGTGAGAATGGTTGTTGTGAGAAGGATTCCGCAGGAATCCTTCTCACAATCCAAATAGGATTGCTATAGCTACTCCGCCTTGGGTGCGACGTTCTCAGACGAGATGGGGGGCAGCTTCTGCTTGACTGACAAACGATTTTGTGGGTCAGCGGCGGGCTGCCATCGACCCAGTCCACTCAAGGAGACTCAAGGGTCAACATTGCGAACATTTTGGGTGGTGGAATTCATGTAAAAATGTGTGGTGGACATCGCCCCATCACCCACCTTATCAATGGCGAGCTATCTCCTGCGTGATGATGCATTCTATGTGGGGTCTGCCCCCTAAAATGAAAAAGTGCCTTTGCATAGGCGATCGCCCCCATTTCACTAAGTTGGAATAGACGGATAAAACTACCGCCCATCGGAGGATGCCCCGCACCATGAGCGCGATTGATCACTATTGGATATTTGTCTCGCTAACGACCGTCGGCAACGTTATGCGTATTGCTCTGCCGACGGTGCAGCAGTGGTTTCAAGAACAGTTTTTGAACGCTAGTGCGGCCACGCACTCTACCATTCAGCAGACGTTAGCTTGCCAGGTACGATCGCCTTCCCCCCAGGGCCCTGCCATCGATAGCCTACGCTGTTTTATTTCCAATGAAATTGAGCGAACCTGTCGGGAACTGACCGCGCAGTTTGGTCAGGCTGGATGCTTTAAAAAAGAAGAACTCTTGGTGCGAGTGCTGGATGATGTAGACATTACAAAACCGCTTAATCTTGATTCGGATGCAGCCTACCAACCCCTTGCTGCCAAAATTATTCAGCGTTTTGACCTCCGGCAGGGGGGGCAACTAAGCACCTGGACAAATCGCATGGTGATTAGCCATCCGGAACTATCTCGGTTTTTACAACAGGAATGCGGCATTTACCTCATCAGCAATTGGGCGATCCTGAATGGCATGACTCCCGATCGCCTGCGGCGGCTTCTGAACGATTGCGCCAGTGTGGCTGAAACTGAGCAGTGGGTGCAGCTCCTCACCGCTTACCATGCTATCTATCGCCGCGATCGCCTCCAGCACCGGGCGAATCGATCGCGCTGTTTGCCGCCGACCCATGCCCAACTGCAAGCCATTGCCGCCGCTATTGCCGATCCTGAGCGATCGCCGACTGTGGTATTGGATGATCTGCATTGCCTAGCGGAGCAATTACGGCAACTGCGATCGCCCAAAGTGACCTCTCTCGATTCCTTACCGGCTGTCCGTGCGGTTGCTCCAGAGCCAGATGATGACCCCACTCAAGACTTTTTGCCGCACTATCGTCAATTGTTGGAAGATTGCTTGGCGCAATCTGTCGAGCGGGTCATTAATGAACGTTTAGACTACCATCATCGCAAGCGATCGCCCACCGATCAAGCGTTTCTGACTGCGCTTTATCTGTTCCACTGCGACCAGCAGCCCATGGGTGCGATCGCCCCGCAGGTTGGGCTACAAAAACAGTATCAAGTCTCTCGGTTGCTCAACCTAAATGCCCTCCGTACCGATATTCAGCAAACCCTAGCGCTACACCTGCGCGATCGCTTGCCAGATATTCTACCGGATGACAAACCCCTTACGCCTGAAATAACCGACGCCCTCAATGCATCCATTGCTGATTTATTTGATACGGCTCGTGCTGAAGCCAATACAGTCAGTCGTTCATCCAGCCGTTCATCTATCAGTTTACTTACCCATCACATCTGCCACTATTCTAAAATTCGGAGATCTGTCTGATGTCGCTACTCACTCCCATGGCTCGGCGGCTGCCTGTCGAGCGCGTTGCCCTTACCGTTGAACAATTTGATGAGGCGATCGCTACCTGTGCTTCAATTACTGATCCCGATCGGCAATGGCAGACCTATCTGCAATTCTTAGCGAGCGCTGGGTTAGAAAATTGGCTTGCCCAACGTGATACGGTTTTGTCGGAGCGATCGCGCCCGCTTATCCTCAACGCAGTGGGGCAGATTCGAGCCATTGCTGTTGATGAAACGGTGTTGGTGCCCCTCGCTACAGAAATGCTCTACGATCCGCTGCTATTTGTGCCAGAGGCGATCGCTCGCCTATCTGCCCACCATTATGTTTGGGTCGAAGTATTGGAAGAACTGGGTGAAGTATTAATTCGAGGCCATGAGTCAGCGTCTTACCTGCAAACCCTCTGCACCATAACAGAATCACTCGATCGTCAACCTGGATATTTTATTTCAGTAGATGCATTCCGGCAGGATGCTGATGCCTTACTGATGAATTTGCGATCGACGGCAGCCAATTGGTTGCCGTCAACGGCGGCTTCAACGACTGTATCAACTGAATCCCTGTCAGAACCGGTCATCAATGTATGGCAATGGCTGACGCGAACGGTCAGTCCTATGGTGGATCAAATTGTGGATCAAATTGTGGATCAAATCGATGAATCACTTAACTGGATACCGCTGCCACCCCTAACGCCTGCCTATGGATTTCGCTCAGTTCGATCGCCACTGGAGGATGTGACCCATGCGATCGCTCAATTGATAGAGGGCGGACTCGATATTCCTGAGTCTGCTAGCGCTGCCTACCGCGATCTCCAATGGGAAGGTGTGGCTATGCGGCTCTATGCGATCGCGTGGATTTTACCTTCTAATGAATGGACATTGCTGGTTATTTTGAGTGGGCAGCCCAGCACGGCACTGCCGCCCGGAATTAGTCTGCAAATTCAGGATGAACAGACGATACTGGAAGCCCCCGCATTGACTGAACCCAATCAAACTTATCTCTATGGTCAAGTTATTGGTGAACCCACCGAACGCTTTAGGGTGACGGTTCAACTGCCTGACGGATCGGCAATGGTGTTACCTCCATTTACCTTCGACTCTAGTGAATCCAGCCCAGATAACTAACTCAGCGGCATTATCTCACACAATAAGCCATGTTTCACCTTTGCATTCAGATGATTCATCACGATTGCCTATTTGAACTCACTTGGGGAATGGGTCAGCGATTGAGGGCAATTGTTCCATATCCGTCCATTCTCGATAGCCACTATCAAACATGGCAACGAGCTTACCTTAATTTTTACAGTCAATCTCGGTCGCTCCCCGACTCGATTGAGTCTAATCCGTTTCGTGGGCGATCGGCTGGCAGTGGCAGTTTTGCACCATCGACTGTTGATTGGCAGGCTCAACTGATTGAAGCAGAAACCCGTTTACTATACACATTTCATCGCTGGCTGCGTAGTCCAGAACTATATGAGATTCAATCAACCTTGGCAGCAGAGCATGATTCGGATATGGATGCCGCCATTGATATTTTTCTGACGGCTGCTCCATCTTCGGTTTTGTGTTTGCCCTGGGAAGCTTGGGAAGTAGGACGGGTCGGAGGGCATTTGCGAATTGCCCGCTGCCCAACCACCGTGCGATCGGTCAGTGTGCCTCAAAAGCGATCTCACCATCCATCTCGGCGGCGATCGCGTATCTTAACCATTTTAGGCTATGATCCGGGACATACATTTGAAGCTGACTGGCATCATGTACAACAGACGCTTCGACATATTGCTGATATTCCACCGCCGATTGGCTATCATCCAGGTATTGCCATACCTGTTCTGAAGCAACAGATTGCTGATGCGATCGCCGACCCGCAGGGATGGGATATGTTAATCTTTGCAGGACATAGCAATAATACGAAACTGACAGGCGGCGAACTCGGCATCGCGCCAGGTGTGTCGATTCAAATTAAAGAAATTGAATCTCATTTGGCGATCGCCCAACGCAATGGTCTCCAGTGTGCTGTATTCAATTCCTGTAATGGGATTAACATCGCCGAGAGATTAATTAGCCTGGGAGTCAGTCAGGTAGTGGTTATGCGGGAGCCAATTCATGCCCAAGTCGCCCAAGCCTTTTTGATTCAATTTTTGCAAGAACTTGCTAATCAACAGGATCTGCACCAAGCATTAGCCCAGACCTGTAATTATTTCAAAACAGACGTTAATCTAACCTATCCGTCCGCTTATCTAATTCCAAGCATTTTCCGCTATCCTAATACGCCGGTCTTTCGGTTACACTGCCCAATGTGGCGCGATCGCCTCCGTGCCCTAATGCCAACCCGCCACGAAATGATAGGCTTATCCCTATTGCTATTGCTGAGTTGGCTGATTCCAGTGCAAAATCAGATGCTAGAGCAGCGCGTACTGATGCAAGCCCGCTACCGTCAATGGACTGGACGTATAGAATCAGAGCCAACCCCCCGCTTGTTACTGATCCAAATTGATGATGAGTCGATTCGACGGGCTGAAATTTCGGTTCCCAATCCAATGTCGCGGCAATACCTTGCCGATTTAATAACGCAATTATCTAATTCTGGTGTTCAGACGATTGCCATTGATTATCTACTCGATCGCGCCCACGAGGAGCAAGCTATACTGATTCAAGCTACCCAATCAGCGATCAATCAAGGATCTTGCCTAATCTTTGGAGCGTTTCCGAATCAGCCTGGAAAATGGCTACAGGCTCCACCTGAATTAGCCCATCCAGACTACAGCGTTCATGGAGATGCAACCCGCGCATGGGGATCAATCTACCGAATGCCGCTGCTAATTGGAACGCCTGACGTGTATTTGTTAGCATTTACCCTATCTACATTTGATTCTTCAGAGCGCGATCGCCCTTGCCATCAGAATACCTTAGCTGATGAAGTTCAGAATATTCATCCACGCTTCAGATGGCAGCCGATTTCCCAATTCGCCTACAATACCCTCAATAGACAATATTGGCTGCATCCTATCACAGACTTTTCGATTCCACCTCAGCAAGTCTATGAGTCAATTCCAGCGTGGCAAGTGATTGAGCGATCGGAAACGTTAGACTTATCCGCCTGGCAAACCGTAATGATTGCATCGGGTGGGTATGAGGAAGCTGGACTGCAATCTGAAAAAGATTCATTTTTAGCGCCATTGGCGATACAGCGCTGGTATCGCAAAGATGGCAATCCGCATCGGCTGATGACAGGAGGTGAACATCATGCTTACCTATTTCATCATATCCAGGCTCGGCGATTTGTTGTCCCCATTCCAGATATATGGATGGTGGTGCTGGCGGCAGTGGTCAGCAAAGGGCTGATCCTATTTTTACCAAACAAATTACCTCGTCGAGTCTACTGGCTATGGTGCGGGAGTGGGGCGATCGCCTATGGTATATTTAGCCTTGAACTGTATCTTTCGCCAATAGCCTTGCTGTTGCCGATTGCATTTCCAGTCATTACCGTATTCCTAACAATGAGTTCTCGTCTGTACAGCCGTCATTCGTAACACAACTAGAGGAGTGAATCATGAAGTGCTATTCTTATTTACAATGGATCACAACAGCAAGTCTAGTGTTGGCAACTAGCGCCATTGATCTCGTCATCGCCGATGCGGTTCCCCCAACACCCCCACCTATCGTAGGCATCACTCGCCCGGTGGGTGCAGCCTGCCCGATTGTCCCAGTATTAAATACGGATGAAGTGATGCAGGTTTGGAGCGATCGCCCCTTTTTCCTGTGGCGTAACTATCCGAGAGGTGCGATGAGCCAAATTGATGTGCAGTCGCGGGTCGATGAGATGGAAGCGTCGTCTATTTTATTTCGAGCAACGGTGGCGGGAGAGTCGTTTGTGTCCTATGTGGGTACACCGTTAGAACGAGGGCAAGTTTACGAATGGGGCGCGTATAGCAATACAATGGGTGCTCCACAAATTATTCCATTTGAGGTGATGCCGGAGGATGAGTATGAACAGGTTGCAATGGAGCTAGAAGCCGCAGAACAAGAGTGGCAAGCCGCAGGTTTATCACCAGAGGAGCAGATTTTAGAACGAATTACCTTTTTTGCAGAGCGTCAACTTTGGTCAGATGCCATGCAGGCTGCCTTTACAGTGCCCGATCCATCTGAGGCACTGACTGAATACCAGACATTAGTACTATCCTTAGCCTGTTCTGGCAACTAGAGTATTTGCGATCGCCCTTTTTCTTACTTTTTTGGGGCGTACATCTTGTTTTAGTCGTTACCTGCAAGCACGAAGCTATGCATTACGCAAAAGTCGCCAGACCTTTGCCTCACAGCCCTTCTAGCAGTCACTCAGAGTCCCCGTTTATAAACCGAGAAATGCGGGTTTCAGCTAGATTTGCGTAATGGATAGAAGTACGAAGAGGGAGATTAGGATTGAACGTCCCTCTCCCTTCTCGCTGTTCATTATGCGGTACTGGTATTCATGTCAGGATTTCGGGTGATGTAGGCATCGCCCACACCACCCAAAATCCTTGCCAACGGAGGACTACCCCTGCGAAGTATTAATAAGTTTTGTGAGAAAAGTCTTTAGAATTCTTCTCATAGCCTATCTCAAATTAATATACGATTTCTCAAAAACGTTAGCTCTGTCCGCATCATAGTTCACCCCATCCGCCAGCCAAACTTATACTACTTGAACAAGCCTAAATATTTAATAAAATCACTGCTTATAGCTAACCTGACCCATCGTTTTGCCCAATATTATCGTCTGAAAAGTTAAATCTTTAGAAAGGGAATTAGTGATCTCTTTTGCCTATGGTATTGATCTAAGTAGAGAAAATTTCTCAATTAAATCTGCGCCGCACGACGGAGGATAACCGCTAATGACATTTCGAGAGCCGGACGGTGATGGTCTCCGGAGCGCACCCAATGCAGCCAATGCAGAATGGCAGGCGTTCACCTATGTTTCAAGAGGAGATGCTAGCGGAGACAATGTTGCAGATAGGCAACGGCCTCCCATGCCGCTTGATTCTGAATCCTTGAATCAGTCTAATCTCCATTCCTATCCATTATCCGAAGCGCATACCGGCGATCGTCTCTGTATTATTGCGTTGCATTGTGGCGAAATGGATGCTCGACTGATGGCGATGGGACTAATGCCCGGCACCATTGTTCAAGTAATTAGCCATACGCAGAAAGGCTCAGTTATCCTTTCCTTTGGTCAAAGCCGTATAGGGCTTGGGGCCGACATTACAACACAGATCCAGGTTATGCCCGCTAATGAACCAGACTCACAATTACCTATTTCATCAGAGAGAGTACGTTCTATGAATCCAACTAGTGAGGTGCAACATACCTCAATTCAAACCGCCACAATTGGAGAACGGTTTAAAGTTGTCGGCTATGCCCCTACAGCCCAGGCCTACAAGCGTAAGCTATTGGCAATGGGTTTAACGCCCGGCACAGAGTTTACGATTATCCGCCATGCGCCACTCGGCGATCCAATGCAGATCGAGGTACGAGGGTTTAGCTTAAGTATCCGAAAACAGGAAGCGAATGCTCTTAAAATCGAACGATTGCAGGAATTGTCAGGAGGTCAGTCATGAGTCAGTCTACTATTCACCATCGCCAGTCTGATACGGGGCGATCGCTATCTACAATTGCTTTAGTCGGCAATCCCAACTGTGGTAAAACTACTTTATTTAACGCACTGACAGGAAGCAACCAGCGGATTGGCAACTGGCCAGGCGTTACGGTTGAGCGTAAGGAAGGTAGTTATCAGTTCCAAAATCGATCGATCACGGTTGTTGACTTACCTGGTGTATATTCTCTGGATGTAGAAGACACTGGGGTAGGACTCGATGAACAGCTTGCACGACAATATTTATTATCTGGTGAAGCCCGGCTGATTATCAACATCGTTGATGCCTCTAATTTGGAGCGTAACCTGTACCTGACGACCCAGTTATTAGAGATGGGCATTCCAATGGCGATCGCCCTAAATATGATGGATTTGGCTAAGAGGCGAGAGATTGCGATTGATATAGAGCAGCTTGAGCAACGGCTTGGATGTCCTGTAATTCCTATGAGTGCTAGCACAGGACATGGGGTGCAGCAATTGAAAGAAGTGATTGACCGGGCGATTGATTATCCTTCAATTCCCCAATCGCGAGTTGCCTATGCACCTGTAATTGAAACAGCGCTGATCGACATCAGTGAAGCGCTTGAACAGCAGCAGCAGGCATCTACGCTACACCATCGCTGGCGAAGCCTATCCTTATTGCAGTATGACGATAACCAAATATCTATTTCTTCGGATCTTTCTCATAAGATTGCGAGCCACCGTCATCGTATTCATCAAACCCTTGGGGATGATATTGATCTAATGATTGCGGATGCGCGATACACCTGGATTAATCAAATGCTGCAAGGGGTAATGCGCCGGAGTCATGAAGTTGAGCAGCGAATGTCCGATCGCATCGATCGCATTGTACTGAGCCGAGGGCTGGGCATTCCCATTTTCCTGGTGCTAATGTATCTAGTTTTCTTATTTTCAATAAACTTTGGTGGGGCATTTATTGACTTTTTCGATATTACGTTCGGAACCATTTTTGTAGATGGTATTGCCCACGGACTAGAACAGATTAGTGCGCCGGGATGGGTGATTGGTTTTCTGGCGGATGGCGTCGGAGGCGGCATCCAAACCACAGCGACATTTATCCCTCAAATTGGGCTGTTGTTTATTTGTCTAGCAATCTTAGAAGATTCTGGATACCTGGCCCGGGCAGCTTTCGTTATGGATCGCCTGATGCGTTTAGTTGGGCTTCCGGGTAAGTCATTCGTACCGATGATGGTCGGGTTTGGTTGCAATATTCCAGGTATCATGGCGGCGCGCACCTTGGAGAACCAACGCGATCGCTTAATGACAGTGCTAATGAATCCGTTTATGTCCTGTGGAGCTAGGCTTCCAGTCTACGCGCTCTTCTGTGCTGCTTTCTTTCCCTACAACGGACAGAATATCGTATTTCTACTGTATGCGATCGGCATCTTTGCTGCCATATTTACTGGGTTAGTCATGAAGCATACCCTGCTAAAAGGGGAAGCTGCGCCCTTCGTAATGGAACTGCCGCCGTATCATATCCCAACGGTGAAAGGAGTTTTGATTCGAGCATGGGAACGACTCCGCGCATTTATTACCCGTGCCGGTAAAATGATCATTATCATGGTAGTGATTCTGGGCCTGTTGGGATCTGTGGGAACTGACGGTTCTTTCGGTAAGCACGACAGTCAGGACTCAATCCTGAGTGCAGTCAGCCGTACAATTACGCCTGTATTTACTCCGATGGGCATTGAGTCAGATAATTGGCCAGCAACAGTTGGCATATTTACCGGTGTCTTTGCAAAAGAAGTGATGGTTGGCAGCATGGATGCTCTGTACACTGAGTTAGCCAATCAGGAAGCCGCTACCGCCGATCAGCCTGATGACGAAGATGGCGATGGCTATAGTTTCTGGGGAGGAATTGGCGAGGCATTTGCAAGCATCCCAGCTAACTTAGCTGATCTGTCAAATCAGATGCTTGACCCGGTTGGCATGGGCATCATGAGCAGCACCGCTGATCAGGAAACCGCGGCAACGGAGCAAGAGGTTCATTTCACAACGTTCGGGCAAATGGGGCAACGATTTGGTAGTTCTGCGGCTGCGATCGCATTCTTGCTATTTGTATTATTGTACTTCCCTTGTGTGGCTGCTACTGCTGCTGTTTTCCGGGAAACTAACCTAGGCTGGACGATTTTTGTGGGGGCATGGACAACCGGATTAGGCTACTGGGTCGCTACGTTCTATTATCAGGCTGCGACCGCCGCTCAGCACCCTGTACAATCTACGGCTTGGCTAGTTGGGTTAGCAACTGTAATGGTTGGCGTGCTGGGCACGATGAAAGTAGTGGGCAATCAACGGCGATCGCACTAAGCCCAAACGTTATCAAGGTTGAATGCTATTAGCAGGTATTCTGAATTAGCCCTGAATCAGTTTTAAGCCAACCTTGATGCAATACAGATAACTGGTGTAATTACAGCGATCCTGCTTGGTTTGCGAGAAGATTTCCTGTAGCGCTAACCTTACAGAACTTACCTACTTGCAAATCATTTAGGATCGCCAGCGCCTAATGTTTTTCAACACAACTATCACCAAATCATGTTGCTTAGAGACCTTCAAGCTTATTTAAAGACCCATCATCGAGCCTCGTTGGCTGAACTATCCCAAAGACTCCGAATGGATGTGGATGCTGTGAGAGGAATGTTAAGTCCTTTGATTCGTAAAGGGCGTGTCTACAAAGTTGACAGTGCCTCGTGTCCTGGTTGTCATTCCTGTGCGCCAGAGACTCTGGAATTCTATGAATGGGTAGAATTTTATCGTGACAATGCTAGGCAGCGCAGAGTTGTCAATCGTTCGGATTAGCTCTGTTGCATAAATATTTTGGGCAATGATATTTGTGTAATAATTTTGGATGGTGCATAGCCCACACCATCCAAAATTATCATTGCTGAAGGACAATCATATTTTGAAAGTTCTGCCAAAAGTTTGTGCTTACATGAATTGATAACCTTCAGCGCAGTAAGGCTTAGCCGATTTATGCGATAAAGCTGCCCTGAATGGTAATAAGCCTATGGCAATTCTATTTGAATTGTGAGAAGGAGTCTGCAGGACTTCTTCCACGATACTCATTTTCATTTACAACTCGTTTAGGACTGCTATATATTGCCGTCATTACCGATACTGGCGATCGCCAGTATCGATAAAAAATAGTGCGCGATCGCCTCTATTGTGTGTTTCTAATTTTTCTATCCTTCTTTCCGTAATCCATGCCGACGATCCTCTGTAAAAATTACAGACTTCTTAATTTTATTCTGTCCTATAGCATCTTTAGATGTGACATCTGTTATGCTCCTTAATCTCCTTCGTTTCCTCGTCGTCAATCGGATTGGCTTGCACCTTAGATCGAAAAGCTAGGGCATGCTGTCGAGCAGATTCAAAATCATGACAGCCAATTGCTCGTTCAGAAAAGGCTGAGAGCGGATGAATTGGACATCGCAAATAAGGATTCTTAGTATTATACAGACAGCGATTGCATGGAACTCGGTGAAGTTGCTGTAATCTATGGATGCCCTCATGCACGGCTAGCAATACAGATAGGAAAAATATCAAAAGCATGGCCCAAATTACAACTGGAACAATAAGCGGCATCAAAATGCTAATCTCTGATAATATCTCTTGCAGCATAAACACCTCAGGCAGATGGAATATAGGACGGCATCTTATCTAGAGGATCAACCACATGCCAGAAATTTAGGATAGCCTGAGCCGTAGTCTGGGCATGAGTTGCATGGAAAAATTGACGACCGTTAGGACAAAGCCAGATGCGATCGCCTGGCTTCATCCAGCTTTGCCAACCCTGGAGCTGCATCGGGTCAACAACAATATCAGCTTGCCCTCCTGCAACCATTAGCGGCACGGGTACACCGCCAGGGAGTAAACTTGCTTGCCGTAGCAGCGAATGAAGCGATAACGATGTCATCAAGTCAGACTCTAAAGTTTCTATCAGACTAATCAAATAATGTGGACACTGTTGACCGAATAAGCTAACTGCCATCTGTGTTAATATCCGAGTACGGCTGCAAGGCAGCAATTTTAGTTGGGCATAGTAATGAGCTTTCCAGTCTATAGCAGGATTTACGCCTACACCCAATAAGGTTAATGATTTTACCCGCTTGGGATACTGACGTGCATATAATAAACCCACTAATCCACCCGTGCTGTGCCCAATGAGATGCAAAGGGCGATCGCAACATTTTACACAATCATGCAGCAATGTGAGCGCTATATCCAGAGAGCTGGGTTCATCAGGTATTTGTTCATAACCCCAACGCGCTACTCCACGATCATTACTGAGATACACTAAAAGTCGTTGCTCTAGCCGACGAAAACTAGGATTGACGCTGAGCCACAGTACATCAATCTCTTGAGTCTCTGTTACCGAAACTTGAAGCTTCATAGAATATATCTCGAATAGGTTAACAGTTGCATCCGTGGGACGTTAAATGCTGCTGCCGGTTGAAAAATTAAAGTACCAGAATTGATACCGGCACTTAGGTAAGAATTTTGTATGGTTTAATTGCAACTTCATACAAAATTCTTACCACTAGAGAACAATCAGGACTTTGAAAAGAAACCAGTCGAATGATAAGAAAGCTTCCTGTAGGTGGAAACTGAAGGTAGCGATCGCTTAAAGCCCAAACTCAGATTTTAATTGAGCTGTCCAGGTTTCAATGCGATTTTCTGTAAGATCTGACTGATTATCTTCATCTAACGCCAGTCCTACAAACTTTCCATCCCGAAATGCTTTAGACTCATTAAATTCATAACCGTCCGCCGGCCAGTAACCAACAGTAGTGCCACCCAGTGAAGTAATCTTCTCCTCCAAAATTCCCATCGCATCCTGAAAATTATCGGCATAGCCAATCTGGTCACCCGGGCCAAAGTAAGCTACCTTTTTGCCATTGAAATCTATTTCATCTAGATCATCATAAATGCCCTCCCAATCCGACTGAAGTTCACCAATATTCCAGGTTGGACAGCCAATAATCAAGCAATCATACTCAGTTAACTCACTGATGCTAGCATCAGCAATATCATGCAAAGACACAACATCGTCACCCCCAAGCTTCTGCTGAATCATTTCAGCAATACTTTCTGTATTACCAGTTTGAGTTCCATAAAAGAGCGCAACTTTAGTCATTTTCCGAATCTCCAAAGTAAGAGTCTTACAACTTGCTTAATCGTCAGCACAATGAATCAAATCTTTCCATCAAATACACAAATCCAATGGCGCAAAGAGGGAAAGACTATCAACACATGAGATGTAAAGGTAAGCAATTTTAGCGATCGCTGCACTTCGAGTAAAAATCTAGGATAGTTCAGAAGCACAGCTAGCGCTGCCTAGTTCTGTGGCAATCGTTTTTCCAGCAATTCGATTACAACATACCGAATTCAGGCTAGTTCTAAAATCGTTAAGTGAGCGATCGCTAGGATTTAATTACATTGAGTCTGCTCGACCCGGCGAAAATTAAACCCGATCGCACGTAGTGCGTGCCACAGATGTCCCTGCAAGAAGAAAAATGCCAGATAAAAGTGAGCATTTGCTAACCAACAGCGTGATGTATGCTCGTTCATTGACAAATCAATGGTATCAGTAAAGTAAGGAGCAATGCCCAGCTTTACTTCTAGGGGTGAACCATAGAACTCTACAGGATAGGCGAGTGTGTTGACAGCACAAAAATAAGCAGCCACAAATCCAGCTAATGCAATACCACCTAGAGAGTAGGATAAAATGGCCTCGCCCGAAAAATCTAGCACATTCCTGGCCCATTTCAGTGGCGGTACCAAAATATGCCAGACCCCACCAATGATCAGCGCAGTACCCACATAAATGTGTCCACCGACTAAATCTTCCAAACTAGTAATGCTGGCGAAATGGGTCTGATAGCTAAAGATAATATCAGGCGCAAGCGTTGGCTCGACAAGACGAACGGTTTGGGTTGTCGCATCATATAATCCACCCCAGAGTGTTGCCTTTGCGACTAGTCCCAGTGCGCCTACCCCCAGAAATAAGAGGTGATGGCCCAAAATAAGCCCTAATTTTGC
>CAYSIR010000085.1:3362-15891 GCA_964431105.1 uncultured Leptolyngbya sp. | reverse complement strand
ATCCTTCTCACAACAACCATTCTCACTTCACAACTCATTTAGGATTGCTATATACGGTATAAAACTAGGTAGACTATCCTCTCCGAATCATACTCCGCTACACCACTAGCCAAACCCGCATTGAGGGCCGAATTACTGCAAGGCTTTCTGATAAAATGAGAACGATAATCATTCTTGATCAGATTTTTTGGTCATTCCCCAAACAGTAACAACGGTCGTAATTCAGCTATGGCAAGTTCTCGTCAGATATTGAGTTTAATGATGACCCTAGGCGTAATGTCTATGGTGGGCTGTGGGTCGTCGCAGGTCACTGAATCACAGATGGAGCCAGTGGAAACCGAGGCGACAGTGGCGGACTCTGCTGCCGCTGCCGATCAGGATAGTCCGATAACTGTCGTGGTCAGCATTCCGCCACAAAAGTATTTCGTTGAACGGGTAGGGGGCGATCGCGTCAACGTCAGCGTGCTACTGCCCCCTGGCAGCAGTCCTGCCACCTATGAGCCGCGCCCCGACCAGTTGCAAAGCATCAGCGGAGCCGATGCCTATGTCCGCATCCGGGTGCCGTTTGAAAATGCCATCTGGGATCGGATTCGTGCGGTGAACTCAGAAATGATCATTGTGGATTTGACCGAAAATATTGACCGAGTGGACATCGCAACCCGAAAGCCAGGCAATTCAGCCGATGCTGCCGACGCCCCCCGCAGACCAGATCCACACATTTGGCTGTCTCCCCCCCTGGTGCAGCAGCAAGCCCAGACTATTTATGAGGCGCTAGTGGTGCTGGACCCGGCAGGGGAAGCCACCTATGCCAGCAACCTAGAACAGTTTCAGGCAGATATTGACCAGTTAAATCAAACCATTGAGGACAGTCTGGCAAACGTCGAGTCGCCCACCTTCATGGTGTTTCATCCCGCCTGGGGGTACTTTGCCGATGCCTACGGGCTGGAGATGCTGCCCATTGAGGTAGGCGGCAATGAACCCAGCGCGGCGGAACTATCCCAATTGATTCAGGAAGCGCAGGCGAAGGAGATCGAGGTGGTGTTCGCCCAGCCTCAGTTCAACACCGAGGATGCGGAAACCATTGCTCGGGACATTGGGGGAGAGGTCGTTTTGCTCAATCCCATCGCAGAGGACTGGCTGAGTAATATGCAGCAGGTTGCCACAGCGTTTGAGCAAGTCTTAGACTAATCTGCCCCTGCTCGCGGTTAACTGAACAATCAAAATGGGTCTGACATGGCTTCATCTCACACAGCGGAGCGGATGATTGAACTTGAGCAGGTATGGGCGGGTTATCCGAAAAATCCTGTCTTGCAAGACATCAACCTGACGGTTCATACCCTGGACTATATCGGCATTATTGGTCCCAACGGGGGCGGCAAAACCACTTTGTTCAAGGTGCTGCTGGGCTTGCTATCTCCCCAGCGCGGAAGAGTTCACATTCTGGGGCGATCGCCCCGCCAGGGCCGTCGCCACATTGGCTATGTCCCCCAGATCATTCACTTTGACCAGAGTTTCCCCATTTCTGTGAAGGAAGTGGTGCGAACTGGACGCTTGGGGAGCCGACGTTGGGGGCGGCAGTTCAACCATCACGATCAGGAAATTGTGGAACAGGCCCTGGCTCAGGTAGGGTTGCTGGACTTGCAGCGCTGTTCTGTGAGCGAGCTATCGGGGGGACAGTTGCAGCGGGTATATATTGCCCGGGCACTGGCAACCGAACCGCAAATTTTGCTGCTGGATGAGCCGACCGCCAGCCTGGATAGTCAGGCATCTCAGGCGATTTATGACCTGCTTTGGGAACTCAATCAGTGGGTCACGATTTTGATGATTTCCCATGACATTGGGTCGATTTCGTCCCACGTCAAAACTGTGGCTTGTCTTAACCGACGGTTGTACTACCACAGCAATAATCAGATTACCCCAGCCATGCTGGAAAAAACCTATGGCGGCGCGATGGATGTGATTGTGCATCGGGAATTATCGCAGCGTATTCTAGCGCCCCATGAGTCAATGAACGAGTCAGATGATAAATAGACAGGACATCTATTATGCTTCAAGTCTTGCAACATGAATTTATGCAGAATGCAGTGCTGGCCGGGCTGTTGGTCAGCATTGCTAGCGGCATCATTGGCACCTTTGTGGTGGTGAATCGGACTGTGTTTATTGCAGGCGGGATTGCCCATGCTGCCTATGGCGGCGTGGGGTTGGGCTTTTTCTTTCGATTTAATCCCTTTTGGGGGGCGCTGGGGTTCAGTCTGCTGGCGGCGCTGGGCATGGGGGTGATTCAGCGGAAAACTCAACTGCGCCAGGATACGGTGATTGGCATGATGTGGGCGATCGGGATGGCGATCGGGGTGATTTTTGTAGACCTGACGGAAGGGTATACGGCCAATCTGACCAGTTATTTGTTTGGCAGCATTCTGGCGGTGTCCCGGCAGGACTTGTGGGTAATGCTGGGGTTGGATGTATTGGTTGTGGTGCTGGTGGTGCTGTTTTATAGAGAGTTGCAGGCGATCGCCTTTGACCCCACCTTTGCCACAATCCGCAATCTTCCCGTGGACGGGCTGTATTTGATGCTGATGGGTATTACTGCCGTCACGGTCGTGATGCTAATGCGGGTGGTGGGCATTATTTTGTTGATTGCGTTGCTGGCCATGCCAGCGGCGATCGCCAACCTCTTTGTCCAGAATCTCAAAACCATGATGGTGGTTGCCAGCAGTCTCTGCATGGTGTTCACCACCGCCGGGTTGGCGCTGTCCTATGTTCTAAATTTCACATCCGGTGCCATGATTGTCCTCTGTGCTGCTGCTGCCTATCTCCTCAGTCTCGGTATCCGAATGCTACAGCGCCGCCGTATAGAACCTGGCATCCGGTAGCTCGCCTTGCAGCAGTTGGGGATTCACCTGCATCAGTGCGTCAAAAAAGGTTTCCAGCTCAGATTGCGCGGCTTTTGCCGGAACATACTCGAACAGATTGTTGTTGAGCGCTGCTTCAATCACGGGCGCAGGCACATCCATGTATCGCGCCCCCAGCGCAGCCGCATCAGCGGGATTGGCGGCAGTCCATTCCAATGCGGTTTGCAGTTCCTGCTGGATCAGGGCAGCCACATCGGGATGTTGGGTGATTAGATCCTGGGCGATGGACACCCCCGCCTGGGGAAACCGAGGTGGCTGTCCGGTGGTTTGCTGCCATGCCTCCCGGAAGTCCAGGTTATAAGCCAGTTCGATATTTTCCTGTCGCCCACTGGCGACGACGCGACTGGCTTGAGGTTCGGCAAAGACGCCTGCATCGGCTTGCCCCGCTAGCAGCAATTGCGCCGTGCTTTGAAAGTCCTGGGTGGATTGCAGGGTCAGGTCAGTGTCGAGATCTAGCCCCTGCTGCGTGGCCAGGAAGCGAAACAGCATTTCCGGCATACTGCCCTTGAACGGAATCAGAACGGTTTTGCCCCGCAGGTCGTCCCAGGTGGTGAGATTGGCATCGGGGGACAGCACGAAAATATTGCCCCACACCATGACATTCATCAGTTGGAGGGGTACCCCTTGCTGGTAAAGCCCGGCAGAAACCAGGGTAGGACTGGGAGTCAGTTGTACTTGTCCGGAGGTGAGCAATGCTCTGATCTGCTCGTGGTTGCGAACATCTGTCAGGTTGAGTTCTGGGATGACATCGGGCAGTTGGCTCTGTTCCAGCAGATAGGCCAGGGGAATCATCATCAAAATGAGGGAACCACCCATGCTGAGACTGGTCAGGCTCGGACTGGTGTTGGAGGGCGATTCACGGGCACAACTGGTGGTGATTACGGCTCCAGCACTGGCAGCCATGAGGGTGAGGAACTGACGGCGATCGCACTTCATTGGTTTGCTCCTTGGAATCGTTAGGTCATGGTTTCTGAGAGGAAATAGTCAGGTTCCAGCCCAAAGCTGGCAGCGATTTCGGGGACAGTTTGCAACTGGGAAATCTGGCGATAGACATAGGCGGGGGTGCGATCCTGGGGCGATCGCCCATTCTGCCAGTGATAGACGATCCGCGCCGGACGCGCCGACATCATCACCACCCGATCTGCCATCGTCACCGCTTCGGAAAGGTCGTGGGTGACCAGCACCGCCATCGCCTGGTGATGCTTGACCCAGTCCACAACCTGTCGTTGCATCTGCTGGCGGGTGCCCATGTCCAGGGCGCTCAATGGCTCATCCAGCAGCAACAGCCGTGGATTAATGGCAAAGGCGCGAGCCAGATTCACCCGTTGCTTCATGCCGCCGCTCAGTTGGCGGGGATAGAGCAGGGCCGCCTCCCCCAGCCCTACCCAGTCCGCCAAGGCACAAGCGCGTTGCAGGCGATCAGTCGTCGGCATGCCCCTGGCTTGCAAGCCCAGGGCGATATTTTCGACCACGGTGTACCAGGGGAACAGGCGCGGTTCCTGGAAGATGCAGGCAACGGGTGATAATCCCTCTGGGATGCTACGCGATCGCCCGCCTGTCGCAGACACCGGGGCAGTGGCAACCGTGCCCGCCGTGGGGGACTGCAATCCTGCCAGCACTTGCAACAGTGTGGTTTTGCCGCACCCCGACGGGCCCATCACCGCCAGGATTTCCCCCGGCAGCACCGCCAGACTGATGTCATCCAGAATCAGCCGGGAACTGGTTTGCAGATAGATTCGCGTCAGCAGTTGCACAATATCGCCTCAAACGAGTTTGACTAGGGCGTTCTTGCTGCCAGGGCAAGAGCCGTTGCTGGAACCACCGCAACACAGTATCTGAAGTCAGCACCAGGGTGATGGTAACCGCTATCCAGGCCAGCACTTCTGCCATATCCAGGTTGGCGCGGGAGGTATTCAGTTCTGCGCCGATGCCAGTGGGGGTGGCCAGCACTTCAGACATGATCGCTACCCGCCAAGCCAGCCCCAGTCCCGCCACCATCAAGGGCAGCAGTCGGGTTGCCAGATGGGGGAAATGGAGGGAACGGAAGCGTTGCCAGCCCCGCAGTTGATAAATCTGCGCTACCTCGACCCAGTGGGTGTCCAGGGTGCTAATGGCATCTACTGCCCCGGTGAACAGTATCGGCCCCACCGTAACCGCTACCGTAAAGATAGAATTGGCACTACCTAACCCAAACCAGACCATCGCCAGCACCAACCAGGCGATCGGCGGGGTTCCCAGTAGGGCAGTGGAGAGGGGAGCTAGGGCCGCTTGCAACAGCGGTTGTGCCCCTGCCACCATACCCAGGGTGCCGCCGACCCCCAGCGCCAGCACGAAGCCGGCTAGCACGTGCCCTGTCGTTGCTGCCACCGCCGGAAACACCCGTCCCTGTTGCAGCAGGGATTGGAATGCCGCCCCCACTTCCAGCGGCGGGGGCAGGATGAGGCTGGTGAACGATTGGGAGAGCCGTTGCCAGAGCAGCCCAACGATGAGTAGGGAAACTAGCCCGATGAGTGTAGACCGAAATGAAGGAGCGATCGCCTTCCACCAACAGGCCACTTTAAGCATTATTCGACTCGTGAAGCCGGAACGAAATGCCATAAATTTCGGCAAAAAAGAGTTTAGCAAAACAGATCATTGCTACTCTAGAATGGTTTTCCGTCGGTTTCTATGCCCCACCGAGGGATTTTAGCCTTCAAAAGCGAAACACTGTCCGTAGACTGCCCAGCCAGATAGCGTCGTTATCCTGATTATGCTCAGGGTTCAAGACAACAAACAGACCAGGAACTAGGAAAACATTTTGATTCAGGCGATAGCGATAGAATGCCTCCAGATGGAGCGAGATATCTTCATCTTCCCGTGAGGTCGAACTGTCTGTGACGCGGGGGGGTTGTCCGATGATGACTCCGCCCAAATTGCCCTGACCACCAAGATTAGGTAAACCTAGGGTCACCGCCCAATTGAATAAGGTCGCGGAATCGCCAGCCGCCGCCTGGGTGCCATTGGATTGGGCGGTGGCAAAGCTCAAGCCCGCCCAACCTGATAGAACGACGCGATCGCTGAGGTCGAGACTGGTCTGGATACCGAGATGATCAGCCGTTGTCGCCACATCGTTGCCAAAGGGTGCGTTCGCCAGCCGACTGCCGGTCGCTGCCGAAACAGCGACTTGGCCAGAGGGATAATAAGAATGAACATAAGTCAGACCAAGATTCAGTGCCTCTGTAGGACGCGCCGCCACCTGCGCTAATATTGAATAACCGCCGCCGAATAGCCCTATATCCGGGTTGCTTGCCCCATCGCGTGCCAGATAGCCCAGGGATAGGTCGATGTCTGAGTTAATTTGGTAAACGCCTGTAATGCCTGTTCCTGGTGCGCCTTGGTAATAAATAGGATTGAATCGTCCAAAGCGAGACACCGCCCCAAGGGTAGAACTAGCCAAACCAGGGTTAAAGGTGTCGGATGCATTGGCTTGATAGGCTCCGCGAATGGCATCGATATGCAGAGAAAAGTTAGAAGCTACGGGAAAGCGGTAAAACAGCTTGCCAACCACAATGTTATTGTTGGTATTCCTATCTAGCGACAACCGAGTCATATTCGTTCCAGTAGCAGGAACATTGAGCAAAGGTGGGTTAAGGGCATCTAGACGGACTCGCAGCAGATCCTGCCCTGTAAAGCTAGTATCAACGTTGAGCAATATCCGATTGCTAAAGGTCAGAGAATCAGTTAAGTCGGCTCCACTACCGTCAGGGCGATCGCCTCCTGCCAGTTGTTCCAGGGAAAAGACTGCGATCCCTTGCAGCCGACTGGTAGGTGAAAACTGTCTGGCTTCCAGTGCTGCAATGCGGGTTTCTAGAGCAGTCGTTTGCTCGATCAGGTCAGCCCGTTCTGTCAGAAAGTCTTGCTGTAACTGCTCAATCATCACAAAATCCGTCCCCGCCAGGGATTGATCAGACAGGGATTGCAAACAGGCTTGGAGAGCAGCAGCAAATTCATAGCGACCAAGAGGGCGATCGCCCTGAAACGTCCCATCAGGATAGCCCGGTAAACAGCCGTAGTTCACAACTAGCCTCTGCAATGCCTGAAACGCCCAGTCCGTTGGGGAAACATCTGTAAGTTGATGAACGGAGGGTTGCGCTACTAAAGTGTCGGGCGTTAGAGATGCCCTATCCGCTGGGGAAACATCTGTAAGTTGATGAACGGAGGATTGCGCTACTAAGGTGTCGGGCGTTAGAGATGCCCTATCCGCTCCAGAATTAGGCGGCACAAAAATTGAATACGATGGGAGATCCGTCTGTTGCATTGTCTCTGCAACAGGCAATGCATAGATGGGTGCCGCCGTAAGCAGCACTGAACCCAAACCACCCAACATCCATAAAGTACTGTACTGATTCAGATACATACACCCTCACATTCAGGATAAATAAGGAACTTGTGTTGACAGTGAGTGAAAGACGTAACTAGCTGGCCGGGTCACGTCTTGCCAGTAAGGCTATTGGGGCGAGGGGCAAACCCTCTGCTTGAGCCATAGGTAACTGTTTTGAAGATCGCGTCATTCGTGCCAGGACTGTACAGCGTGTAAGTCGCTTTCCCGGAGATGCGCCCCACACTGCCAACCCCCACAACGCGGCGGGGCGTTTTTCCCTGCTCTTGTGGCGCTTGCGCTCCGTCCAGGGTGGTAACGGTCGATCGCAATTGACGGGGTTCAACCCAGCATTCAAACGTCAAACCCGATCGCCCACAGAATAAGCTATTTGCATCAGCACGGATAAGGCGATCGCACAACTGAATAGCAGGTGTCTCTGGCGTCAGTTCATCGGCATAGCTGACCGTACTGCCATGAATCAGTAGACAGTCCAGTTCATGGAAGCCAAAATGGAGCGATCGCAACCAGCCAACCGACGGTCGCGATAGCGAGTCCCACAATTGCTTAACGGCATCGCCGCCAAATGTCGCCATTAGTTCGGGGGCATCTGGCAGCCCGCTCAGCCCATGCAAGCTAAAGCATTGTTCTTCCCACCAGCCAATGCATACTTGCGGTTCCAGTTCTCCTGAACGGGGCGATCGCAATCGCCGAATCACCGCCTCATTATCTCCACCTAGCCCAACCACATCTCCCAAAATATAAAGCGCCGTAACGGGGCTGCGCTGCCGTTGAATATCCTGCAACACAGCCTCATAGGCCGCCAGATTTCCTTCAATTCCACTCAAAATCGCCCACTGCATCCAGCCCTCTCCTCACCTGCTGCTCAACCAAATTGACTGATTTCATTAACTGATTTTACTGACTGATAGTCCTCTGTTGGTGGGGATCTTGTATGAATACCACTACCCACTGACTTACCTAACTATCCATACCCCATATAGCAATCCCAAATAAATTGCGAACAAGAATGGGCGCTGTGAGAAGGAGTCCGCCGGACTCCTTCTCACAGTTCAAATCGCTACCTTACCGCTGGCATACATGACCGGGATCATCCGCTCGTTCAGCAAATTCCATCCCCCGCGCCAGCCGCCATGCAAAAATTGCAGGTAGCCCCTTTGCAATAATATCAGCACAGGTTTTTTGGTAGTCATAGGAAACTTCTCGTAAATTAACCTGAGCTGTATCAGTATCATACAAAACGTAGGTAGCATTGGGGCGACCATGGCGAGGCTCCCCTACTGAACCAGCGTTGATTACTTGCTTCAAAGCTGCATTAAACTCAGAAGCCAACCCATCTTGGTTAGGCTGCTGAACCCGCACAGTCAAATTACAATCTTCTAGATGGCGCACATAGGGCACATGGGTATGTCCGCAGAACAGTACGTCGGCATCTGTAGACAACACTCGTTCTAGTGCTGCAAAGCCATCCATGCTCGGCAGTAAATACTCATGCTGACTGTTGGGACTGCCATGCACAAAGCATAGGTTATCCAGCTTCAGAGTCATAGGCAACGTCGCTAGATATTCTCGTACTTCTGGGTGAATCGTCTGGTTTGTCCACTCATGGGCCAATTTACCTCGCTTTTCAGCCAACTGTGATGGATAGCTGCATTCGCAAGCATTTAATCCTTCAACGATATCTTCATCCCAGCAGCCCTGACAGGTAGGAATATCCAGGGAACGAATCATCTCAACTACCGCATTAGGATGAGGGCCATAGCCCACTAGATCCCCTAAGCAATAAATTTGGTCAGCTTTCTGTTGGTCAATATCTGACAGTACAGCATTGAGCGCTTCATAGTTGCCATGGATACAGGAAATAACAGCGAGTTTCATACGGTCATATTCTCCTCGACGGTGGTTTTATACTGCTGTTGGTAATAGTTTAGGATGTCATCTGAAAGATAACTATCCTTTAGAGTTTGGGCGATCGCATCCTGTTGCAGATTCCAGCCGACCACCTCAATTCCGCTAAAGCGATCGGGACGACCATCTAGCCACGGCGGCAAGTTCAGTTCAGTATATTCAATGCCAGGCAGCCCGTTAACAAAATCAACGTAAAATGCGCGTCCGTCGGGTAATTCAAAAATCCCCTTGACGCGATGAACTATACCATAAGCGCCTCCAGTCAGTTCAATCAACGCTTCATCCAGGCTAGGCGGATCAAACACCTGTCCGGTCAGTGAGGTCAGCCACAGGTTAGGGAGCGTCGCCTCTTTTAAGATGGGCGTCGCACCTGGAACCACCTCATTAGCCCAGTGATGCCATTCAGATTCGCCTAAATCGGGAGGTAACACAGCCACCCGATGCCAGGGTAATGCTTCTAGGAGCGGATGATCCAGCACTAAATGAAAACCAAGTTCTAGGTAAACGACGGCATCTGGCCACCGTTCCTCTGTCCAGGCTTTAAAGAAAGATGGAATTTGCTGGTCTTGAATCACCTGCACCCAAGGAAAGCGATAGCCAATGCGGGCTAAATCTACGGAAGTTGCGATCGCTCCGGGAGCAAGATAAAAACAAGAGCGGTTAGCATCTTCTAGAAATTGACTAATCCAAGTCGTCTTGCCACCGCCGGGCGGCCCCGCAACTGCAATCAGTGAAGGAATGGCCATTCTGTTCTGGAGTCTCGACGCTCTAAGATATTGACATGAAACACTACTTGAATGGTGGGAAAAATTTCCCAGGGGGGTAACGGCATCAGCACGATTGAAGTTCGATCGCTCGTTGCTTCATAGTTTGGAAGATATTATAAAAGCCATTGTTGCGAGACGGCGTGAGGCTAAGGTCTAACCCGGTACGCTGAATAAAGTTAGGAGAGAGTTGCACAACATCATCTGGCGTTGCCTCACTCAATCCTTCCATCAGCAACCCGACTAACCCCTTGGGAATTTGAGCATCGGCATCCGCAGAATACACAATATAACCATCTTGCAGAGTTGCCGTAAGGTAAACCTGAGAAACACAGCCTACGACTCGATAGGCAGGGATCTTGTCGGCTTCTGGGTAAGGCGGCACCCGCTTAGCAAACCACAGCAAATACTCGTAGCGCCGCTTGGGTTCAGTAATGCGTTCAAATTTTTGGATAATGTGCTCCAATTTGGGTGGAAGCTGTTGGGTCATGGAAGTCATAGTGCAGAATCTAAGGTTCGTTATGGTTATTTAGATATAATCAGTGATGTGGCTAGCCGATCGCCTAGGTGACGGCTAAAATTGTGACCGATGGGCGATCGCCTCTTGCATTTTTTCCTGTAATTCGGTGAGCGTTAATGCTCCTAATTCGCCAGACCGCCGCGATCGCACACTTAGGGTTTGCTGTTCGACTTCGCGCTTACCTACCACAGCAACAATCGGTATCTTATCTAATTCAGCCGCTCGAATTTGTTTACCAAGGCGATCGCCGCTGTTGTCGATTTCTACCCGAAAACCTTGATGGTTGAACTGATGGGCGATCGCAGCCGCATAAGACCGCTGCTCATCACTGATGGGTAACAGCCGCACCTGCACAGGCGCAAGCCACAGCGGAAAATCACCCGCATAATTCTCCACCAAAATGCCAAAAAAGCGTTCTAGGGAACCCAAAATAGCCCGATGAATCATAATTGGACGCTGACGCGAGCCATCCGCCGCCACATAATTCATATTAAAGCGTTCCGGTAAATTAAAATCCACCTGAATCGTCGAACATTGCCAAAGCCGACCGATCGCATCCTGAATTTTAATATCAATCTTTGGGCCATAGAATGCGCCACCACCGTCATCCGTTACATAGCCCCAGCCCTTAATCTTCAGGGCACCTACCAAAGCATCCGTCGCCAACTGCCAGATGTCATCTGTACCAACCGACTTAGCAGGGCGCGTCGAAAGATTAACCTCATACTGAGTGAAGCCAAAGTCCGACAAAATCATTTCTGTCAGATTTAAGACCCCCAGAATTTCCTGCGACACCTGATCTGGCAGACAAAAAATATGGGCATCGTCTTGAGTAAACCCGCGCACCCGCATGAGTCCGTGCAGCACCCCCGATCGCTCATAGCGGTAGACCGTACCCAACTCAGCCCACCGAATCGGCAACTCACGGTAAGAATGCAAACGGTTCTGATAAGTCAGCACATGAAACGGACAGTTCATCGGCTTGAGCTGATAGTGCTGCGCCTCAACCTCAATGGCATCAAACATATTCTCCCGATAAAAATCGACGTGCCCTGACGTTTGCCACAGCGCCAAATTTGCGACATGGGGTGTGTACAGCAAACCATAGCCCGCCGCCAGGTGCGCCGATCGCCAATAATCTTCAATTAGCAACCGCATCCGGGCCCCCTTGGGATGCCAAAACACCAGCCCGCCCCCAGCATCTTCTTGAATGCTGAACAAATCCAATTCCTGCCCCAGCTTACGATGATCCCGCCGCTTGGCTTCCTCCTTTTGCTGCAAATAGGCTTGCAGTTGTTCAGGCGTTTCCCAAGCCGTGCCATAAATCCGCTGCAACTGAGCTTGGGTTTCATCCCCGCGCCAGTAGGCACCAGCGACGCTCTCCAGCGCCCATGCATCAGGATGAATCTCTCCCGTAAAATTCAGGTGCGGGCCAGCGCAGAGATCCCACCACACTTGGGTTGGCGGTACAGTAACCGGGTTCAGTAAAGACGGCTCTAGCTCTGGGTGGGAGGCTACTCCGGCATCCGGGGAGCCAATAAAATAGCGGGTAATGGTTTCATTTGCAGGAATGCTATCTAAAATCTCTTGTTTGTAAGATTCTTGGAGCGCCGCAATCTCTGCCTGAATCTCTTCCCGGCTGACCTCTTCGCGAATAATGGGCAGGTTGGCGTCAATAATCCGCCGCATTTCTGCCTCAATCTGCTGCAAGTCTTCTGGAGTAAAGGGTGTTGTGCGATCGAAATCGTAGTAAAACCCAGTGTCCGTCCAGGGGCCAATGGTTACCTTGGTTTCGGGAAACAACGTCTGCACTGCCATAGCCAAAATGTGGGCGCAGGTATGGCGAATCCGCCGCAGCGTTTGCGGATCGCTCTGGGCAAGCAGAGATGGCTGGGACGGTGACTGAGTAGGGCTAATCATGTCTGAACAAAACTAGAATGATTATCGTTCTCAATTTAACATCAAATTCCTCACCTGCGGCACCTTCTATTAAATGCCAGCAGTTCTCAGCTTGACCAGAAACTTTGACCAGAAACTTTGACCAGAA
>CAYSIR010000085.1:0-3262 GCA_964431105.1 uncultured Leptolyngbya sp. | reverse complement strand
CTTTGACCAGAAACTTTGCCTATCTACTCCATTCAGAATGAAAGAATGAGTTTGCCAGACAAGGCTATTGACATCCCTCTCAATCAGCTCACGCAAAATTTCATACTGAGAATTGCCGATAAAATGCGAGCATCCGCCAAGTTTAATTACCTGGGCTTGCCCCATTGGCTCGTGAGTTGCATTAGGGACAGCGTTGGTTCGTCCAAGTTGGGGGCACAGTGCGGCGGCAGTAGTGCTGTTCTCCGACCCAAATTAGGTTATTTTGATCGTTATCGAAATATTCAAATTCTAGGCGATAGCGCAGACCGCCAATGGAGTCATCGGCGGCACCAAAATTGGTGAGCAGCAGCACTTGGTAATTGTCATACGCGATCGCTTCAATTTCGGTGGGCTGTTCCCCTTCTTCAAGCTGGGTACGACCAAATGTTTCAAAGGCAAGGGTTTCGGCATCGGGGTGAATCACGGGCAGTTCAGAAAACAGGGTCGCCAAGGGAATTTCATCATATTGGCGGCGGGCGGCATCCTGTTCGGCGGTCAGTCCGGTGGACACCTCAGATCCAGGATACCCCGACCATAGGGCTAGGCGCTGGTCAGGGGCGATCGCGCCGCCTTCTAAACAGTGCCCCTGAAAGCAAGCTTGCCCCGCTGGTAAGCTGTAGGGTCGATTCTGGGCATAGCCTTCACAGTTGGCGGCATTCATGGCATTTGTGGTGCAAGCATAGTAGTAGGCCAGCACATCACCTTGGGCAATTAGGGTATCAAGGGTAGCGTAGTCAACCTCGGCACCATCGAACCAGGGCAGCGCCTCTCCAGGCAGGGGCGTTGGGGGTTGCCCGCTGGCGGAGACGGCTGCGTAGGTTAGGTCATTGCGCAAAATGTACAGCGGATTGGTGAGCGCCATACCAGATCTGAAGATACAGCCTTGCTCGAATCCAGGGGGCATCTGCAAGTAGGGGACGACTGGATCGCCGGATGCCTCCGCTTCATAGCGCTGAAAGTCTGACCAAGTCGGGCAGTCTGGGCTAGCCGCAACAGCGCTGGACTCGTCTGCGGCGGGGATTATGACGGTATCGCTGGGAACGGCATCGCTGGGAACGGTATCGCTGGGAACGGCATCGCTGGCATTAGCGCCGAGGTCAGGCTCTACATTTGGGGCGTTGACAGCTACATCTGGGGAACTGGTACAGGCTGCGATCGCCCCGGTAAATGCTGCGATCGCAACGCTCCGATAAAACTGAACTGTCATGGCATACCTCTTCTTGCAATTGAGTTTTCTTCGGTAAGTCTTATCCTAGATCCCCACGGGGCTGCACCATTCCGTAAAAAGGCAGGCAAACGGACGTGGCAGCAGCCCTTTTGCTAAGCGCCTGTACGGGAGCTAGGGGATGAAAACGATGCAGAGTTTGCAAGCATGACGTGCGATCGCTCACCCTGGCAACTTACGCCAACAAGACCTCGGTCATTTCACCGCGCATGCAGTGATTGGAACGCATTGATGCGCCATAGCCGCCTGCATTCAAAAAACAAAGATAGTCCCCCTCTTGAACGGAGGGCAGCGGAATCTGCTCTGCCCACACATCTAGCGCTTCGTTGATATTGCCAGACACCGTTACGGTTTTGGGCCAGTCGGGATCAGCGGGCGATCGCTGAGCAGGGACAATGGCTAACGGAAGCTGGTAAAAGGCAGGTTCAATGTGGAGATTAAAGCCACCGTTCACGCCAATGAACCACGTATTTTGTTTTGGTTCAACCATCGTTACCTGTAGCACTAAAATACCGGCATCTTTGGCAATGTAGTCCCCTGGTTCTATATAAACCGTCTGGGGGCGATCGCCAAAGTGCGTAACCAATACATCCGCCCAGGCATCCAAATCTAGCGGTTCATCGTCTTCAACCAACGGAATCCCCAACCCACCCCCCACATTGACATAGGTTGCGGTCGGCAAGCGATCGAGGAACCACAGGCAGGCTTGAATAATACGGCTCCAGTCCTCTAGTTGCGGCGTTAGATACCCACAGCCGGTATGAAAATGAAGACCGTTAATTGACATATCGTACTGTTGGGCAATGGCGATCGCCTCATCTAGTTGCTCTGCATAAATGCCAAACTTTGTAGGCTTACTGCCTGAGTAGCGCAATAGTTGGTGATGCCGATAGCCGATTCCCAATCCTGGATTGACGCGCAGACCAACCGAGCGCCCCGGCATCCGTTGACCAATCTGCCGTAGCGTACTCAGCGAATCGCAATTGATAATAAGATCCGGCTGGCGGCACAGTTCATTCAGATCCGTTTCAGAAATCGCCGTTGCCGTAAAGGAAATATCTCTGGGCAAAAAGCCAACCTGTCGCGCTCGCCGGACTTCCTGGGGCGAACAGGCATCAATGCCACAGTCTCCCCGGATACGGAGGTCAGTCAGCAATGGGGCATATCGGTTGGATTTCATGGCATAGAAGATACGATGCGCGATCGCCCGTTCGTTCAATGCCCGATGCAGGCGATTGAGGTTCTCAATGGCGCGATCGCCACTGTAAAGGTAAAGAGGAGTGCCCAACTGCTGAGCAAGGTCAAATACATTATGCTGTCCAAAAAACAACACATCGTTGATGTATCGAATGTCGGCACGCTGCCACCACTCAGTTCGTCCCAAAAGAGCCATAGTTTCCACAGTAGTCAACAATAGGGGGCACCCCACACTGGCAAATTCATAGTCCCCATCCCCTAGCCCCTGCTGCCGAAACGGAAGCTATCCATTACGCAGATCTCACTGAAACCCACAGTCCTCAGTTCAAAAACGAGAACTCTGAGTAGCCGCTAGAAGGGTTGTGAGGCAAAAGGTCTAGCGACTTTTGCGTAAGGCATAGAAACGGAAGGAAGAAGGTTCTAGGGTGAGGGCTTACCAAAGTGGGATGCACCCAACGATAGTCATTAGCCTGCCCTCAGTATGACGGGTTCAATCAGTGACCGTATCTAGCGCTAGGCTCACGGAAATTACAGCATTTTCCAGCACTCTACGCAGTCGCCATTTTATCTAGGAGCCAATCAATCGTTAACCAGTCGCTGACCCGTGCAACACATCGGTTTACCAGAATCGCTAGGCATTGAGATTATAGAATAATTCATAGATAGTTAGATAGATTTAAATAAAACCAGATAAACTCAATCAGACAAGTGCTGCAATCACCTTTCCGACCCAGCAGAATCATTGTCACTATAGCAATCCTAAATGAGTTGTGAAGTGAGAATGGTTGTTGTGAGAAGGAT
>CAYSIR010000084.1:11692-15920 GCA_964431105.1 uncultured Leptolyngbya sp. | reverse complement strand
GCGGTTGCTGTTTGACCGGAGAATCCCCCGTTTTCTAAACGGGGGAGTATGTCAACCAACCCCGTCTTAGAATGCTATCTACTGGGCAAATTTCGCTAGGGGCCTACGTCGCTGACGTTTCACTGCTGCAACCTGGGGTGGCGGCTAGAGCGATGGTGAGACAAATGGTCTGGCGATTTTTGCGCCATGCATAGCGTTGATAATCACATCGTGTATTAAGAATGTGCTGAGGCTTTATGAAAAAGATTTTTACCCAAATTATTGCATTGGTATTGGTCTGTGTGGTGTCGTTTGGATGCGCATCATCATCGGGTGGGCTGAGTGGCGACTACCGCCAAGATACGCTGTCGTTGATTGATACCCTTAGAGCGGCGATCGAATTACCGGAAGGAACGCCGGAGCAAGCTACTGCTCAATCTGATGCCCGCCAGATGATTAACGATTTTGCTTCTCTCTATCGTCGCAACGGTGACTATACCCGCCTCAGTTCATTCACCACCATGCAGACCGCGCTGAATGCATTGGCTGGGCACTATAGCTCTTATCCCAACCGCCCGGTTCCCGAAAAGCTAAAAACTCGATTGGAACTGGAGTTTAAGCGAGTAGAGGCGGCGCTGCGGCGCGGTTCCTAGCGTTTGGCCATTGAGTCTGGCTGAGCCAACCGACTTAAGTTGGCGTATTGTAGCGTATTGGAGGGCGATCGCTCCCTGGTTTGTCGCCTAACCCCAACCGTAATTGACCCCTAACTCTTAAGAGTTGGGGGTTTGTTGTGTTCAGTGCAGCGATCGCTGCGTGCATCCGGATCAAAATGGAGCGACCGCGTATGGGGGGATATTTAGGACTGGCTGGCAGCGTCTTGAGGCTTGCCCTCACCGCTCGATGAGTCCTGCTGGTCTATGCCCCCTTTTTTCCTTGCCCCCTGCTATGGTTCATGCTGCCTTATTGACAATGGGTCGCCCGATCGCATCATTTTATCGGGCTGGACGGGTGTGGCTGTTGACGGGTGTAGTCGTGGCAACGGCGGTATTGGGCATTCGCCAACTGGGTGGCTTTGAGCGGGCTGAATTGGCGATCTATGATTCCATGATGCAGATGCGATCGCCGGAACCGGTGGATGATCGGCTGCTCATTGTCCGCGTGACAGCACGGGATGTGCAGCAATATGGGCAATTCCTGCCAGACGATGCAGTTGCCGATCTGCTAGAGCGTTTAGAATCGGCGAACCCCCGCGTCATCGGTCTTAATCTAATTCGGGATCAACCCATCGGCGAAGGACGCGATCGCCTGCTGGATGTGCTGCGAGGGAGCGATCGCATCATCGCAACGTGCGACGTGAGTGATGGGCTAGAGAATCGCCCGCCGCCGCCCGTGCCCCGCGATCAGATTGGGTTCCGAAATATGCCAGTTGATAGCGATGGTCAGGTTCGTCGCCTGTGGATTGGTCGAGTGCCGCCGCCGCCCGCCGAAGGCAGTGGCCCCGTTCAGCATCCCTGCCATAGTCCTACAGAACCCGTATTTTCCTTAAGCTTTCAGGTGGTGACGCGGTATCTCGAAGCCGTGGATCGCTCCGTTCAGTTTTTGCCCAACGGGTTTTTGCAACTGGGTACAACGGTGCTGCCGCCTCTAACCAACAATTCTGGTTCCTATCAACGACCTGCGATTGAGGGCTATCAACTGATGCTGAACCCGCGATCGCCCCAAGCGGCCGAAGCTGTGCTGATGTCCGAGGTGCTGTCGGGAGCAGTGCCACCTGAACAGATTCGCGATCGCATCGTACTGATTGGCTACACCACCCCCAGCATGGCAGAACGATACAGCGTACCTAGCCTTGCCACAGAACCCTTGCTAGCGGTGCCAAATGTGGTGCTGCAAGCCCAGATTACCAGCCAGTTGCTCGGTGCAGTGTTGGATAATCGCCCCCTGATTTGGTTTTGGACAAATCCGATCGAAGTGCTGTGGATTGTCCTCTGGGCAGCGATGGGCGGCAGCGTGGCCTGGTGGCTACAGCGCCCCGAACGCATGGCGATCGCCAGTGGTGTTAGCGCTGGGGTGCTAGGGCTAATGGGCTGGAGCTTGTTGGTGCAGGGCGGCTGGATTCCGATGGTGGCTCCGTGGATTGCTTTTAGCATCACTGGGTTTGGGGTGTGGTGGGTTGATCGAGGTTGGCTGGAAGCGCTGCATCAATGGGTGCAGCAAACGTTGATGCCGCGCCTATCGGCTCAGCCCAATGCCCCGACTCCTGTGCCGGTGGCTTCAGATGTCCATACGTCTAACCCGGTGCCGACCGCCACTCGTGCGATCGCCCTAACCGCAGATGGAACCGAAGCGCCAGCCACCGCACAACAGGACGCACCGCCGCCGGACGACGCTAATCGCCCCACCCCTGCGGTCTATCCCAGTCCAACTTTAGAACGAACGTTCGTGCCGTTTGCGATGCAGGGCGATGCTGCCGGTGACGATTACTTGGCCTATGTGCATCAGCGGTTGACCCATCCCATGCTGCCCACTGACACACCAGCCGACAGAATAATTGACCCGACCCATGCGACTCATACAGGCGCTGACTTAACGGCTGGGTCGATGGAGGTATTTGCCGGTGCGACTCTGCTAGACCCGGCTGAACAGTATCTCAATACGATTCGGGCCCGGCGCGATCGCCTCCAGGCCCGACGGCAATCTCAGGCTCGCTAGTCCTTTTTAGTTGCGGGAAATTGCCCATGTCTCAGATTCTCGCCATTCATTCCTTTCGTGGCGGCACTGGCAAATCGAACTTAACGGCTAATTTAGGGGCGATCGCGGCTCAGCAGGGCTACCGCATTGGCATTGTGGATACTGACCTGCAATCCCCCGGACTCCATGCCCTGTTTGATGTGAACCCGCTGGCGTTGACCTGTCTTAATGATTACCTCAACGGTCGCTGTTCCATCCTCGAAGCCGCCCACGATGTTAGCGATCGGCTGCCCCAACCGGTTGCCGGTTGCTTATACCTCATTGCGGCCCGGATTCAATTGCAAGACATTGCCCAGGCTGTAAACGTAGGATGCGACGTAGAGCGCCTAAGTGACGGCTTAGCTGACCTCATGGCGCAGCTTCAACTGGATTACCTGCTGCTGGATACCCACCCCGGCCTCGGTGCAGATACGCTGGTGTCAATGACCTTAGCCGATGCGCTGATTGTTGTCCTGCGTCCCGATCGCCAAGATTTTCAGGGAACCGCAATTATGGTAGATGTGTCCCGACGGTTGCAGTTTCCCAAATTATGGCTGGTTGTAAACCGGACGCTGCCAATGTTTGACACGGCAGCATTGGAAGAACAAATTGCTAGCGCCTATCACGTTGCTGTCGCTGGAGTGATCCCAAATGCAGATGAAATGATGCAGTTGGCCAGCAGCCGTGTGTTCTGTGTCACGTATCCCGATCATCCGGTGAGTCAAGCGATCGCCAAAATTGCAGCCCAGGTCTTGAATCGCTGTTAATCCATCGTTTATTTCTGTAAGTTTGGGTCACAATAAGAGACGGTGTTGATGCGATCGCCCCCATGTCCGACCACTATACCGATATTGACCTTGCGCCATTCATCGATCACTCGCTGCTCGTTCCCTCCGCCACGCCAGACCAAGTAGAACAATGGTGTGATGAAGCCGATCGCTTTGGGTTTGCAACCGTGTGCCTGTATCCTACCCATGTAAAACAGGCGGTTGAATTGTTGCATCAGAAATCGCCCCAAGTCTGTAGCGTCATTGGCTTTCCCACCGGCGCAACCACGCCTGCCGTAAAACTCTACGAAGCGCAGGAAGCCAGCGAGAACGGAGCGACCGAGTTAGATGTGGTGATTAACCTTGGCTGGTTAAAAATGGGAAAGACCAACGAACTGCATCGAGAACTGTCCGACATTTGTGATGCAACGGGGCAGACCGTAAAAGCGATTTTGGAAACCAGTATCCTCACTCCAGACGAAATGCGCCTGGCCAGCGAGGTGTGTTTGGATGCAGGGGTACAGTTTCTCAAAACCAGTACCGGCTGGTTTGGGGGGGCAACGGTGGAGGTAGTGCAGTTCCTGAAATCGGTCGCCAACGATCGCATCGGTATCAAAGCGTCGGGCGGCATTCGCACACCCGATCAAGCGATCGCGCTGATAATGGCAGGCGCAACCCGCATCGGCACCTCTCGCGGCCCCGATCTTATCCGTCAGCGAGAACAGCAGGCGACGGTCAACACAGACTCAAGG
>CAYSIR010000084.1:0-11592 GCA_964431105.1 uncultured Leptolyngbya sp. | reverse complement strand
TGAGGCTTCCAACTATCTCCAAAACGTCTGCACTGGCTGCTCTTGCGTCGCTCGCCGAACTTTAGATGATGTAGAGGGTAGGTTCCCTGACTCTTGGGATGGTCAGCGGTTATTGTATGGGGCAACCTGCATGAACCTTTGGAAACCGCGATCGCTCGATTGCTCCCCTAAATAGGGCAGTAGCCGTTTAGGATGTAGGATTTTTGCTATAGCGCCCAGACGATGCCCAAAACTTACAAAGTTGTTGGAATTAACCTCAAAGGGATGCCCCTAGGCGAGAGCGATCGCCTACTGACAGTGCTAACCCCCGAAGAAGGGCTAATTCGGGTTGTTGCTCCCCGTTCTCGTAGCCATCGTTCTAAGCTAGGCGGGCGGAGTGAACTATTTGTGGTGAATCACCTGCTGCTGGCCAGCGGTCGCAGTCTTGATAAGATCGTACAAGCTGACACAATCGAGTCTTTCCCAGGACTCAGTTACGATTTGCGCAAGCTGACGGCTGGGCAGTATCTAGCAGAACTGGCATTGCTGCAAGCGGTAGCTGGAGAATCTCAGACTGAATTATTCCAGTGGGTAACGCATCAACTGCGGCAAATTGAGGCATTGCCCGGACAGCAAGCGATCGCTGTGTTGGTTCAGGCGACGGTTCAGTTATTAACCTTGGCTGGAGTGTCGCCCCAAGTGCGTACCTGTGGCATAACGCAGCAATCCATTAGCCCTAACTTTTGTGAAACGGGTTGGCGCATCGGGTTTAGTCCGGCTGTCGGAGGAATAGTGCAGTTAGATCACCTGAGCAACGGTAAGCTGAATAAAGGCGATCGCCCCGCTGCCGCGTCGTCTATGCCATCCCTGCGCCGCGTCACTGAACCGCGATCGTCCTATGCTGCCAAAACCCAATCACCGACGATTACTCAACTGGGAGCGCCGGAGTTAACGGTCTTACAGCAATTGGTGCAGCCGAGTGCGATCGCTCCAGATGGGCGGTTGATGTCCTTAGAATCACCAGAGCCATTAGAGTCAGTAGGGTCAGTAGCGTCAGTGGCTACGCCGCTAGCGACGGTGGTAGAGGCGGCGGCTGTATTGGCCCAACCCATTTCTACCGCAACGTGGTTAATGATTGAGCGGGCGCTTCGTCACTATGCGCAATACTATTTTGAGCGCCCGATTCGTTCCGCAGAACTCATCGATACCTGCTTTACAGCGCTGAATGGAGCCGTTATCGACCGCCAGGATTGTTGAGACTGCCGTAGCTAGGGAGTGCACGCTCACTGGCTTTGACGATGCGGCAGCGATTATTCGTCGAGCCTATTGTTGTATCCGTTTCCACACCATGATGCGATCGCCTTCCCCGGAATTTGAACCGTCCTACCTCTACGCCAGCCAACTGGAGCCATCCGAGAACTGGCCGCCACTTGGGGAAGACCCTTCGATGCCGTCGGTGTCGCGCGATCGCCCACCCACACCAGAGCCACCGCCCGACCCTGAAGAAGTCGGATTTTCGCCAGTTCTAAAAAACCGCAATTTTCTGGTGATGTGGTCAGGGCAAATCTTTTCGCAATTGGCGGATAAAGTCTACCTCGTGCTGATGATTTCCCTAATTGCCAGCCATTTCCAGACAGCCGGGCAAACCATTAGCGGCTGGGTGTCAGCTATTATGATCGCTTTCACAATCCCGGCAGTGCTGTTTGGGTCCCTAGCGGGCGTATTTGTCGATCGCTGGCCCAAAAAAGCCGTACTGACCAGCACCAACCTACTGCGGGGGGGATTGGTGCTGACCCTGCCGCTGCTGCTGGCGGTAACAAGTGATTGGACTGCGATCGCCGGTTTGCCGGTTGGCTTCCTGATGCTGCTCCTCATTACATTTCTGGTGTCTACTCTCACGCAGTTTTTTGCCCCAGCCGAACAGGCTGCCCTGCCCTTAATTGTGCAGCCGCACCACCTGCTATCTGCGAACTCTCTGTACACGACTACGATGATGGCCTCCGTCATTATTGGGTTTGCCGTTGGAGAACCGCTGCTAGAACTAGCCGGGCAACTGATGCAATTTGTGGGCGCAATCGCGGGGATCTCAGCCGAGTTTGGGAAAGAGGCAATTGTGGGGTTGGGGTATGCGATCGCAGGTATCATTTTGCTGACTCTAAAAACCCGCGAACCCCGGCGCGATCCTAATTATGAACATCCCCATGTATTTGACGATATTCGCGACGGCATTCGATACTTAGGCCGCAATGCGCGGGTGCGAGCCGCACTGATTCAGCTAGTCGTGCTGTTTTCCATCTTTGCTGCTCTGGCGGTGCTAGCGGTGCGGCTTGCAGAGGTGATCCCCACCATTGAGGCTGACCAATTTGGCTTTTTGCTGGCAGCCGCTGGGGTGGGCATGGCGATTGGCGCTGGGATTATTGGGCAGTTTGGGCAAACCATTGCCCATGAACGACTGGGGTTGTTGGGTTCCCTTGGCATGGCGATCGCCCTAGTCACGTTAGCAGTGTTCACAGATCAGCTTTGGGCAGCATTAATTGTGATTGGTCTACTCGGCTTGTTTGCCGCCATGATTGGAGTGCCAATGCAGACTACCATTCAGTCTGAAACGCCAGAAGCCATGCGAGGAAAGGTGTTTGGCCTGCAAAATAATGCAGTTAATATTGCTCTGAGCTTACCGTTGGCCCTGGCGAGTGTAGCGGAGAATTACCTAGGACTCACAACCGTTTTTGCGGGACTCGGCGGGATCGTTGCGATCGCTGGTCTCTCAACCTGGTATATTTCCCGTAAAGGATCAACGAAAACAAGCGGTTAATGCTGGCATTATGGTTTTGAAGTTGGCGGCCTATGGTGCGATCGTCCTAGGGCTGCTTTTTTCTGAATGGTTCAAGATGCGATCGGCCCCCTCACGGGTTGCTCGGCGACCATTGGCGGCCGGCAGTCATTAACGGCAAATGTCATTGGCAAACGCTAGAAAAGTGACCCTAGCTCTGAAATACTAATCACAAAGCAGATTGCACAGCCTCAACACCGAGCGAACTAACGCCCTCACCGTTTTGATGCGGTGTTCACGCTACCGTTTTCTCCATGGGCTGCTGTGCCTTCTGGCCCTTGTTGTGTTTGGTATTCTGACGTCCAAAAGACAGATGCACCAACCACTTGCATGCCTCAAGCTATAGACTGAACTGCGATCGCCCGGCAGGACGCAGAATAGCGTGGCGCTTCCGGCAGTGCTAAACGTCCGACGGGACTAGCCGATAGGACGATGCTACCCATCTGTGATGCGGTGCCATGACCCCACGAACCCATTACATTGTTCCCGGTATGAGATCATTCAATGGAAGCGGCAACTGGCGATCGCTCATCCATTGATTCTCCTCCAAATCCTTACCCTAGACTTTCACTTGAATGCATATTGCTTGGCTCGGAAAAAAATCTCCCTTTTGCGGGAATGTCACCTACGGTCGAGAAATTACTCATGCGTTAATTCAACGCGGGCACCGAGTTAGTTTCCTTCACTTTTCGCAACCAGACGAAGATGACACCGCCGATCTGCTGCAAGTGCATGATGAAGTCACGCTGCCGTTTCTCTATAAATTTCAAATCGCGACGATTCCATCCCCTCGGTCGGGCAAAGTCCTGTTTGACTCCCTGCGCGACCTCAAGCCAGACGTCGTTCATGCCTCATTGACGCTGTCGCCTCTCGATTTTCGATTACCCGAAATTTGCAGCGAGCTGGGCATTCCTCTGGTCGCTACTTTCCATCCGCCTTTCGATCGCAAACGCCGCAACTTCACCTCTGGCACCCAGCATTTCGCCTATCAGGTTTATGCGCCATCACTCGCCAACTACGATCGCGTCATTGTGTTTTCCTACCCCCAGCGGGATGTGTTGATCAAGCTAGGAGTGCCCGCCGAAACGGTAGTCGTGATTCCCAACGGCGTAGACATTCAAAAGTATTCCCCTGGGTTTTCATCCGTCAAACATGAGTTTGATGCCGATCGCCTGTTTGTGTATCAAGGGCGTATTGCCATCGAGAAAAATGTGGAATCCTTACTGCGGGCTTGGCGACAGGCAGATTTGAGCGATCGCAGCAAATTGCTAATCGTGGGTAACGGGCCGCTGTCTACCTCGTTGCGAGCATTTTATGCCACTGAGCGCAACGTCATCTGGCTGGGGTTTGTAGCTGACGAAGCTCGACGGATCGATATTTTGCGAGGCGCTGATGTGTTCGTTCTACCATCGTTTGTGGAAGGACTGTCGCTCTCGCTACTAGAAGCCATGTCCTGTGAAACCGCCTGCCTGGCTACAGATGCGGGGGCTGATGATGAAGTGCTGGAAGCCGGGGCCGGAATTGTGCTGAATACTCAGCGCGTGGCCGCCCAACTGCAAACGCTGCTGCCCGTTCTCCAAGATCACCCTGAGCTAACGGCGCTACTGGGGCAGAAAGCTCGCCAGCGCGTCCTCGATCGCTATACCCTCGACAACAACATCACTGCCCTAGAACAGCTCTATGACCAACTGGTGCCGCGATCGCAAGTCTTCCTAGGCAGTTCAATTTGAATCGGAGTAGTCCTCTATTGGTAAGGACTTTGGGTGGTGTGGGCAACGCCCACACCACCCAAAGTCCTTACATGAATCCTTACCTGAATACCACCACCTGAATCGGCTGGTGCGATCGCCATTGCTATTGGGCACAGCCCCGTGCAGCGTCCCTGCTCCGCAACCGTTGAATCTCGGAAATAGTTGCGAAAAACCAAAAATAAAGCTGCAATTGTTGCAGTTGTTAATCTATTACATCTATCATTTTATTAAGCGCTATGAAATAGCGCTTAGGAATAATTAACTATTTGAACAACCCCTTAGATCATTCCATTAAAATTACTGGTTCTCAACGTCTCCACACACAAGCGAAAGACATTCTCCTTGTTTCATGTTTCAACATTGGGGCAAACGCTGGCGGCTAATCCGTTGAGTCCCTCTTGGCACTTGGTAACTCTTGCCTGCTATCGTAGCCCCACAGACGAGTGAGTCTCGGCGGGCAGAGCTAGTTCGCTTCCACACTCCAAATCCGCTGTTCATTCATGGGTTGAGTCAATTCTTGCCTCTATCACCCCATCGGTCTTGACCATCTTTGTGCGATCGACGCAGGCTGTCCAGCATTTCGGTGCGGCACAGTGCGTTTTAGAGCAGGCTCTAATTGACGAACTTGCTAAACCCCAACCACCGAGTGGGTCATGTCTTTGAACTAACCTTGTCTAAAACCCTGGGGGCGGCTTCTGCGCTCAATGCCGGATCGTTTGTCAGTCAATCAGGGAGCTGGCTGGTTTGATGGCAGTCGCCACTGTTTCGCCCTCGCACGCTCCCCATGTGTGGACAGACTGCACAATCAGTAACAATTAGCAACAAAAATTAGCAACAAAAAGAGGTTCTTGTGGCTTTATACGCAGAATTGCATCGCCATCTCGGCGGCTCCGTGGTTCCTAGGGTGCTATGGCGCTACCTTCACCGTAATCACGCCCAACAGGTCGAACAATTTGCCGATTATGACGAGTTTGAAGTCTTTTTCACCCGTCCACGGGAAACCCTAGACGAGTACCTAGAGCTGCATACGCTAGTGGAACACGTTCAAACTCAGGATGCGCTGCCCTATTTCGTGTATCGTCTGATGCGCGGCGCTTACGTGTTTGAAAATTTGGCGTATCTGGAATTGCGCTACACGCCCTACCTCCGCACCAACTCAGCGCTGAGCCAATCCGAGCGGATTGATCAGATGACAGCGATCGTTGAAACGGTGGGTGAAGCGAGCCAGATTGGTGAATACCCGATTGTAAATAGCCAAATTCTCTGTATGCATTCGCGGCTGCCCTATGAGGTGAATCGGGCGATCGTGGATCTGGCGGCGCAGATGCGGCAGTATGTTTGTGCGGTGGACTTGGCAGGGGGCGATGCTCACTATGCCGATCGCCTGTCGGAATATATTGAACTGTATGACTATGCGCGATCGCTCGGCTTAAACACCACTGGCCACCTTTATGAAACGCCAGAAGGCTGCTATCCCAAGCTGCTGCCTTACCTGATGCGCATTGGTCATGGTATTCAAATTCCGCTGAAGCATCCCGAACTATTGCGGCAGGTAGCCGCCAACAACCAATGCTTGGAAGTGTGCCCAACAACTTATCTCAAAACCGGTACGCTGGATAACATTGAGCAACTCAAAGTGGTATTCGATCGCTGCTTTGACGCGGGAGTAGACATTGCTATCTGCACCGATAATGCGGGGCTGCACAACAAGCGCCTGCCGTTTGAGTATGAAAGCTTGCTCACCCACGACATTATTGACTTTGAGCAGCTTCAACTCTGTCAGGAAGCGGCTTTCAAGCACGCCTTTGCTTGGACACACCAGCAGCAACCAGCATCGATTTTGAGTGAGATTATTCGCCCTGAACCGGATCTGGTATCGGTGAACTAGGCTGGTCATGCTGCCATCGGTCAGGCTTCTAGCTTAGCCATGATTCTGGGGATCTGATGACTTGATTCGGGTTCCTATTTTAATGGCGGTGGTTTGCCTCTTGGACTAAGAGCCAAACTTTTTGACAGTTTCAGCAATGCGTGTGCCATAGTGTTCTGACGTTAGCAGATCACCGGGATCGACCTGGGGCGGGCCGCCGCTGAAGTCGGGTGGCGTATTGCCCATAGGACCCAGGAATGATCCCAGGCGATTCACGCCATTATCCTGACCGAGTTCGCCGGTGCCAACCCAGATCATGCCGTGCTGCATAGCGTTGGTGACAAGGTAGAGCAATGTGCCCTGCTTATCGCCGCTAGGAGAACCAGAGTGGGTGAACCCACCGGCAACCTTGTCTTTCCAGCCTTGCTGAAACCAGATGGGGCTAGCAGCATCAATGAAGGCTTTGAACTGGGCTGCTACGCCGCCCATGTAGGTAGGGGAACCGAATACGATCGCATCAGACTGGTTCAGTTGGTCAATAATCGCATCATCACTCCAGCGCCCCTCGGTAATTTGCTCGCCGGTAATGCGTAGAATATGAGCGGTCGTTTGGTTGACCTGTTCAGCCCCTTTGGTAACGGCTTCGGCCATGAGCTTGGTGTGCCCCATTCCTGAAAAATACACGATGGAAACGGTTGGCATGAGAACTCCTTTGTTGATGAACGTGGCTGTGAGGGCGGTGATAGGTCAGGCAATTTACTGGCGAAGGGCGATCGCTCAGCATTTTGTGAACTCGTAGGGGCCCATGAGTGCGCCCCAAAGTAATTTGCCGGTATCGGGGTCAATGCCGCGATCGAAACTTAGCAAACGATTGGCGCTCACCTCAAAGCCGACGATAACCTGGCGCGTTTTTCCGGCATGGTCAAAGCAGCATTTTGCACCAGGTTCTAGCTCTGCCACAAAGCGATCGCCCTTGTCTTCAATTGCTAACCGACAGCCGGGTAGCGGTTCTAGGTCAGATTCAGAGAGCGATCGCAATGGCTCTGGTTGTGCCCCAGATCCCATAAACTGACTTGGCTGTTTGAAGGCCCAGTATTGCCCATTGAGGCGATCGGCTTCAATCCACAGCAGCAATACCCGTTGGCGATAGGCTTGGGTGGGGGTGAGGGCGGGGGCTTGTTCCGCAAAGAGAGCGGTTTTACCGGCAATTCCTGATGGGATGGCGCGATACCACAGCCGCAAACTCACAAACCAAATCGGCTGCGCTTGGGACTGGTCTGCATTTTGGAATTCACCGGAAAGCCAGGCTACCAGTGTATTCAACCGTTGCGTCAGCATCAATTTTCCTCGGTTATGTCGTCAGCGTCGTCGGCTTCGTCGCTGTCGTCTGCCTCTTCCGGTTCGACAGGGATGAGGTCATCTGCGGTTTTGTTGGTGATGCAGTTGGCATCCATCAATTCTGCGGTGTCTAGGGTGAGGATGCGGCATTGGTCGCGCAATTGGTTGAGAGCGGGATCGTTGCTGTCTCTCAAGTTTTGCAAGGCTTGGGCGCTGGGCGGGCCGTATTGCTGGAACCATGCGTTTTCCACATAACCTGGACGAAAGGCATTGCTGTCGATTAGCCAATAGTTAATGCTGTAGTCGGTGATGAATGCTTGGAGAACGTCAAGGTCGGGGCTATATTGCGCTGTAATGAGGGCATTGGCGCGATCGCGAAATTCGCCATAATACGCCCAATGGTAGGGAATGGCATATTCCCGTGCAACCAACACCGATCGCTGCGTGAAGCTTGGAATATTGTCTGCTTCTTCACTCAAAGAAGCAATCATTGTATCTTTGGGGCGATCGCGCAGAAATTCATAGAGTTTAGGGTTCTCGCCGGTTTTGTACTTGGTGGTCGGAAAGTCGGGGACAAAGCGCGGGTAGACCATAATCAATGCCCCGATCGCCAGCATAAGGACTACCAAACTGAATTCAATCAGGTAGTGCTGGCGGGGGCGGTTTGCGACGAAGAACTGAAAAACTTGGTCAGCTAAAATCGCGATGACCAGTCCTGCGGCGATCGCAACAACTATTCGCCAACTGTGTTCGGTGTAGCGGCTGGGTAGGTGTAGCTGAAATAGAGCGGCGTGGGCGGTCAAAAACCAAAAAACAGATACGCCCAATAGCTGTAGCAAAATCCATGCTTTTTGAGTGACAGACTGAGCTAGCGGGAAGCGATCGCGCCACCACAGCAAAAAGGGCAACCCTACTGAACACAGCAACGTTGCCGGCCGCACCAAACCAACATGAAGCAAGCCGCTGCGCGGGTTTGTGAACCAAAACTCTAAACCATTGTCCTGAAAAAATGCCGACCGACCGCCTGATTGCAGCTCCGGCCAGTCGCGGACACTAGCGGCGCTAATCACCGGGCCAAAGTCAGAACCAGCCGCATACTGTCCCAAAATGACTGCCGACACAGCCAGCGCAATGCCGTATACCCAATAATCCATAGGATCGCTTGAAAACCGTATAGGGACATACCGTTTCCAATCATTGGTGTTGGGGTCGGGTTGCCAACGCAGAAGTTGCAGCGCTAGGATGCCGATCGCAATCAGGCTGTACTGCGGGTAAAATAAGCCGACTAATGCGGCGCTGATAGCCGTGCCCAGGAGCGATCGCCGTAGAAGATAAAACAAAAAGGCCAGAAAGACAGGATAGACAAAGGCACGCGGCGTAGCAGAAATGAGATCATCCTTCATCCACAGGCTTTGGGTCAGCAGCAGGCTGGCAAAAAAGCTGGCCATCGGCACGGGCAGCAGTTGGAAGGCAATGCCAAAACAGTAGGCGCTGCTGATTAAGCTCAGCACGGGGGGCAGCGCTTTGTTAATCCACCAAGGGCTGATGTCACCGGCGATGAGTAATTGATAGAGATTGCGATAGCCGATGGGGGCAACGGACTGAAAATAGTCGGCAATGCGATCGCCCGGAAACAAATCGGCATCGAGGAAGCGCTGCATCCAAAAGACGTGTTGGCGGGCATCGTCCTGCACAATATATTCCCCGGCGAAGGCTTCTTTCAGCGCCAGGTAGGAAAAAATTACCGAAAAGACCAAGCCCAAGGTGAACCAAAAGACACGATTGCCTTCGGATTGGTTTTCAGCGGATGCAAGGACATGGTGCAGGCGGGCAGCAAGCATAGCGGTAAGTGGCAAAAGGTGTGGGCTAGACCGGCGTGAGTTCGTAAACTGCAAATCGGTCATCGGCATGAATTTTGACCATGCGATCGCACGTCAAGTCAGTTTTACCATTTGGCAGCACTACATTCGTAATCGAATCTTGACGGCGAATGGTGTCTAAAATCGCACATTTATCGCGACGGGGACTTTGGTAGAAGCGATCGGCTAGTTCAACGCGACGATACCATTCCAGCACTTCCACATCCTTGTAAGGATGGGATTTGAAATTCACATAAATCGGTACGCCGGTATAGAGCCGAAAGTTCCACAGTTCATCGAGATGCCAGTAGCGATCGATCTGCATGGGAATTAGGTAGGTCTGCCCTGGCTGGCGATGGTCATGGACAAAGTTCATCATGGGTCGGGCATCGTCATCGGCCCAAAACACAACGGCTTGATGGACGGTTCCACCCAGTACCAAAAGGGCGATCGCGCCCATACACCACTGCATCAACTGCGGCTGGCGGGGCCCAATCCAGGCTTGATAACGGCTGAACATAGTGGTGACAAGCTGGGCACAGGCTAACGATAGGGCAATCGGCATTAGAAACGCCGACACGCGCCACGGTGCGGTAAAGGCCAGAGTGTGGCTCCCCAGCCCAATTTGCAGCACGGTCAGCCCAGCGGCGGCAGCCATCGGTACAGCCATCAGCCAAACCAGGGGCGATCGCCTGGCCAAATATAAACCACAGCCCATGAGCGCCAGTTGCAGCAGTGCCGTCGGGCGCAGCCAAATATCGGGCAAGGAATGGTGCGGGATACGAATGGTGACTAAAACTTCCTGCGATCGCGCCCAAAGATCCGGAGCGGTAGGTGCAAAGGTTTGGGTCATGTAAAGCGTGACGGGCAGCAGTCCTGCCGCACCCAGAACACCCAAGCCCACTGCCCGTTTCCAGTGGCGATCGCGGTAGACCATGAGCATCATTGCCAGCACTAGCAGGGTGGAACTGGGCAGATAGGCGGGATGTACCGTAGCGGCGATGATGACGGCAATGACCGCTCGCCGCGAGTGCCCGTGCATAGCTTGAAGAATTGCCCACAATATCAGCACGCCACCCAGCATACTCGGCTGAAAGTAGTGACCGAGGGCATATTGATCCGCCAGTCCGAAGTGGAAAAACTGGAAAATCGGTTCACCCAAAATCTCGAATTGCAGGGTATGCGGCAGCAGCAGCAGCGCCAGGTACGCCCAGTATTTGAGTGGATGGTTATGAATGGATAGCACCTGCGCCGCGATCGCCACCAAACAATAGATATAAACCCCGAAACATATCAGCGTGTAGCCATAGAAAATGTATTCACTCAGCACTGTAGCGGTGAATTGCACTAGCCCTGAAAAGACCGGCAGTGGATCGATGGTGTTGGCCAGCCAGTCGTCTTGTAGGTGGCCCCGCCCTGCCTGCGCCAGTCCGTGTAAAAATTTGGTGGTTTGGTTATCGGTGTAGAGTGGTCGCAGGGTATAGCAGAGGCTGAATATTGCCGTCAGCAGCAGGGTATGGGCGATCGCGCTGTGGCTCAATTTGCCAGATGTCTCAGTTAGAGCGGGCGGATCAATGAACTTGAGCCAATGCATCATTGCGTCACCCTCCATAGCCAACCGTCATCGTAAATATCTTGACTACGATAGCCATTGCGATCGAGTCGTCGCCGCAGTCCTTGGGATGGTTTGTATAAGAACACATCGCTATAGGCATCCAGGTTAATGTCGGGTGTGATCGGGCGTCGATCCGGCGGGCGATTGGCAATGCCAGGATGGGCAATAAACTGGATTTGGACATCGGGATCAAGCAGGTGAACCAGTGCTAAAACTTCGCTGGGATCGCGGTCGGTAATCATTAAGGGGCGATCGCTTTGGTTCATGATCTCAGCCGTTGCGGGATTGTAGCGGCTAACGGCGTAGCTTTTGTTCCACCACAAGGAGTGCTGGGAATTCACCGCAATGGATAG
>CAYSIR010000083.1:0-15982 GCA_964431105.1 uncultured Leptolyngbya sp. | reverse complement strand
TCCCAAGATTGGGAGAGGGATTTAGGGTGAGGGCGTAAAGGTGACATGCACCCTCCCTACAATCCCCACAAAATTGCAATTCCGAGGTAGGGGTATTCATGTAAGGATTTTGGCTGGTGTGGGCGTTGCCCACGCCCCCCAAATCTTTACCAACAGAAGACTACCCGATTTGAGAAAATCTGTCAGTGAACCGGGTTATTGCTCTATTGGATAGATTCAATGCGATCGCTAGAAAAGTCTGAGCCATCGCCACCCGTCGGAACCGCAGCCGTCTGATAGGCTAGAGGCAGATCAATTCAACCGTTCCGCCTGATCCTGCATTGTCCGGCTCTGGTGGCCCCGGCCTGACAACAAATTTCACTCCGTCGGTGCAGCCGATGCAAATCTACGGCTAGGATACAGCGCAACTGATGCAACAGTCCAAGGGTAAAATAAGCATGGATACCAAAGCCTTTAAGCGATCGCTCAACCATTCTGAAAACTATCACCGTAAAGGCTTCGGGCACGATAAAGAAGTCTCCGGTACGATGGAAACCGAGTACCAGAGCAATCTCATTCAGCACATTCGAGACAATGGCTATACGCTGACGCGAGGCGACGTCACGATTCATCTAGCTGAAGCCTTCGGCTTTTGTTGGGGGGTTGAGCGTGCCGTAGCAATGGCTTACGAAACCCGTCAGCATTTTCCCGATGAACGCATTTGGATTACCAACGAAATTATTCATAATCCTTCTGTTAACCAACGGCTGCGAGATATGAACGTTGGGTTTATTGAGGTGGTGGATGGCACCAAAGATTTTGCGGTCGTTGGTTCTGGCGATGTGGTAATTTTGCCTGCCTTTGGGGCTAGTGTTCAAGAGATGCAGCTATTGAACGATCGCGGCTGCACCATCGTTGATACAACCTGCCCGTGGGTATCGAAGGTTTGGAATACAGTGGAGAAGCATAAAAAAGGTCGCTATACCTCCATCATTCACGGCAAATATAAACATGAAGAAACGATCGCCACCAGTTCATTTGCCGGAACCTATTTGATTGTGCTGAACATGGCGGAAGCACAGTATGTGGCAGATTATATTCTGAACGGGGGCGATCGCCAGGAATTTATGGCGATGTTCAAAAATGCTCATTCAGAAGGCTTTGACCCCGATCGCGACCTAGAGCGCATCGGCATTGCCAACCAAACCACCATGCTAAAAGGCGAAACTGAGCAAATTGGCAAACTCTTTGAGCGTACTATGCTGCAAAAGTATGGTCCTCTAGAGCTAAATCAGCATTTCCTCAGCTTTAACACGATTTGCGATGCCACTCAGGAACGGCAAGATGCCATGTTTGAGCTAGTCGAAAAGCCCCTAGATTTGATGGTGGTTATCGGTGGCTACAATTCCTCCAACACGACTCACCTCCAAGAAATTGCCATCGAACGTGGTATTCCATCGTTCCATATTGATAGTGGCGATCGCATTGGCCCTGGCAACCGAGTTGAACACAAACCGCTGCACAGCGACTTAGTCATCACTGAGGAGTGGCTTTCGGATGGGCCGCTGACGGTTGGGGTGACGTCTGGCGCGTCCACTCCAGATAAGGTAGTAGCTACTGTCATTGAAAAAATCTTTGCCCTCAAGTCGCTGGCAGTCGTGTCTTAATGATTCGATCGCTACACCAATGAAAAAGCGATCGCCCATGGGCGATCGCTTTACAACTTTTAGAACTCTGACTTAGATTCAGCTTTTGGTGCGGCCAATATCCGGCTAATCCGCTCTCTAAGCAACTGATAACCGATCAACGAAATCACTGACCAGGCGGTCACTAAACAGTCGTTACTTCAGTTGGGTAGCTGACGGCTTTCCAAGCCGCTAGCCCACCGCGCAGTTCAGAAATATGCTCAAACCCAGCTTCACGAAGCGCTGCCGCTGCTGCCGCTGTTTCTTCATCCGTGTCTCCGTAGACATAGATGTCTCGACTGAGTTCAAAATTGGCGGATGCTTGACTGACTAAGGACGCAGCCGGGATCGATACAGCACCCGTAATATGTGAAATGTTGAAGGAGGCGCGATCGCGAACATCAATAATGGTCAAAGCCGGTTCGCCCCAGTCCAAACGAGACTTGAGGTCATACACACGAGACTGAGGTTGCATCGGTGCAGGAGTTGGGATAAGGCCGAAGAGTGCGCTCATGAATTAATACCACATTTTTGAATACTCGTTCACAATGTAACAATTTTGTTTAAGATTTGCAAAGTTTTCTTGCACATTGACCGCAAATTCTATCTTGCGAAAGACTCAGGCTAACCAAAACATGACCGAGACATCAGAGTTGGGGCTGTGGGTTGAACTTTGTGAGGTCAGCCATCAGTTTGGCGATCGCTCCGTTTTGCAGCACATCACCCTATCTCTGACCGAACGCCGCATTGGTATTATTGGCAGCAATGGCTCTGGCAAAAGCACCTTTGCCCGATTGCTCAATGGTTTAGTCGTGCCCACCCAGGGGTCTGTGCAGGTGGATGGGCTGGAGACGCGCCACCACCTCAAAACGGTGCGCCGCCGAGTTGGGTTTATCTTTCAAAATCCCGACCATCAAATTATCCTGCCGACGGTTGCGGAAGACTTGGCCTTTGGTCTGCGCCAATTTAAGCTCAGTTCCCAAGAGATTGCCCATCGCGTCAATACCACTTTGGACGAGTATGGCTTGACCGCATTTCGCGAACATCCGGCGCATTTGCTCAGCGGCGGACAAAAGCAACTGTTGGCGATCGCAGCGGTGCTAATCACGCAACCGCGTTATTTAGTATTGGACGAACCTACAACCTTGCTGGATCTCCGCAACCGTAACCGCATTTGCCGCCTGCTGTGGGCGTTGCCGCAGCCGATGGTGGTGGTTTCTCATGATTTGCAACTCCTGCGCGAGTTCGATCGCATTATCGTGTTCGATGGCGGAACTGTGGTGATGGATGCGCCCCCCGCGATCGCCCTGCCTGCCTATATTGAGCAAATGTCATGTTAGGACTGTACTGCGATCGCCCATCGCCAATTCATCGACTGCCCGCCGAACTGAAACTGCTAGCCCTAGCGATCGCTAGTATGGCGCTGTTTTTTGTGCCGTCTCTCACTGGACTTTGGTGCGCCGCAGGGGTAGCGATTGGGCTAGTGGCGATCGCCCGGCTGCCGCCATCTCTGGTTTGGCAACAGCTCCGTCCAATGTGGGGGCTGCTCATGGCAATTGTCCTAGCCCATGCAGTGTTGACCCATTGGCAGATTGGACTGGCGATCGCGCTGCGGTTTGCGACGCTATTAACCCTTGCGCTAGTTGTGAGTCTGACGACGCGCGTCTCGGCAATGCTGACCAGCCTCGAACGCAGCCTTGCTCCTTTGCGACGGCTAGGCATCTCTCCCGCGCAGGTTAGCCTTGTCTTGGCGATCGCAATTCGATTTATCCCGGTGCTGCTCGACCAACTGCAACAGATCCAATCTGCCCAACAGGCGCGGGGGTGCGATCGCAATCTCCTACAGCTTTTGCCCTCTCTGCTCATCCGGGTGCTGCATCTCGCTAATGACCTCTCTGATGCGATCGAGGCTCGTGGTTATGATCCAAACGATACACCGAATGAATGACAATACAGCCCTGAACCGTTGCTTCTCTACAGTTACCCTGACCAGTAAAAGACTATCAAAAACTCTTCAATCTCCTAAATGGCGTCCATACCACTGGTGAGGGCGATCGCCTGAGCTAAAAAAATCGCCCAACCGAGGGGCGATGTTGCTGCATCTGAACCATTGACGACATCCTGACATCAGGATCACTCAATAAGGATTACTCAATGAGCTTGAGTTCACCCATCCGCACATGATCAAATACACGGTTAATTAAACGCCGCTCGTCATCGGTGATGTGTTGACTGGCGAGCATGGCTGATGTGAGCTGTAGGTGCTCCTGGCGGCTAATCTCATGGGAGGTCATCACCCGGTTCACAATGCTTTCAATAGTTCGATCTAATTTTGTCGGCATAGTCCAGACCATCGCTATCTGTTGTAAATTGCCACGACCTAATGAAGATGACCAGCTATGGCTGAACCGCTGGCTGGATTCTGCAACATTGCTGGATGAAGGCGCTGCTTGGTGTAGATGCTGTATTGCTGGAGGGCGGGTAGAGGGCTGTAGAGAAATACTCAAGTCTACGGCAAATGGGGGATGCACTTGAGACGCTCTACCCTTAATCGTTAGTTCCTGCTAGTTCTATTGTGGAACGTAGAATTGAACTTAAAATCAAGCGTTTGTAAGCGTGAGTTGAAGAGTTGGTGAAACTAGAATAGGTTCATCATGATGAAGGCACCGTTTCCAACTCGACCTGTATGCAAATTCACCGAATTCCCGTACTTTCAGATAACTATATCTTTGTGCTGCATGACCCAGAAAAGGCGATCGCAGCCGTGGTTGATCCCGCAGAAGCCCGTCCGGTTCTGGCTTGGCTCGATCGCCATAATGCGACCCTAACGGCAATTTTCAATACGCATCATCACCGAGATCATGTCGGTGGAAACATTCGTCTATTGCAGCATTCTCCAAATGCCGTGGTCTATGGGGGAGCAGCCGATCGCGATCGCATCCCCGGACAGCAGGTATTTTTGAACGAGGGCGATCGCGTCACCTTTAGCGATCGGGAGGCAACTGTCTACTTTGTGCCGGGGCATACCCGCGCTCACATTGCCTACTATTTTCCATCCCGTCATACGGATGAACCCGGCGAGTTGTTCTGCGGTGATACGCTATTTGCTGGTGGATGCGGACGCTTATTTGAAGGGACACCTGCACAAATGGTTCATTCATTGAGCAAGCTGCGGCAGTTGCCCGACAACACTCGCATCTGGTGCGCCCATGAATATACGCTCAACAATCTTAAATTTGCGCTGACCGTGGATCGCCAAAACCTTGACCTACAGCAGCGGTTTCATACTGTGCAGGTTGCCCGTCGGCAGGGTGAATCAACCATTCCGTCGATGTTGGGTCTAGAGAAGATGACCAATCCATTTTTGCGTTGGGATGTGCCCGCCCTGCAAGCGATCGCTCAGACGACTGACCCTGCCAGCACCTTCGGCAAGATTCGCGGGATGAAAGACAGGTTTTAGCGCCGCCCGCTATCGTCAGGTATGGCAGCCATTTTTTAGGACATGGGATAGTTGCTTCGCGCTCAGCATGATGGCTGAATGTAGGCGTAAACTGTGCTATGGGGTTGCGATCGCCCCAGACCGTTCGATATAGTTATAAATCTGGCTAAGCGTGCTAGACGTTAAAAGCATCATCTTGCAGCGTATGCCTATGGGCATGGCAGCGCGAGCCAATCAGAGCATTCAATTGAACGTTATTACCCTCTTACAACGCAATAGCGCAAGTAATCGGCATCATGGCAAAACGCATACAGTTGGTACTCACCAAAGACATTAACAAACTCGGCAAGAATGGCGACTTGGTTGAGGTGGCTCCCGGTTACGCCAAGAACTACTTAGTGCCGCAGGGCCTAGCCGTCTTCACCACACCAGGCATTCTTAAGCAAGTGGAAGTGCGCCGTGAGAAGGAACGTCAGCGGCTGCTGGCCATCAAAGCTGAGGCGGATAGACAAAAAACTGCATTGGAAACCATTAGCCGATTTGCGGTGGCTAAGCCAGTGGGTGAAGGTGATGCTATTTTTGGAACGCTGACCAGCCAAGATTTGGCTGATGTGATTCAAGAGAAAACGGGTTTTGAAATTGATCGCCGTGGCATCACAGTGCCGGAGGTGAATCATCTCGGTACCTATAAAGCTAGTGTTAAACTTCATGCCGAAGTAACGGCGAATATTGAAGTGCAAATTGTGGCGGCGAAGCTATCCTAGCGGCTTGGGAGCAGTATGCAGTCCGTGATACTAGCTGGATAGTGGCTCTTTTTAGGGCAGGGCGATCGCTTGGGTGATGGATCGCCGCTCACTCCATCTCAAATAGTTTGACAGCGTCCTCCGGCAGCACGTTTTGTTGCTATGGCAGGGCGCTTTGTTTTAGAATCCATAAACTGGTTCTTTTGTACTGCTGTATCGCGAGTCAGCTCAGGCTTTGGGCGCGTTCGTGATGGTAACGGTGCAGAGCTGCATGAGCGTGCGATCGCCTTGTTTGCTGCTGGACAGCCAAGCGGTCAAACGGGTTCTAGAGCAGCAAGAAATGGTCATTCGCCGAATGCGCTACATACAGAGTGATGAGCCAAGTAGTTTATTATAAAAACTCTATCGGCAGTGCTAGCATAAGCACACTGTCAGCCATTAGAGCGCGTTGTTTGATCCCAGCAACTGGCTAGGGGCCTGGCGCGACCGGGTTTCATGGCTGTGGCAGTTAGGCAGCGATCGCGCGGTTGACGTTAGGAATAAGCCGCAATGGCGTGGCTCATGGTTGTGGCAGACGCTGAAGCGCCATAACAGCTAACTGACGATAGGTTCGAGCCGGATTGTACTCTCCCGCGTTTTATGGTTCATAACCTCAGCTTTCAAGAATATAGCGATCGCGTCCCGCCTCAGAACATTGACGCGGAAGAAGCGATTTTGGGTGGAATTTTGCTCGACCCCGATGCGATCGGTCGAGTAGCGGAATTTCTGCTGCCTGAAGCGTTTTACACCAGTGCCCACCAAGACATCTATCGCACAATGCTAACCCTGCAAAGTCAGGGTCAACCGACCGACTTGATGAGCGTGACAACGTGGCTGAGCGATCACGACAAGCTCGAAAAAGTGGGCGGGCAGGGTCGCCTAGCGGGACTAATTGATCGCACCGTCAGCGCTGTCAACATCGATCAGTATGCCCAACTGGTGATGGATAAATATTTGCGGCGGAACCTGATTCGGGTGGGTACAGAAATCACGCAACTGGGCTACAACACGACCGAACCCTTGCCGAAAATTCTGGATGAAGCGGAGCAAAAGGTCTTTGGGGTGACGCAGACGCGCCCGGCTCAAGGGTTAGTGCCGACGGCGGACATTCTTACCGATACGTTTTCAGATATTGAAAGTCGATCGCTCGGTATGGTGCTGCCGGGAGTGTCCTGTGGCTTCTATGACCTGGATGCAATGACTCAGGGCTTTCAGCGATCGGATTTGATTATTGCAGCGGCTCGTCCATCGATGGGTAAGTGCTGTGCAGCGGATACCGAATTGGTGATGGCGGATGGTAGCATTGCCACAATTGAGCAGGTTGTGCAGCGATCGCAGGGGACGCTGCTGACCCTAAACGACCGCTGGCAGTTGTCGTGGGCAGAACCGTCGGCCTTCGTAGATGATGGGCAAAAGCCAGTTTTTCGGGTGACGACGCGCCTAGGGCGATCGGTGACCACAACACTGACTCATCCGTACTTAACGGTGCAGGGCTGGCGATCGCTGGGCACCCTGAAACCGGGCGATCGCATTGCTGTGCCGCGACGGATGGGCGTGTTTGGTCATGAGGTATGGCAGTCGGCGGCGGTGGTGCTGTTGGCATATTTGGTCACCGATGGCGATTTGACCTCGGATTCACCCACGTTTGTGAACAGCAATCCCCATTTGCACGAAGATTTTGCGGCGGCGATCGCCCAATTTGATGATATTTGCAACAGCGTCGATACCGAACGAACTGCGTCTCGATTGCGAGTGGTGTCTGCGACTCAGCCCATAACGGTTTCGGCTGGAGCGGCGATCGCCCCCAAGAATGCCCTGCGCGATTGGCTGGAACACCTGAATATTTGGGGCACAGACGGCCGCGATCGCATGATTCCATCTCCGGTTTTTTGTTTGGTGCGATCGCAGGTAGCGCTATTTTTGAATCGACTGTTTGCGGCTGACGGCTGGGCCACAGTGCTGTCTAGCGGTCAGTGCCAGTTGGGATACGCGACGCCGAGTGAACGACTGGCTCGACAGGTGCAGCATTTATTGCTGCGGTTTGGGATCATTGCGGCATTGAAGCGGCGATGTCTGGGGCGGCAAGCACGGATGACCTGGCAACTGGACATTACAGATGCTCAATCGATCCAAATCTTGGTGCAGGAAATCGGCATCTACGGCAAAGACGGCGTTTTAGACCGCATTAAAGCGACGTTAGCCAACCGCAGTTACCAAACCAATCGGGATTTAATTCCGGTCGAAATTTGGCCGACGATCGCCCATGCCAAAGGGCGCGAATCCTGGTCGTCTTTAGCCAAACGGGCGGACATCAAAGGCTATTCCAATCTGCACGTTGGGCAGCGGGCCCTGTCTCGCGATCGCCTCCTGGCGCTGGCGATCGCGTTGGACAACCGTGAACTGCAACACCTGGCCACCAGCGATGTGTATTGGGATGAAATTGTGGCGATCGAGCCGCTGGGAATGCAGCAGGTGTATGACTTGACCATTCCCCAAACCCATAATTTTGTCGCCAATGATATTTGCCTGCACAATACCAGCTTTGTCCTGAACGTTGCCCGGAATATTGCCGCCTTTCATAAGCTGCCCGTCGCTATTTTTAGTTTAGAAATGTCGAAGCAACAACTCGTTTATCGATTGCTGTCTAGCGAGGTGCAGATCGAAAGTGGCCGGCTGCGATCGGGGCGCGTCAGCCAACATGAGTGGGAACCACTGGGGCGATCGATTAATGTATTGTCGCAACTGCCGATTTTTATTGACGATACGCCCAATGTATCCGTGACGGAGATGCGATCGAAAGCACGGCGGCTTCAGGCGGAAAACGGCGGCGCAATGGGCTTGATTTTGGTGGATTATCTACAACTGATGGAAGGCGGCGGCGACAATCGGGTGCAGGAACTCTCAAAAATTACTCGCGCCTTAAAGGGGTTAGCGCGTGAACTGAATGCGCCTGTAATTGCCCTTTCGCAGCTTAGCCGTGGGGTAGAGTCTCGGACGAATAAACGACCGATGATGTCCGATTTACGCGAAAGTGGATCGATCGAGCAGGATGCAGATTTGGTCATGATGCTATACCGGGAGGAATATTACAATCCCGATACGCCCGATCGCGGCATTACTGAAGTGATTATTACCAAGCATCGGAATGGCCCCGTCGGGACGATTAAGCTATTGTTTGAGCCACAGTTTACGCGCTTCCGCAATTTAGCCACCGAACGACACTAGAGGTCAGATAATTCCTGGGTTTCACCGACAGGTAACACAACGGTGACGCAGGTTTCTTGGTCGGGATGGCTTGTGATGGTAAGGGTGCCGTCTTGCAGGTTGACCATGCGTTTGGCGATCGCTAGCCCCATGCCCGATCCTTGTTGTTCGTGTAGACAGCGTTCAATCTGGCTGTAAGCTCCAAGGTAGGCAATTTGGTCGGCCGTCATGCCGCGACCGGCGTTAGTGATGGTAATAACTAAGGTTTGGCCTTGCAACTGGCCGGCGATCGCCACCGGTGTTCCCTTTTCAGAAAACTTGAAGGCATTGTCGATCAGTTCTTCCAAAATTTTGTGCAGCATCGAACCTGACACCACCGCTAGGATTTCTTGTAAATCCAGCGTGAGGTCATGGGTGCGATCGCAGCGTTCAGCAATGGGATGGGCAATATCGCGAATGAGGGCGCTAATTGGCGTATTGACCCGCTCGTTCCGTAGCGTTTGCCGACGGTTGGGGTCGCTAGTTAAGGTTTCGAGCTGAGCATACAGCAGAAAATTTTGCACCAAACGCTGTAGCCGCTTGCCAGAGGTATGGATGGACTCTAGAATCTCTCGCCCCTCGTCCGGTTCAATGGAATCGTAATTGGTCAAGAAAAACTCAGAAAACGCCAGGATGCCGTTCAGCGGGGTGTAGAGTTCGTGCGGTAGCGATAGGGTAATGCTGCTACGCAAATGGTCGAGATGGCTGATCATGCGCTGCTCGTCCGCCTCTTTTTTGGCTAAGCGGACGGCGATCGCACTTAATAACTCCCGTGCAGTGAACGGCTTGGTCAGGTAATCATCGGCTCCTAGTTCCATGCCAGCGCGCTGGTCATCCCGCTCAACCTTGGCCGTCAGAAAAATTAAGGGAATGTTGCTTGTATCATCCTGCTTGCGCAAGGCATTTAGCACCTCATAGCCGTTCAGCCCTGGCATCATCACATCACAAATAATTAGGTCAGGCTGCACTTCAGTAGCGCGTGATAACCCAGCCTGACCATTTTCAGCCGTCACGACTTCAAACGTGTAATCATCCGTCAATTCTAGGATGTCGGCAATGTTGTCTCTGACTTCAGGGTCATCTTCGATAACTAGAATTTTTTTCATTACCATCAGGGCGCGATCGCACGATTGGGGGCTAAAGGGTTGAGTCAATATGACGATAGATTAACAGCCGGGAGCCTGTCGGGTTTGTCGCCCTCACCCGAAATCCCTCTCCCAAGCCTGCTATCCATGACGCAGATCTCGCTGAAACTCGCCGTCCTCAGTTCAAAAACAAGGACTCTGAGTGACCGCCAGAAGGGGTGCGAGGCAAAAGGTCTAGCGACGGTTGCGTAATGGATAGGTGCCGCCAGAGGGCGGGTTTGATAGACGCAGGGAACAGGCATCACGGCGCTAGCTCCGATAATTCCATCCAGCGCTCTAGGGATGTCTCAATTTCATGATTCAGAGCCGCTAATCGTTCAGATAAGGTTTGCATCTCGCCATAGTCGCTCGATGGGCTTTGGTAAAGCTGCTGTTCGATCGCATCTCGTTCAGTTTCTAGTTTGGGAATGCGGGTTTCCAGTTGGCTAAATTCCCGCTGTTCATTGTAAGACAACTTGCGCGGCCGGTTCGCCTTGCGGCTCGCGGCTGCCTTGGGGGGAGATTCGGGAGCGGCTGGAGCCGAATGGCTAGAAAGTGGACGGTCTGGGCTTTGCTTTCGCATCTCCACATACATTGAATAATTGCCGGGATAGTTTTGGATGATGCCGCCGGGGCGAAAAGCAAAGATTTGATTGACCGTGCGATCGAGGAAGTAGCGATCGTGAGACACCACAATGACACAGCCATTGACCTGCTCTAAATATTCCTCTAGCACCGCCAAGGTTTGTACATCCAAATCATTGGTTGGCTCGTCCAAAATCAGCAGGTTGGGCGCATCCATTAACACTCGCAGCAGAAACAGCCGTCGTTTTTCCCCACCGGATAGCTTGTGCAACGGTAGATATTGCTGGTTGGAGGTGAAGAGGAAGCGCTCTAGCATCTGCGAGGCGCTAATTTGGCTGCCGTCAGCGGTTTGCACGTAGCTGCCTACTTCTTTGAGGTAGTCCAGCACTCGCTGTTCTTGGTTGGCCGCCTCAATGAGCGCTTCGGAATGTTGGTCGAAATAGCCGATGTGGATGGTGCTGCCAATGTCAACACTGCCCGTATCTGGCTCTAGTTTGCCGATGATGATGTTGAGCAGGGTGGATTTGCCGACGCCGTTGCCGCCGATGATGCCGATGCGATCGCCAGGGCTAAATTCATAGGTAAAGTCTTGGATGAGGGTGCGATCGCCATAGGCTTTGCTGACCCCGTGCAGTTCCACGACCTTTTTGCCAATGCGCCGTCCTGGCGTAGAGATTTCGACTGTGCCCAGCGCGCCTTTAAATTCCTTGTCTTGCATATCGCTGATGCGATCGATGCGGGCTTTTTGCTTGGTGCTGCGGGCTTTGGGGCCGCGCTTTAGCCATTCGAGTTCACGCCGCAAAATGCCTTGATGCTTCCGTTGGCGGCTGGCTTCGATGTCGTCGGCAAGGGCTTTTTTCTCTAGATAATAGGCATAGTTGCCATCGTAGGCAGACAGATCGCCGCGATCGAGTTCCAAAATGCGGGTTGTGACCCGATCCAAAAAGTAGCGATCGTGGGTAATCAGCAGCAGTGCGCCCGAAAATTGGTTCAGATAGTCCTGTAACCATTCCACCGATTCGGCATCCAGATGGTTGGTTGGCTCATCCATCAGCAGCAAATCCGGTTCGGAGAGCAGGGCCGTCGCCAGGGCAATACGCCGCTGGTAGCCGCCCGACAGGGTCTGCACTTTAGCCTCAAAGTCTTCAATGCCCAGTTTGCTAAGGATAATTTTGGCGTTGGTTTCTAGCTCCCATGCGCCGATCGCCTCCATTTGCTCGGTAATGCCCGACAGTTGGCTCATGAGGCGATCGAGATCGCTGCCGTCTCGTGCCATTTGGTGCGACAGGCGTTCATATTCTCGAACCAGCGCCATCTGTTCGCCGCTATCGGCAAAGACTTGTTCAAGTACGGTGCGATCGCCATCAAGCTGAGGCTGCTGGGGGACATAGACCGCTCGCACATTGGGGTTGAGCCAATAATCACCGCTGTCAATCGGTTCTAGCCCCGCTAAAATTTTCAGCAGCGTCGATTTGCCAGACCCGTTGGTGCCGATTAGTCCCACTTTGTCGTTGGTCTCTAGGCTGAAGCTGGCATCGCGCAAAATTTCTTTGATGCCGAAATCTTTGTTAACTGATTGCAGAGTCAGAATGCTCATAGTGACCAAAAACAACGAGAATACAACTATAAAGCAATGACAGGATGGCTAAAACTAAGTTAATTTGGCAACCCAGCGAAACGCTGCTTTTAGGCGGTTGCCTCAACTAGCGTTTTCAGCACACGCTAGTTGAATGGGCGTTAATGCTTGCCCGGAGTTTGATGCTGAGCGGGCGATCGCCTAACCGCTGTCTTGACAAAGGTGAGAACTGATCTCAGCGTGCTGCGATCGCCCGCTAGCCTGCCCATCTTGCCCAGTCCTGCCCGCAACGGATACCCATGACACCCACAACCCAGACAGTAACCCAGACAATGCCCATGTTGACCCAAAAGCCAACGATGACCCTTCCATTTCTTGGTGAAGAAGTCGCGTCTGATTATGATGCGGCTCGTGTGGTTGTATTGCCGATTCCCTATGAAACGACGACAACCTACCGCAAGGGATGTCAGCATGGCCCTGCCTCAATTTTAGATGCGTCACACCAAGTCGAGTATTACGATGAAGAACTAGAGCAGGAATCTTGGCCGATTGGAATCTATACCCATCGGCCGATCGCAGATACTCGGCAGCAGCCCGGTCTCGATTCGACCGCCATGCTAGAAGAGACGTGCAAGACCGTGCGATCGCTGTGGGAAGACGGCAAATTTGTGGTGGGCTTGGGCGGCGAACATAGCATCACAGAAGGCATTGTGCGCGGCTATGTGCAGTCGGAAGGCGCACCGTTTACAGTCGTACAAATTGATGCGCACAGCGACCTCCGCCATGAATATGACGGGTCCATCCATAATCATGCCTGTGTGATGCGCCGCATTCTCGATATGGGGCTGCCGACGGTTCAAATTGGGATTCGCAGCATTTGTAAAGAAGAAGCGGATTTAATTCGAGACCAAAACCTTTGCGTGTTTCGGGCGCGGGATATGGTGCGGCAGCCGGACTGGATTCAACGAGCGATCGCCAGTATTCCTACCCGGTCTGTATTTTTGACCATTGACCTAGACGGTATTGATCCAACCCAAATGCCCGGCGTGGGTACACCAGAACCCGGCGGTCTGGGCTGGTATAGTTTGCTAGAGTTTCTGAGGAGCGTGTTTGAACAGCATGATGTGATTGGATGTGATGTGATGGAACTGGCTCCGGTTGTTGATTCAGTCGTGTCGGAATTCACCGCCGCCAAGCTGGTTTATAAACTCATTGGCTACCAGGCGATCGCCCAAGGCTGGCTGGCCCCACTGCCGGTTTAGGCGGGCTGCTCTCGGCTTGTGTTTATTTTCATTGAGAGGATGCTCGTTTAGAATCAGGGTTGCATGGCTGCGTTCAGCATGGTCAAGCGCGATCGCTCCACAGCTTATCTACCAACAGTTTTTTTGCAGGCCCTCCTATGGAACAGACCAAGACAAAAATTGGCAGCTATGCTCCCGATTTTGAACTCCGGGGAATTGATAACCAAGTGCATCATCTATCGCGCTACCTTCAGCGGTTTCGGGCGGTGGGCGTTGTCACGATGTCCAACCACTGTCCCTATGTCGCCCACTACATTGAGCCGCTAAACGCTATCCAAACCCACTTTCAGTCGCAAGGCTTTACCCTCGTGGGCATTAACGGCAACGACGATTGCCGCTACCCAGAGGAAACGTTTGAGAATATGCAGAGCTTTGCCAAAACGCATCAGCTTCAGTTTCCCTATCTCAGAGACACGACCCAAGATGTCCTGCGCAGTTTTGGCGCGGTCTGCACGCCTGAAGCCTTTTTAATCGATGAATCGGGCATCCTGTGCTATTGCGGTGCGATCGATGATGCCGCCCATCAGCTTCGCGGTGCCCAACTGCATTATTTTTCCACCGCCGTTACGCAGCTACTGAACCGAGATGCGATCGCCCTTCCCAAGACGGAGGCGATCGGTCAACCCATTCATTGGCGAGCCTGACGAAGTGCCCCAATGCCCAGACTATGCCCGAACGGGGCAATGAAGATGTCACCTTTTGCAACACAGGTACGCGATCGGCAGTTAGGCTGCTATCGTTAGTGGGAGATCACTTAAAAAAGCGTTACAACATTGGGATGACTTACCAGCGCATTCTGCTGAAACTCAGCGGTGAAGCCCTGATGGGCGATCTACCCTACGGCATCGATCCCACCATTGTGCGAGGCATTGCAGAAGAGGTGGCGGAAGTAGTCGCAATGAATGTTGAAGTTGCGATTGTTGTAGGTGGGGGCAATATTTTTCGCGGTGTCAAAGGCGCATCTGCTGGCATGGATCGAGCCACAGCAGACTACATTGGTATGATTGCCACAGTCATGAATGCCATGACGCTGCAAGATGCCCTTGAACGAACCGGCGTTCCTACCCGTGTTCAGACGGCTATCGAGATGAAAGAAGTCGCCGAACCCTATATCCGTCGCCGAGCCATCCGCCATCTTGAACGAAAGCGGGTGGTTATTTTTGGGGCGGGTTCCGGCAATCCATTCTTTACAACGGATACGACAGCGGCACTACGGGCGGCGGAAATTAGTGCAGATGTGGTGTTTAAGGCAACAAAGGTGGACGGCGTTTATGATTCTGACCCGGCTACCAATCCTGATGCACATCGCTATAACAGTCTGACTTATGCCCATGTTTTGGCAAAAGACTTGAAGGTGATGGACAGTACCGCGATCGCATTGTGTAAAGATAACAGTATCCCGATTATGGTGTTTGACCTGTCAGTGCGGGGCAATATTCGCCGCGCGGTGATGGGCGAACCGATTGGAACAGTTGTGGGAGGTTCTTGTGAAATTAGCTGAACTCGAAGGCCATATGCAGCAGACCATTGAGGCTACTCAGCGGTCTTTTAACACGATCCGAACCGGACGCGCCAATGCGTCTATTCTCGATCGCATTATGGTCGATTATTATGGCAGCCCGACGCCGCTCAAGTCCTTGGCTAACGTTAGCATTCCAGATTCCAGCACGATTACGATTCAACCCTTTGACCCCGGTAGCTTGGGAACTATTGAAAAAGCGATCATGATGTCCGACTTGGGCCTCACTCCAAATAATGATGGCTCAATTGTTCGGTTGAATATTCCGCCCCTCACGAGCGATCGCCGCCAAGAACTGGTAAAAGTGGCCTCTAAGATTGCCGAAGAAGGAAAAGTGGCCCTGCGAAACATCCGCCGTGATGCCATTGATGATGTGCGGAAGCAGGAAAAGTCCAGCGATATTTCTGAAGATGAATCTCGTGATCTGCAAGATAGCATTCAGGAAATTACTGATAAGTTTGTGAAAAAAATTGACGAGTTGCTAGCCGACAAGGAAAAAGACATCACCACTGTGTAGTCGGTGGCGATCGCTCCACTCATAACAAAACCAATGCCCATTGAGGCTTGAGTGCTGTGCTAAATCCATCTAAGTCATCCCCAGGGTCCTCGGAGCCTGGGGATATTGTTGAGCCGCCAATCATCGTTGCCAACAGGCGCTAGCTGCATCGACCGTCTCCTAGCAGTAGCCGTTTTATACCAAATCCGCACAGCACCCAGAAACACAATCAGCATACCTCTGTCTGTGAATT
>CAYSIR010000082.1:0-16207 GCA_964431105.1 uncultured Leptolyngbya sp. | reverse complement strand
GCGCTTATATCCCCCGGTTGAAACGCGGGGGCTTTACGCCTGCTACTCGTAAAATTTTGATTCCAACTATTACGATGGCGATCGCCATGCTGGTGTTGATTGTACTCAATCTATCGGCAATAGCCGATCCGACTCCGTCAATTGAAAGCCAGGATTACTTTGTGAAAGTCATCGACCGCGATCGGGTGCTTGTCATTGAGCCAAACTTATCAGCGTTCTACACTTCTCGCACAGAAGCGGACACGGATGGCGCGAGCTTATTTGCTGCTTTGGATCATTTGAAGGAGCAGTACATCATTCGCAACACCCAACTGATTCAGGTACAGCGCAAAGAAAGCTTGATTCCTAATTTACTGGTGCAAGTTGATCCTAAAGATGCCGAGCAAGTGCAGGGAATTGTGGCTAGTGAGATAGGGCTTGAATAAAAACGAATGATTGCAATCAATAAGAATAGGTAATAATATTCATGCTGTAACTTTTGGCAGCGTGGGCAATACCCACATCGCTAAAAGTTATGACCAACGGAGGATAAGCAGAAACGACCCACAATGCACAATACTTTAGACAGGTTCTGCCATAGATTTAGAGCATTTGTGGCTATAGATAAATTGAGCGGGGTTCTTGCGGAACCCCTGCCCATCATCTGGGTGCGATCGCTACTTCACGCTAGCCTTTGCACCTGCTTCTTCTAGCTGCTTCTTGGTATCCTCAGCCGCATCCTTAGCGATCGCTTCTTTGACAGGCTTCGGTGCAGATTCTACCAAGTCTTTCGCTTCTTTCAGACCCAGACCGGTCAAGCTACGCACAACTTTGAGAATAGCAATTTTCTTGTCGGCGGGAACTTCTTCCAGCACAACATCAAACTCGGTCTTCTCTTCTACTTCTTCGGCGGCTGCGCCACCGGCGGCCGGCGCGGCGGCCATCATCATGGGCATACCGCCAGCCGGTGCAGACGCATCAACACCAAATGCTTCTTCGATTTGCTTAACCAATTCAGATGCTTCCAGCAGGGAAAGTGATTTAAGCTGTTCGAGAATTTCATCTGTTTTTGCAGACATTTAGAGTCCTCCAGGATGGGAATATATGGACAATCGTGAACTCGGATCAATGGAAACTTTAGAAAGCGATCGCCTATTCGGCACTGCCCTCTTCTTTTTCGGATACAGCCTTGATGGCACGTACCAACGAGGCAGGAACCTCTTTGATACCCACAGCCAGCTTGGTTGGAACAGCATTGACGCCAACGGCCACCTTGGTTGGTAGAGAATTGATCGCCCGCGCAATGCGTGCAATTAGCTCTTCTTTGGTCGGCAATTCCGTGATGGCTTTAATGTCGTCTTGGTTGAGCGCCCGCCCTTCCATGACGCCACCCCGGAGGGTGGTTTTTTTGGTTGCTTTCTGAAACGCCTGGTAGGCTTTGATGGCACTACCCAAGTCATCTCTGATAAACAAAAATGCAGAGGATTCCTTCAAGAACTCTGTCATGGGTTGCCAATTGGGGTCTTCAGCAACCGCAATCTGCATTAGCGTATTCTTTGTCACCGTGCAGCTTGCGCTATTTGAGCGAAGTTGATTCCTCAACTCAGTGATTTCAGCAACCGTCAATCCTTTGTAATCAATCACCAAGGTCAACTGCGTATCGCTCAATTCTTGCTTAAGCGTTTCAACAATTGCCTTCTTATCTGCCAGTATTCTACCCATTACACAACTCACCTCCTTTTTTCTGGGTATGCAGCAACTCATTTTTCCAAAACAAAAAGCTCTTGACAGAGTTGCCAGAGCTTTACCGCAACCAGAGGAACACAATATTTCCCCTGGTTTAAGTTAACCTCGGCAGGATAATTAAGCGGAGTGCCCCTGCTGTCTCTGGCTAGCTATTCAGTTTTGGAGACAAATCTATCCAATAACAATCCTTCCGCTTTTACTCACAAGAGCGACTAACCTAGCGATCGCCATTCACCATCATTCCAGCTCAGACAATTTCAAATCCCGCAAAGCGGAAATATCGACTTGAATGGACGGGCCCATTGTGGCAGCAACGTTAACACTGCGCCAGTAACGCCCCTTCGCCCCAGACGGACGATTGCGATCTACACATTCCTGTAGCGCTTTGAGATTAGTCAGCAAGTCTTCAACTGAAAAGCTTGCCTTACCAAACATAACATGAACAATCCCGGTGCGGTCGGCGCGAAACTCTAACTTACCTGCCTTGAATTCTTCGATCGCCTGAGCCACATCAAACGTCACTGTCCCCCCTTTTGGGGACGGCATCAGCCCTTTTGGTCCCAGCAGCCGCCCCAGCTTTGCGACTTGTGGCATCACGTCCGGTGTGGCAACCAACACATCAAAGTCCAGCATACCCTTCTGAATTTCAGCGATTAGCTCTTCTGCTCCAGCAATATCCGCACCAGCGCTGGATGCTTCTGTAACTTTCTCGCCACGGGCAATCACCGCTACTCGAACCGACTGCCCCGTTCCTTTCGGCAGCGCAACGGTTGTCCGCAATTGTTGATCGGTGTACTTCGGATCAATGCCGAGGCGAATATGAGCTTCGGCCGATTCTGGAAACTTAGCGGTGGCTGTTTCTTTCAATAGAGCAAGGGCTTCGGTCGGTTCATAGGGCCGATCGTCTACCTTCTTCTGTAGCTCTTGGGAACGGCGTGATAGTGTTTTCGACATGGTGGATTCTCCTTGGGGTCATCACGAAGCATAGCCTCTGCCCCGAAAACAGTGAAGTGTAGCAGTTTTTGAACAGTGATTTGTGCGATCGCCTACTCGTCAGCAACCAGAACACCCATATTGCGGGCTGTGCCCTCAACGATTTTCATCGCGGCTTCAACATCATTGGCATTGAGATCCGGCATTTTAGTTTCGGCAATCTCACGCAACTGCTGACGGGTCAACGTGCCGACTTTACGGCTATTCGGCTCACCCGATCCCTTATCAATCCCCAACGCTTTCTTGATGAGAACGGAGGCAGGCGGGGTTTTGAGAATAAACGTAAAGCTCCGATCTTCATAGACCGAAATCTCAACCGGAACCACTAGCCCAACCTGTTCGGCGGTGCGAGCATTGTATTCCTTACAGAACATCATAATATTCACCCCGTGTTGCCCAAGGGCCGGGCCGATGGGAGGAGCGGGGTTTGCTTTGCCAGCCGTAATGGCTAGCTTAATCAGTGCAACAACTTTTTTGGGCATTGACGTATCAACTTTGCTTCTGAATCTGATTAAATTCGAGTTCAACGGGCGTGTCGCGCCCAAAAATAGAGAGGAGTGCCTTTAGCTTACTCCGTTCAGGGCTGACCTCAATGACCTCACCCTCAAAATCCTTGAAGGGGCCAGACAACACAAGGATCTGATCACCAGCCGCCATATCGACTTTGACAACGGGTTTTTGCTCTTGGGCTTGCTTAAAGATGCGCTCAACTTCAGCATGTCCAAGCGGCATCGGCTTGACGTGCCCACGGGTGCGCCCGGCTCTGGCCTTTTGCTCTGCCCCGACAAAGTTAATAACGTTGGGTGTATTTTTAACGACCTGCCAGGTTTCATCATCCATCACCATGCGAATGAGGACGTAGCCTGGAAACACTTTTTCAGCTATTTCCTTAGGCTTACCGCCTTTAGTCGCCTTCAAAACGGGGGTTTGAGGGATTTCAATTTGCAGAATACGACTTGCAACGTCTAGCATTCCCAGCCGTTGCTCTAGGTTGATCTTGACTCGTTTTTCGCAACCAGACGCAACCTGCACAGCGTACCAGCGTGCGGGTGGAGCTTTCCGATCGCTTGCCTCATGATTCTGATCAACGGAATCATCGTCGGCGGATTCAGGATATAACTCAGAATCGTCTGACGCAAAAGTCATCTAAAATACCTTGCCTGCTACCCAAATAAAGAGATTATCAATTAGATAGATGATCGTGGCGGAGAGGGTCACCATCAATATGACGGCGATCGACTCGCTGATTAACTGCTGACGGCTCGGCCAAACAACTTTATCTAGCTCTTGCCGAGTGCCTTTCAAAAATTCTGAGGCACTAAAGTTAGACGAGGCTTCCTCTGTCGCTTGAGTGGTTTTACCTTTTTCGGCCATGCCATCACCTTCTGCTATCGGTCTTAATTGAGTGCCCGAGGGTGCAACCCTGCCGCACCGGTTAAACGGTTAAAGGATGACTTTGCGACGCTAGGTTGAGCGATCGCAAACCCATCGAGCGCCACCTCTTTCAACCCAGATTGCAGCAAGCCGCCATCGTGAGAGGGGTCATCATCCAGCACGGGCCCGACTACCGTCTTGAATGAATGCAGGGCATCACTCGACTGTCCGGTTTTCGCTGCCAATGGGTTGGTCAGTATCCATTAAACAATGGAAGCGCGCCCTGGAGGACTCGAACCCCCGACATCAGGTTTTGGAGACCTGCGTTCTACCAACTGAACTAAAGGCGCACGGGCTGAGATGCCCCCAGCGTTATCAAAAGTGTAACAGCAATTTACCGTGCTGCTGACCGATCGCAGCTAAACGCGACGATCAAAGCGCTGCTTCAGGCGAGTGGCTTTACCAACCCGATCGCGCAGATAGTAGAGCTTAGCCCGTCGAGCCTTACCCCGACGAATGATTTTGATGTTGTCAACTCGCGGAGAGTGAAGCAAGAACACTCGCTCTACGCCAACTCCCTGAAAGACGCGACGAACAGTAATGGTTTCATTGATGCCGCCATTTCGCATCGCAATCACGGTTCCTTCGTAGGGCTGCACCCGCTCTTTTCCGCCCTCACTAATACGAACACCGACACGAATGGTGTCGCCAACGTAGATAGTCGGCAAATCGGTCTTTATATGTTTCGCTTCGATAGAGCGAATAATCTCTTGAGCGTTCATAGATTTAGCGAAACTCACAATTTCTCACTATACGTTAAGGTACCCGCTGATGTCTAGTCCTGAATCCCCAAAAGGGTGGGTAGAGATGTGAGAATCGTTCGTCAGCAATTGAGGGGGGCGATCGCTTTTTTGTGGCAATGGCTGGACGGCTAAAACCCAGGGTTTTATAGGCGGTTCCCGCTTCTAAAACACAAACTGCTCTAACCACTGTTCCCAATGCGGCATCAAGCGATCGCGCTAGTCGTTAGCTTACTCAAGTTCGCGACCCAAGTTCGCGACATCCGAGGTCAAGCCACTATTAGCGGCTAGACCTGGCATTTAGACATTGGCTAGTCGAAATGCAGCGCCGAGTCCAGCCCCCATTTCCTCTGGGGTAATTTTGCCATCATGATTGACATCTAGGGCATCAAACACCGCATCGCTGCCCATCCATTCTTCACGGGTAATGAAGCCATCGCCATCAAGGTCGTAGGCACGGAAGACATCCTCAGCCGCGTGACTCACGATGTCGCCACCGTCAAGATGTGACAGCCGTTCGGCCAACAGTTCTTCGAGCGCCACCAGTGCTTTTGAGAAACCTTGAATTCCTTCTTCAAGCTTGTCAGATGCCATGCGATCGGCTTTGTGCATGGTCTCGAAGGTGGCTTTATCGATTTCGATTTTCTCAACGTCCGACTGGGCGGCAATGTCTTTATCTAATTTGCGAGGCAGATCGGCAATGGTGCTATCGAGTTGGGTCAGCAGTTTGGGCGAGATGGTCAACAAGTCACAGCCAGCTAGTTCTGTAATTTCGCCAAGGTTGCGAAAGCTGGCTCCCATGATTTCGGTCTTGTAGCCAAACTTTTTGTAATAGTTGTAGATTGTGGTGACGGAAAGAACGCCGGGATCTTCCTCTGGTGGGTAAGAATCGCGGCCGGTATCTTTTTTGTGCCAGTCTAGAATACGGCCAACAAAGGGGGAAATCAATGTCACTCCAGCTTCGGCACAGGCGATCGCTTGGTGCAGACCAAACATGAGGGTGAGGTTGCAGTGAATGCCTTCTTTCTCCAACTGTTCGGCGGCTTTGATGCCTTCCCAGGTAGCGGCAATTTTAATTAAGATGCGATCCCGTGACACACCGGCAGCTTCATACTGAGCAATTAAGTCATGGGCTTTGGCGATCGTCGCATCCGTATCGTAGGACAGACGGGCATCCACCTCGGTTGACACACGCCCTGGAATAATATCGAGAATTTTTAGCCCAAATGATACGGCTAAGCGATCGAATGCCAGTGCAGCGATCGCCTTTTTCGACGAACCCTCTGGCGCATCCTCGCGGGCTTTGCGCAGGGTATCATCCACAATTTCTTGGTATTCCGGCATTTGGGCGGCTGCCGTAATCAATGATGGATTGGTCGTCGCATCTTGCGGCTTCACCTGCTTGATAGCTTCGATATCGCCAGTGTCAGCCACTACAACCGTCATTTCGCGGAGTTGTTCGAGTAAGGTCTTAGTCATAGGTCTTGGTAATACAGCGTTTCAGTAATGGTCAGTAATGGATTGCGGAAATGGATTGCGGAACGTATCTAAACGTTTAGTGCTGGTTTCAATGCCCCTAGTACCCGTCGATGAAAGCCTTATGGCGGCAGGGCAGCCCTGCTACGTCATCGCTGGACTAATCTGCTGGCTGTGACTCAGAGTCCTGATTTTGAACCCTGTCGGACAACCTGCGGACATGGGTGAGGGGAAGTGGGGCAGCCCCGCTAGGCTACCCCGTCAACCAAAGCGGTTACTGATGTTCGACTTTGAAGCCAGCCGTCGCTTGATCGTATTCTTGCATCTCAACCGAAACAGGTTTCACGTTCCAGATTTCATCACAGTATTGACGAATGGTGCGATCGGAAGAAAATGTCCCCATTCGGGCAGCATTGATAATAGACTTACGAGTCCAGCTTGCCTGATCCCGATAGGCGTGGCTCACTTGCTTCTGGCAATCAATATAGTCTTGATAGTCCGCCATCAGCATATATTCGTCGCTATACATCAACGAGTCTACGATAGGCTGGAACAGATAGGGATCCTCCGGAGAGAAGGTTCCAGATGCGATCGTGTCAATGACTTCGCGGAGTTCTTGATTACTGTGGTAGTAATCGGTGGGTTTGTAGCCACGCTGTTTCGCTGCTAGCACCTCTTCTGCCGTCAGTCCAAACAGGAAGAAGTTTTCAGCGCCAACTTCATCACGAATCTCGATGTTGGCTCCATCTAGGGTTCCGATAGTGAGTGCGCCGTTCATCGCAAATTTCATGTTGCCGGTGCCAGAAGCTTCTTTCCCTGCCATTGAAATTTGTTCGGACAAATCTGCCGCTGGGTAGATGCGCTGCCCCAAGGAGGCGTTGAAGTTTGCCAAAAAGACTACTTTTAGGCGACCGCGCACATGGGGATCACGATTGACCACAGCCGCAACAGCGTTGATCAGTTTAATAATGAGCTTGGCGGTGTAGTATCCAGGTGCTGCCTTTCCGCCAAAGATGAAGGTACGCGGTACGATGTCTAACCCTGGCTCACGACGTAGACGGTTATACAGCGTGATGATGTTCAGCACGGCTAGCAGTTGGCGTTTGTATTCGTGAATTCGCTTCACTTGCACGTCAAAGATGGAGTTAACATCAACTTCCACACCGTTGTGTTTCCAGATGTAGTCTGCTAGCTCTTGCTTGTTGTGCTGTTTGATCTGTCGCCAGCGATCGCAGAAAGCAGGATCATCAATAAATTCTTCAAGCTTCCGCATTTGATCGAGATGGGTCAACCAGCCGGTGCCGCCGAGTTTGTCAGTCAGCAGTTCAGCAAGCTGAGGATTGCTCAACAAAATCCATCGGCGCGGGGTAACACCGTTGGTTTTGTTCGTAAACTTTTCGGGCCAGAGTTCGTAGAAGTCTTTGAGGACGCTCTTTTTCAACAGATCGGTATGGAGGGCTGCAACGCCGTTGATGGCATGGCTACCGACACAGGCCAAGTATGCCATCCGCACTGCTTTTTCAGGGTATTCCTGGATGATGGACATGCGATCGATGCGATCGCCATCTTCGGGATACCACTTCTTCACATCTTCGATAAACCGGAAATTGATTTCATAAATAATCTCCAGCAGACGCGGCAGCACGTTCTCAAAAAGGCTGACGGGCCAACGCTCCAGCGCTTCAGGCATCAACGTATGGTTGGTGAAGGCAATGGTGTTTTGGGTGATGTGCCATGCCTTGTTCCACTCCATGTCATGCTCATCTAGCAGCAGACGCATGAGTTCAGCAACACCTACAGTCGGGTGTGTGTCGTTGAGCTGAATGGCAAAGTATTCATGGAAATCATCCAGATTAGGATGAACCTGCAAGTGGCGACGAATCATATCTTGCAGCGATGCCGACACAAAGAAATACTGCTGCTCTAGACGCAGTTCCCGCCCTTGCGGAGTATTGTCGTTGGGATATAGCACCTTCGAGATCGTTTCAGAACTCATTTTCTGAGCAACCGCATTGTCATACTGCCCGGCGTTGAAAGCATCAAAGTCAAATTCATCGCTCGCTTCAGCTTTCCAAAGGCGTAGCGTATTGACCGTGTTGGTGTTGTAGCCGGGAACGGGGGTGTCGTAGGGAATGGCAGCAACGGTACGTCCTGGAATCCAGGAGACGCGGTACTGCCCTTTATCGTCGGTGTAGGGTTCAGTGTAGCCGCCTAGCTTCACCTCAACTTTGGCTTCTGGCCGGGCAATTTCCCAGGGGTTGCCTAGCTGTAGCCAGTTGTCGGGGATTTCAATTTGGAAGCCATCGCGAATGATTTGGTGGAAAATGCCAAATTCGTAGCGAATTCCGTAGCCGATCGCAGGCATTTCGAGGGTGGCTAGCGAATCGAGGAAACAGGCAGCTAGTCGTCCTAAGCCGCCATTGCCCAGACCTGGGTCTTCTTCTTGCTCTAGCAGGGTGCCGAGGTCTAGCCCGCTCTCGGAGACGGCTTGCTTCACCTGCTCATAAATTTCGAGGTTGATTAGGCTATTGCCCAAATGTCGCCCCATGAGAAATTCGGCGGAAAGGTAGGCGACCATTTTTACTTTTTGGCTGGTATACCGCTCTTGGGTTTTTAGCCAGCGATAGAGCAGGCGATCGCGCACGGTGTAGGCCAACGCCGTATAAAAGTCATTGGGAGTCGCCGTTTCTGCATTTTTGCCCTGAAAGTAGAACAAGTGGTCAGCAAAGGCGCGCTTTAGCGTTTCGACACTCAGACCGGTGCGATCGTCTTCGACTTGCACCGTCGGGCAGTCTAATGGCTGAGGAGTGGTTTTGTTGATGGCGTCGTAGGTTGTCATGGGGATATCCGGATAGTCGTCAATGGAGCGTTATGAATCGTTGCGAGGGCTGCGAAGGACTACGGTTGCCCTCATCATGGGGGGCAAAGCCCCTGTAGATGAGAGAGATGTCCGGTGTATCTGTGTGCGGGCGCTAGAGCATCGTATTTTGACTTACCAGCCGCACATTGAGGGAACTAGGGCATAGATAGCTGATCGATAGATGATGGGTTGCACATCAGGGATTGATCAGAAACCCATTTCATAGTCCCAACCCGATCGCAATCATGCACCCAGCGTGAGCGAGGGCTACAGGAAACAGAGTCGAAGCATGGTGGGCGATCGCTTGATCCGCGTCAAGCGGAACCGTGAGGTTAAACCGTGAGACTCAGCGCTACGATTGTGCGATCGCCCACCTCATCGTGAAGACCTAATACGGCCACTTCCAATCCCGAATTTCAGGCATATCCTGCCCGTGTTTGGCGATGTAGTGTTTGTGATCGATGATCTGGTCGTGCAGATCTTGCAGCACGTACGCGCCGGTACTCTGCAATCCAGGAACTCGCTCAATTACATCAATAGCCAGGTGGAAGCGATCGAGATCATTGAGTACCACCATGTCAAATGGGGTAGTCGTTGTACCTTCTTCTTTATAGCCCCGAACGTGAAGATTACTATGATTGGTGCGGCGATAGGTGAGCCGGTGAATCAACCACGGATAGCCATGATAGGCAAAAATAATGGGCTTGTTGGTCGTAAAGAGGGTGTCAAACTCTTTATCGTTTAGCCCGTGGGGGTGTTCACTTTCCGGCTGTAGGGTCATCAAGTCAACAATGTTGATGACACGCACCTTCAAGTCTGGGAAATTTTGGCGCAGGATGTCAGCCGCTGCCAGGGTTTCCAGGGTTGGCACATCCCCCGCACAGGCCATCACAACATCGGGTTCGCTACCGTGGTCGGTGCTAGCCCAGTCCCAAATGCCAATTCCCTTGGTGCAATGCTTCACGGCTGCATCCATATCTAGGTATTGCAGCGATGGCTGTTTTCCAGACACGACCACGTTGATGTAGTGGCGGCTGCGCAGACAGTGATCCGTCACCGACAGCAGTGTGTTGGCATCCGGTGGCAGATAGACGCGAATCACATCCGCTTTTTTGTTAATAACGTGATCGATGAAGCCTGGATCTTGGTGGCTAAAGCCGTTGTGATCCTGCCGCCACACATGGGACGTCAGCAAATAGTTCAGTGATGCAATGCGCCGCCGCCAGGGAATGTCTCGCGTAGTTTTCAGCCACTTGGCGTGCTGGTTGAACATGGAGTCAATAATGTGGATGAAGGCTTCATAGCAAGAGAAGAAGCCGTGTCGTCCAGTCAGCAAATAGCCTTCTAGCCAGCCCTGACAGGTATGCTCACTCAGGATTTCCATGACGCGCCCATCGGCAGCCAGGTGATCATCTTCGGGTAGCATTTCTGCGACCCAGGTGCGCTCGCTCACTTCAAAGACTGGACTGAGGCGATTGGAGGCGGTTTCATCCGGGCCAAATAACCGGAAGTTCTTGCTGTCGAGGTTGTTTTTCATCACGTCCCGCAGGAAGATTCCCATCTCCTTTGTGGCTTGGGCGTAGGTTGTCGCCGGTTTGGGAACATCCACGGCATACTCCCTAAAGTCGGGCATCTTCAAGTCGTGCAATAGCAGCCCGCCGTTGGCATGGGGATTGGCTCCCATTCTGCGATCGCCCTCTGGAGCTAGGGCCGCTAGTTCAGGCAGCAGCGCCCCATTTTCGTCGAATAACTCTTCTGGTTTATAGCTTTTCATCCAGTCTTCGAGCAGCCGGATGTGATCAGCGTTGGTCGAAAGGTCGGAGAATGGAACCTGGTGCGATCGCCAGTAATCTTCAGCTTTCTTGCCGTCTACTTCTTTCGGGCCCGTCCATCCTTTGGGCGATCGCAAAATAATCATGGGCCACTGCGGCCGTTTGGTAAATCCATTGGTGCGGGCATCGTGCTGGATGGCCTTAATCTCAGAAATGACCATATCCATCGTCTGCGCCATCAGTTGGTGCATGGTTTCGGGATCAGAGCCTTCCACAAAATAGGGACGATAGCCATACCCTACAAATAGGTTTTCCAACTCTTCATGGCTGATGCGGGCCAACACCGTCGGGTTAGCAATTTTATAGCCATTCAGGTGCAAAATTGGCAGCACGGCCCCATCATGCACTGGATTGATGAACTTATTGGAGTGCCAACTGGTTGCCAGTGGCCCCGTTTCCGCCTCTCCATCGCCCACCACACAGGCCGTAATGAGATCCGGATTGTCAAACACAGCGCCATAGGCGTGAGACAGCGCGTAGCCCAATTCGCCGCCTTCGTGGATTGACCCCGGCGTTTCGGGCGCAACGTGGCTGGGGATGCCCCCCGGAAACGAAAATTGCTTGAATAGCTTTTGCATTCCCGCTTCACTTTGCCCAATGTTGGGGTAAACCTCACTGTAGGTGCCTTCCAAATAGGTATTGGCCACCAGTCCAGGGCCACCGTGGCCAGGGCCGGCCATGTAAACCACGCTCAAGTCCTGCTGTTTGATTAGACGGTTCAGGTGAACGTAGATGAAGTTGAGTCCGGGAGTGGTTCCCCAATGCCCCAGAAGTCGAGGCTTGATGTGTTCAAGTTTGAGCGGCTCCTTGAGAAGCGGATTTTTAAATAGATAAATTTGTCCAACCGACAGGTAGTTGGCGGCTCGCCAGTAGGCATCAATGAGCTTTAGTTCGTCAGCCGATAGGGGCTTAGATTCAACAACGTTTGCAACAACCATAAGTATTTGAGTGCTATGTAGGACGTTCTTAATAGCGGCTCCCTGCCCGATCGCACCGAGAGGGTGAACACGCAACAATAGTCAAAATGGGTCTGCCAACGGCAGGACTGGAACTTCTGGGACAGCACCTTGGCATCATTCCCATTCATATTTCAATAGGCGATCGCCAGATGCTTGAAATACTTGGATTAGAGCGGCCTTCCCATTAACATCCCCATTGAGCCAAAACGCAGTCTATCGGAACACATTTCCGAACACATTTCCGAACCAATCACCACAGTTTGAACAGAGGAATGCACCGCCTTTCTGCTGAAACTTTCAGCATCTGAACCCAAGCCGTTTGTCCGTCATTCATCCAGTTCTGAACCAATGCTCATGGGCAGGCCCAGACTTGTTTAGAAGGTTCACAAAAGCAGGCCTGTCGCAAATCGGACGAGTTTCCTGCCTCCGCTGCACCAAACTAGCCAGAGGTGACGCTTGCGGCGTACTCAATAACCAATGGATGAACGGACTGGCCATGCCGTGGCGCTCTCCTGATCAAGGTGCGCTGGTTTTAATGCTAGAGGCTAGATCTGGTTAGCCCTCGGATAGTTCGTAAATTTCTTCAACTTTGGCTTGACTAGCGCGGTCTTTTTGGAGATTTGGCTTATGTGATCAGAGCTTTTTGATTAACAATCAAAATGATTGGAGCCTCAACCAGAGGTTGTGGGTTTTGCAAAACGCGGGTTGCGATGCCAACCCGCACTGATTAATGTAGATGGAAGCATTTTGAATGCGGCTACACCTTTAGGATGTAGTGCAAATCAAGGTTGAGTTGAATCTATCGCAGGTCGGGTTTTGGGCGATCGCCATTTTAAAGCTTGGTGAATGGACGAACTAAAAAAATCCCCGATGCTGCGATCGGGGATAGAAGTTGCGATATGAAATTTGGTCAAATCAACTTAGTCAAATCAACCGATCCTACGCCGTCTTTCCCCAGGTCACATAGGGTAGTTTGGCCGCCGTTGCTTTAACCTGCTCCGCTTGAGCCACCAACTGACCGCAGGCATCCCAGGTTCCCGACAGAAACATCTGGCGCGGGCCATCGCCCATTTGCACCGGAATCAATACATCGCCACAGGTCGCCGTCATCGCATTTAGGTCAACCGTGACGATCGCTTGGGGATGCGATGCGATCGCCCCTTGCAGTTTCGTCACATTCTCTGGTGTTGCCGTCACACAGGGAATGCCCATCGCCACACAGTTACCCAAGAAAATTTCGGCAAAGCTTTCACCCACTAGCACCGTGATGCCCCATTTGGAGAGCGCTTGGGGCGCGTGTTCCCGCGACGACCCACAGCCAAAATTGCCGTTCACTACTAACACGTTTGCGCCTTGGTACTGCGGTTGATCAAACGGATGATTGCCATTGAGCTGTTTGCGATCGTCCTCGAAGGCGTGTGCGCCCAGCCCATCGAAGGTAATGCAGCGGAGAAACCGAGCCGGAATGATGCGATCGGTATCGATGTCGTTGCCCGTGAGCGGAATACCCCGCCCCGCCACAGTTTTAACAATAGTCATGGAAATCCTCGCTTGAATTCAGATACGCTAACCGGTAAAAATATGCTCGATTGCAATTGAGTCTACAGGGTACGAACATCGGTAACATGACCTGCGATCGCGGCTGCTACGACCATTGCCGGACTCATCAACAACGTCCGACCCGACGACGATCCCTGCCGTCCTTTGAAATTACGATTCGATGAAGATGCGCTCATTTGCCGCCCCTGTAGCTTATCTGGATTCATCGCCAAGCACATGGAGCAACCCGGTTCCCGCCATTCAAAACCCGCATTTACAAAGACATCGTGTAGCCCTTCCGCTTCTGCCTGTTCCTTAACTCGCTCTGAACCAGGCACTACAAAGGCTTTAACGGTTTCCGAGACTCGCTTACCTTTGGCGATCGCGGCAGCTTCCCGCAAATCCTCAATCCGGCCATTGGTGCAGCTTCCGATAAAGCAGACATCAATCTTAGTTCCCTGAATGGGCGCACCGGGCTTCAGATCCATGTAACGATAGGCTTCCTCTGCGATCGCCCGTTCATCGTCCGGTAGCTCCTCCGGTGTAGGAACCGTCTCGTCTACCGCAATGCCCTGCCCCGGCGTAATCCCCCAAGTCACCGTCGGCGCAATGTCGGCAGCATCAAACACCACCACATCATCATATTCGGCATCGGCATCGCTGCGCATACTGTTCCACCAGTCTACCGCCGTATTCCAGTCGTCACCCTTCGGCGCAAAATCTCGCCCTTCGAGATAAGCATAAGTCGTCTGGTCAGGGTTAACGTATCCGCATCGCGCACCGCCTTCAATCGACATATTGCAGACGGTCATGCGTTCTTCCATACTCATCTGCTCAAAAGTCGTACCCGCATATTCATAGGCATAGCCGACACCGCCCTTCACGCCCAGCTTGCGGATAATATGCAAAATTACATCTTTAGCATAGACCCCCGGCTTCAGCGTGCCATTCACCTCAATTCGCCGCACCTTCAGCTTCGACAATGCCAACGTTTGAGACGCCAATACATCCCGTACCTGACTCGTACCAATGCCGAAGGCGATCGCCCCAAATGCCCCGTGGGTCGAGGTATGGCTATCACCGCAGGCAATGGTCATGCCGGGTTGGGTCAAGCCCTGTTCCGGTGCAATGACGTGAACGATGCCCTGATTACCGGACTTAACGTTATAGAAAGTGATGCCGTTTTCCTTAGCATTTTGTTCGATCGCCAGCATCATCTCTTCCGCTAACGTATCCACAAATGGCCGCGCTTGGTTTTCCGTTGGCACAATGTGGTCAACGGTAGCGATCGTCCGCTCTGGAAACAATACCGTCAGCCCGCGATCGCGCAACATGGCAAACGCCTGGGGGCTGGTAACTTCGTGAATTAGGTGCAACCCGATGAAGAGTTGGGTTTGTCCGGAGGGAAGCGTCCCCACTGTATGGGAATCCCAAACTTTGTCGAAGAGTGTGCCTTTGCTCATGGCGATCGTCCTTTCGAGGGTGTAACGATGGCGATCGTATCGCTTAACGTCTAAGCAGTGCGATCGCGTCTGTGTTCTCTATTTACCAACTTAGGAGCGATCGTTCGAGATGTCCAATATATGTTTTTGGGTTAATTAATACTTTTTGAGTCTTAAATCACTTTTGAGTCGTTACTTAGCCATCAGATTTGAAGTGTGAGCGACTTATTTCGTTGAGTAGAGTCCTGAAACATTGCACATATTGCTCTCTTTTTTATCAAGATTCGATAAAGATATAGTTCCAAAAAATAAATCTATAAAAAATCGGGTTTTAACCCTTTTCTTTGCGTAATTTCCCTACCATCTTTCAATATTTCTTAAGGTTACATTGGACAGAACTGCATGAGGTATTGTGCTGCACTTCCCCCAAGTCGCGCCTCACTTCGCTAACCATTTTTTAAGAGTTCAAGTTATGACGACAACTAAAGGTAGTTTTGATGACGATTACCAAGGCTCAAAGCTAATTCAATGGCTTCACAAGGTTACGATTGACGGGGGAGGTTTTCTACAGTCTGCCGAAGATTTTTCTAATGCTCAACGCAAAAATACTAAAACTGATAAGGAGGCAATTAATGCCATGATCCGGTGGCGAACCGCATACGCTGCTGGAACTGGTTTTGTAACAGGAGTTGGTGGTATTGCAACATTGCCGGTGATGATTCCTGCAAGTCTTGCTACATCCTATGCTCTGGGTGCCAATCTTGCTGCCGCAATCGCCCATCGTAGGGGATATGATATTAACTCAGATAAAGTTCGAGCTATGATCCTCCTCTGTCTTTTAGGTGAATCCGGAAAAACTATTTTGAAAAATATGGGTGCTGAGATCGGGAAGAAATCATTTCAGCGATTCATCAAAAATATTCCTAGGAAAGCTCTTGTTGAGATAAACCGTAGGGCAGGATACAGACTCGTTGCCAAAACAGGTGAGAAAAGCACTATTAGCTTAACAAAAATGGTTCCTTTGGTTGGTGGTGTCATTGGTGCCGGGTTTGATGGGGCATTTGTCAATAGCTGTGGACAGGCAGCTAAGATCATGTTTCCAGAACAGCGCTAGCGATAGTCTTATCTCAAATAATCTATTCTGAATTATTGCGATCGCTCCCCAATCCCTCGACACAGGATGGAGCGATCGTATTTTGCTACCTCT
>CAYSIR010000081.1:12894-16278 GCA_964431105.1 uncultured Leptolyngbya sp. | reverse complement strand
GGTATCCCCCACTGCTATGGAGTGTATTCAACTCGCCTGCCATTCATTCGTGGGCGTGTAGGTCAGGCTCAGTGGACATTACGCCTGGCCTACTGGCGCACGGTTGGTTTTTCGGTCGATTTGGGGACGAGGGATGGCGATCGCAGGCGACTATATCGGCTCCAGCGAGGATCGTGCAACAGCGTATAAAAACAGGGAATGATCAACAGCGTCAGCAACGTAGCTAAAGACAGGCCTGAGAACACAACGATGCCCAGCGGCTGCAAAAACTCTGCCCCTTCACCGATGCCCAGCGCTAAAGGAAATAGTCCTAATACTGTGGTGATGGTGGTCATTAAAATGGGGCGTAGCCGTTGGGGGGCAGCCCGCAGAATGGCAGCGCGGTGGCTGATGCGATCGCGCAGTCGAATTTGGTTGGCTAATTCCACCATAATGATGGCATTGTTGACCACAATTCCTACCAGCAGCACTGCTCCCACAACGACGGTTGCGCCGATCGCAGTTTTGGTGATAAACAGTCCCAAAATTCCCCCCGCCAATGCCAGCGGCACGGTTAGCATAATCACCAGCGGGTCGATGAGAGAATTGTATTGAACAGCCATGACTACGAAGACTAGAAAGGCGGCGAGTGCGCCCAGACTACCCAGCGATCGCTGCAACTGTTGATTCGTGTCCGCGTTGGCGCTGGGCAGGCGTGTGACTCCTGCGGGTAGCTCCACGGCATCAACAATGCGATCCACTTCGGCAAGGGCCTCACCGAGGCTTGCGTTTTCCACCAAGCTACCGGCAATGAGAAATACCTGCCGTTGGTTGATGCGCTGGATTTCGCCGGGGGCAATGCCGGTATCAATGGTGGCAATATCGCCTAGACGAACCAATTGGCGATCGGACGTAAACAGCGGGATAGCGCGCAGTTGGCTGGGTTCCTGCACGGTTCCGGGTTCAAGCTGAACCTTGATGTCTACTAAGCGATCGCCCCGTTGCAGTTGAGTGGGAACCGATCCACTCAGAGCCGTCTGAATCGTGTTGCCAATTTCTTGAACGGTTAAACCTAAATCGGCGGCCCGTTCCCAATCGGGGCGAATTTGAATTTCTGGCTGTGGGTCTTCCGCATCGGGGCGATAGCGCGCTAGGGTAGCCTGCTGGCGCAAGGCGTTTAGCACTTGTCTGCCGCCCTGTCGCAGTTGTTCGGCATCGTTGCCTTGCAGCCCCACATCAATTTCTGACCGTACTGGCGAATTGTTGAGAATTAGACCGCGCACCGAGTCTGGACTAACGCGAATGCTGGTATCGATCAACGGCAGTTGAGCAAATTGCTGGTTCATGCGATCGACCACGGCCGACACATTTGATCCCGGCTTTAGGGTTGCATTGATGGTTCCGCGCAGGGCATTTTCGCTGGTGTTGCTGGCAAATAGAAACCCTCCAGCCGTCGAGAAGGTGTATTCGACTTCCGGTTGCTCTAGCATCTGATTGTTTAATTGCTGCATGATGCGGCGATTGTCGGCAATGCTAGTGCCGGGCGGAAAGCTGACCCGAACATTGGCCTGTCCGGTATTGATGCGCGGCAGAATTTCTTGGGGAATGCGGCTGACCATGAGCAAACTGCTGCCCACTAGGGTAATGATGGCGATCGCAATGACCAGGATGCGCCGTTGCAGTATCCAGGTCAGCAGTTGGCGATAGCGGCGGGTGAGTCCATCCAAGCGCTGACTAAAACCAGCAATCAGTGAAACGTTGCGAAGACCGCTCGATCCAGGTATGGCTAGCAATCGGGAAGCCAGGGCTGGCACAACTGTGAGCGCTACAATCATGGAAGCCGCCACCGCAAAGCTGATGGTCAGAATCAATTCATTGAAGATGAGCGAAATGAAGCCACCAATCAGCAAAAAGGGCAACACGGCCACTAGGTTGGTGCTAGTGGAGGCGAGCAGGGCTGATTCAAGGGCTTGGCTGCTTTCTTGGGCCTGCTCGATGATGCGCTGTTCATTGCTGTTGCCGTTACTGCCTGCGATCGCGGCGGCGGCATCTTTGGCGATATTTTCCAGCATGACGATGGCATTATCCACCACAATGCCGACCCCAAGGGCCAGGCCGCCCAAGCTAAACACATTTAGAGATAGTCCAAACAGTGCCATCAGCAAAATCGCTGTCACGGTCGCCAGGGGAATGGCCAATACAATAATGAGCGTTTGGCGTAGGGAACCGAGAAATAGAAGGACAGCGATCGCCGCTAGGGTCGCCCCGGTTAGCCCAGCGATCGCCACATTTTGAATAGAGTTGCGAATGAACCGCGATTCGTCCAGCGTTGCCGTCAGCACCATATCATCGGGCGTCAGCCCCGCTTGGCGCAGCGTGTCCATCCGCGCCTTAACCCCATCCACAACCGCAACCGTGTTGGCGGTGGGCTGTTTTTGAATACTGACTTTAACGGCTGGTTCACCGTTTAAGCTAACGAAAATGCGCTGTTCTTCTATGCCGTCCTGAATGGTTGCAATATCTCGCAGATACACCTGCCGCGGCGGGGTGGCGTTGGGCAATTCGATCGCGACATTCCCCACTTCGTCCGCTGATTGAAAGCGACCTACCAACCGAGTTAGAGTTTCGGTGTTGCCACCGCGCAGCCGTCCGCCGGAAATATCCTGATTGCGATCGCGAAGCGCATCCAAGACATCATCAATATCCAGACCCACTGACTGGAGGCGCTGTAAATCTAAGTTGACCTGGACTTCCTCTTGCACACCGCCAGAAATATCCACATTTGCGACCCCTGGAACCCGCACCAATTCACGGGCTAATTCCTCTTCTGCAAATACTCGCAGCGCTACATCTGGCAGCGAGGCAGAGGTCAGCGCAAATTCATACACGGGCAACTGTGAGGGATCAAACTTAAACAGTCGCGGGGTTTCTACAATATCTGGCAGGCGATCGCGGGCCCGGTTGAGCGTCGCCGTAGCATCATTCAAGGCCTGATCCACATCTCCCCCCGGCTCGAAGAATAAATCCAGACTGATGCGACCCTCGCGGGTTTGGGAAAAGACCTGCACAACGCCTTCGGTGGCTGAAAGGGCTTCTTCTAAAGGGCGAGTGATTTCGTCAACGGCTACCTCTGGTGCAACGCCGGGCGCTGCTGCCCGCAGACCAATGCGGGGATAGGTGATCGATGGCAGCAAATCCACCGGCAACCGTAGGGTCACGAATAAACCAAGGGCGATCGCGGCGATCGTCAACACAAAAGTGCCGATGTGCCGTCGAATAGCCAGGCTGCTTAAACTGAGGCGTGATGGGGAAGACATAGGAGCAGATATGTTAAGGAACGCAATCAGCAGCAAGGAGACATCAGGCTATTGGCATCAGAGCGCTCAGCATCGTCGCTCTGAGGCA
>CAYSIR010000081.1:0-12794 GCA_964431105.1 uncultured Leptolyngbya sp. | reverse complement strand
AGGATGAGATAATGCAAGGATGAGATAATGCAAGGATGAGATAATGCAAGGATGAGATAATGCAAGGATGACTATGGAATAGCCATTGAGTAATGATTTAAATGGTGAAATGATTCAGAGGTGAATGGTGAGTTGATGGCTACTCTGACATCAGGCTGCGGGTAGCGGTTTCGCCGGGTTGGAGCGGTCGGTTGCTGCGAACAACGTAGGTTTCACCGGGTTGCAACCCGTCTGTAATCTGCACCTGACCATTGGCGCGATCGCCCACTTGCACCTGCCGAGGCTGCACCGTAACCGTATCGCCACTTCCAGAAACAATAAACACCACATTTTCAGCCTCGCCAACGTCTAGGGCTGACTGGGGAACCGTAACCCGCTGCTCTTCCAAAGACGTGAACTGGACGCGGGCAAGCAAACCACTACCGATTTGGCTATCGGCATTGGGGATTGTAATTTCCACAGGAATCAGCCGACCTGCCGGATCGGCAACGGGAGAGATGCGAGTAATGCGACCGGTTAGGGGGCGATCGGGAAAGGCATCTAGCGTTACGGTTGCTGTTTGCCCTAGCTGAACTTGGCGGCGATCGCGATCGGTAATCTGCACAATGACCAACATGTCTTGAAGATTGCCAATCCTCAGCATATCCTGCCCCGCTTGGATGACATCGCCTGATTCGACCAAACGTTCTAGCACAACGCCATCACTAGGGGCAACGAGCGTTGAGTAAGAAAACCGCTCCTGAAATTGCTGCACCACCGCCTCCTGGGCCCGGACGCGCTGTAGAGCCGATTCTACGGCCTGTTCACGGGTTTTGGCCTGCTCTTCGGCTGAGCGCAATTCTTGTTCAGTCGTGAGGCGGCGAGTGATTGCAATTTCAGCCTGCTGAAGGGCAACGACTCCCTGGGCGGCCAAGGTTGAGAAGCGATCGGCATCGATTTCGGCTTGCTGTAACGCTGCCCGCACCTGCTCGACCCGCGCTTGCGCGTCGGCTACCTGAGTGCGGGCCTGATCCACCTCAAATTGCCGAGCAGCCAGTTCTGCCTCCGCCTCTGCCACCTCTGTCCGAAGCAAACCATCATCAATCTGAGCCAGTGCCGCTCCGCGCTGTACCGCATCTCCCACGTCTGTCGATATATTGAGCAGTTGTCCACTGGTTTGCGATCGCAGCGTTACTTGCTGTGCCGGTTCCGTGGTGCCCGTGTAGGACAATGCCTCATTCGCTGCCGTCGCTTCCGCAATATCCACAATGGCGGCGACCTCTTCCTGGGGCGCACCTTGCCGACCGTTGCCCTGTCCTTCAACCGCTGCCGCGCACCCCATGGGTAACAGCAGAACGATTGCCAGTCCATGCCTGAACCCAAACCGGAACCGTGATGAATGCTGCTGTGCTTGTCGGTTCTTGCGAACTACACTTGCCATATTTTTCTGCCTATACCTAGCGGTTGACCCATATCTCTTAAGTTTTAAGACATTACTCCTTAAACTTGCGGATGAGACACAGACGTGCAAGACGTGTAAAAGTGGGATGCTCCCCAATTCTTCCCATGAACAATGCGTGAACAATCCTGTACTGTTCCGACGCAGCCAGTCTTTAGTTTAAGATTCTATAAGTTTTTTGTCGTTTGTGGGGATATAGCAATCCTATTTGGATTGTGAGAAGGATTCCGCAGGAATCCTTCTCACAACAACCATTCTCACTTCACAACTCATTTAGGATTGCTATACATGGAATATGAAAGCGGCATGGGTTGCGATCGCTTTTGGACTGGGAACGGGGTATCAGTCCATGCATCACGCTTGGTCGCCGCGTGGCAATTGCTGTTGGGTACGATGGAGGCGTGCCGATCGCAGGTCAATCCCTTGACAGATGTTACTCCATCGAGACAACCTTAGCTAAGAAAACGCTGAATCGGCGATAATACACGCTGCGATGATACACGTAGAGGAACCGCATCAGGCAGCTAGAAGTGCGACCAGCCGGACTGTGGCTAGAGGCAGGACTTAAAGTTTGGCGCAATGGCGAAGCGATCGCACAGCTAAGATACTTCAACACCATGGGTGACAAACTTGCACTAACCATCTGTGAAACGTCGTACTATATTTCATCACTTCTGCAAATTGTCTGAATAAATTAACTAAAAGCTCCTAATTGACCTGAAACTCAAGCAAATGGGGGTAGTCCCCTATTAGTAATAGTTTTTGGTGGTGTAGGCGTCGCCCACACCACCAAAAATTCTTACATGAATACCACTACCAAGATGGGTTAGGCTCGTTTTTTGCCAACGTTAGGAATCTGACCGACGATTGCGACGCAGGCTCCGCGCTTTCTTCTGAAGACTCTGGAAATAATCTGTATCCACAATTTCTTTTACTTGCTGATCGCGTTTGGTTTGATCAATCTCAATTTTGAGAACGTTGATCTGAGTTTTGAGTGTTTCTTCACGGCGATGAATTTTATTAACCATTGACTCATAGACAAGCGCTAGCTGACTAATTTCATCGTAAAACTGACGGCGATAAAACTGGGAAAGCTGGGCGCGTTGACTATAGTCTCCATCTCCGATCGCGTCACTCAGTCCGGTGAGTGCGACAATCGGTCGCGTCAGGCGATCGGCAATCACGTAAATAGCTACCATTACCAACAGATAAGCAACAATAAATGCAACGAGCAGAAACGTTCGCACCTCTTGCTGCACCATCATGAGATAGTCTGCACTGAAGTCAACGCCTAGCACACCGACTACATCGCCTGATGCGTTGGTGATGGGCCCGAGCGCCGAAATCCATCGTCCCCACTGATCAGTTTCTGGCTCCATAATCACATAAACATCGCTGACTTCAAATCCCTGTGATAAGCCAATATTATCTATGTAGCTTTCTTTGAATATCGTCGGTTCATCATCCGGTCGCAATGCCCGAAATGCATCACCAATCCACAGGATTTCATTGGAAGTATCCCCTTTGATAAAGGTATAGGCGAGGGCGCGAGGTTCAAGATCAGACAGTTCAACTAGCCAGTCCTGATGTTGTTGATAGAGTTCATTATTCTCAATGTCAGTTGGATTGTCAGGTACAGGTAAATTTGCTAATTCTTCAAAGCGATCGCCATCAATGCGAGTATGGGTAATGCGATAAGTATTGACCAAGTTGTCGCGCAACCGCTCTAGGGCTAACTCTGAGGCATATCGATAAAACCAGGCATAGGTTCCGGCAAAGATGCCAGTAAACACAACCGTAAACCCGATCAGAACTTTGCTGCGAATGCTCCAAAATTTGGACGACGTTCGTATCTGTTTACGAATTGAAGTGGCCTGATTATTCATCGCAAATTATAAGATAAATGGGTGCATTGGGACGTGGGTGCAGCGGCTATTGAGATCGCTTAGCTGCTGGGGTTGACAGTGCAGCGTAAAATAGTTAACTCTGCTGTGGGATGAAGACGAGTCGCTGTTTGGGTCAAGGATTCCAGATCATTGAGAACGGATGAAGGCAAAACACCGCAGTTTAGCAGCATCAGGCTAGTCCATCCTTGGGATTTTACATGGCGCAGTAATCCTTCATGAACGGCAGCCTTGCCACCTACTGGATAAGCTGACATCACGGGCATTGCGTGGTAGTAGGCTGCCGATCGCAGAGGGTCGTATAAATCGGTCGTTTCCCCCCAGGGAGGATCCCCGTAGATAATATCAGGAGCGTCTACGAACGACCAACTGCTAAAGAAATCACTTTCAATGATTGGAATATCCACTTTATATCGAGCCACATTTTCAAGGGCTAGGGCGATCGCACTGCGATCAATTTCAACACCGATGATCGCCACCTCTGGACGTTCCAGTTTGATAGAAATGCTAAGGCTGCCGCAGCCTACGCCAAATTCAGCGACTAGAGGCGATCGCCCTTCACGAGCCGTAAATGCATCAATATCGTGCAGCACTGCATCTACTAAATAAGTAAGTTCAGGATCGGTAATGTACGCACGACGGTCGAGTTTAAAGAAGCGGTGGCGAAACTCAATGGTTTCAGTGATGTAGGGGATTGGCTCGCCCCATGTATGCCGCTTGAGATAGCGCCGAAAGCACAGTGGATCGCCTTGGCTCGCTGCATAGAGCCTCTGCACGGCGGCTAAGTCATGCTGGGATAGGTCAATGTCATCTGCGATCGCTTGTAGGTCTGCGAGGGACGGAAACGCGGTCATAGGTCAATGCTCGTAGGTCAATACTCGGCAAGCTCGCGGGCTTAGTGAGGCTTAGTAATGCTTAGATCGGCTGAGGGCAAATTTGCAAAAATGGGATGCACCCATAGAAAAGGACTTCAGCCAATGTTGTCTGAGTAGTCCTCTATTGGTAATGATTTTTGGTGATATGGGCACTGCCCACATCACCAAAAATCACTACATGAACACCACTATTTCTGAATGATGATTTCTGAATGATGTGCAGCGTTGGTGACAACCTCCACCCCGTACCATTTTCATGTAAAAATGCCCGAAACCCCTATTCTGATCAAAAAATCATGGATTTAAAGCCTTGTCCTTCAGGGCAAATGCTAGGCTGATGCTAGCGTCCGGCCGACTTTAACGGGCAAACCGTTTGCCAGCCTCCTTCGCAGCGGTCTATCCATTACGCAGATCTCGCTGAAACCCGCATTCCTTGACTCAAAAATGAGGATTCTGAGTAACCCTTAGAAAGGTTGTGAGGCAAAAGGTCTGGCGACTTTTGCGTAATGGATAGCGCAGCGGTTGGGAGTGAGCTTCTCGCCCGTCGGGAGGATGTCTAGCCATGCTCACACATTTAGAAGATACATCTAGATGACCTATTGAGTGAGGTAACGGTGAAGCAACGGTGAAGCCGTCGCGGCGCACTGGTGACGCGATAGCGGCGGGACATTGGATTAACGGTGAATAGTGGAGCATCGATCATGCCTGACCCGATGATGTATCAGAATGATGCTTTTGTGGTGCTGGAGACAAACCAGCCGGAGCAATTTCTGACACCGGATGAACTGTTGGAAAAGCTGATGACTATTTTGGAAACCCGCCAGGATAGCTTACCCCGCGACTTGCAGAAATTTGATGCGATCGCAGATCAGGCCCAGCATCTACGAGATACTTACTGTGAGTTTGATTTGGGGCCAAGTCAGTTTTTGCAGTGGTATGTGGTGCGCCTTGAAAAATAGTGACCTGGGTCGTCTTCCATTAGTGATTTTGGGAGGGGCGATGTCCACATCTCCCAAAATCACTACACAAATACCATATTGTGACCCGTGAGTGATCCGTGACCGCCGGGGTAGATGCCGTGAGAACTTGCTGGGGCCATAACTCATATTCTTTCCATCGCTTGACAGTCCGATGGGATCGGGGCACGTCATTGTTGACGACCGGTTTCTGCAATTGATAACGGGCCCTGGGTGGGAGCATGTCACGTTTGCAAATCCCTGTATTGCCCTCATCCCCCAACCCCCCTTCGACAAGCTCAGGACAGGCTTCTGCCAATATTGGGAGAAGGGACGAAAACCGCTCAAAGTCCCTCTCCCAAGATTGGGAGAGGGATTTAGGGTGAGGGCGTAAAGGTGACATGCACCCCCTGGGTTTGCTCATTCGGTCAGTCAGGGTACGATGACCATGCATTGACCCGATTGAATTCATGACCGATACATTATTACGCGCCTATTTACCGCTACTCATTTGGCCGAGTGTCGGCCTTGTGCTGATTCGAGTATTGCCAGACCAAGCGCCGCGTCTGCTGGGCCGGGGTCTATACTGGGTCGGCATTCCGCTGGAAGTCTTTGCCCTAACTCGCCGCACTAGCCTCAGCGATCGCGTGGGATTAGCGCCCTTTTTTGCTGTCTTCGCCTTGGTGACCGGGCTGGCACTGGCTTGGGCAACGTTGGCGTGGCTCACATGGCGATCGCAGCGCTCCGCCGCCAATTTCACTGCCGAACCTGTGCCTGTTCCTGCCCTCCAGCAACTGACCCCGGCCGAATTCTGGGCTGATACCTCTCGGCGGGGCAGTTTTATCCTGTCATCAATGATTGCTAATACGGGGTTTGTGGGTTTGGCGATCGCTCCCATCTTTATCAGCGAGCGCTATATTAGCTGGATTGTGTTTTACAGCGTGGCGCATAATGTGCTGGGAACCTATGGCATCGGCGTATTTCTGGCTAGCTACTTTGGGCGATCGCAGGATGTGAACCTCGGCTGGACGCAGGTGCGCGATGTGCTGACCGTACCGTCTTTGTGGGCCTATGCCATTGGCATGGTGACGCGACCGCTCCTCGTTCCCAACTGGGTTGACGATGGGCTACAGGCATCCGTCTGGATTGTGATTCCGATCGCGCTGACATTGATGGGTATGCGGCTCAGCCAGCTCAATGGATGGAGTAGCCTCAAATGGGCGATCGCACCAACCGTGCTAAAAGTAATGATTGTCCCTGCTGTAGTTGGATTGGCCGCTACCCTTGCAGGGGTATCATCCGAGCCACGATTAGCGGTTGTGCTGATGGCAGGAATGCCAAGCGCCTTCGCCGGGCTGATCTTGGCTGAAGAATACGAGCTTGACCGAGAACTGATTGCGAGTAGTATCGTGTTAACCACTGGACTGTTGTTACTGACCATTCCAGTCTGGCTGTTGGTATTTGGAACCTAGGAACCCGCATGGCACAGGCACTTTTTCATCTGGCATTTCCCGTCGCCAATGTAGACGAAACCAAAGCATTTTATGTGGATGGGCTGGGCTGCCAACTGGGGCGGCACAATGATCAATCAGTCATCCTAAATTTGTACGGTCATCAATTAGTGGCCCATGTCAGCCATGCCCCTCTAACGCCCCAGAAAGGAATCTATCCGCGACATTTTGGCCTGGTATTTGAGCAAGAATCGGACTGGGAAGCATTATTAGCGCGATCGCAGCAGGCAAATCTATCCTTTTATCAATCGCCCAAGCGCCGCTTCCCCGGCTCACCCCTAGAGCACCGTACCTTTTTTCTGTGCGACCCATTTCATAATTTGCTGGAGTTTAAATATTACTGCCATCCCAGCGCCATCTTTGGAGAATCAGATAGGCAGGCGATCGGCGATGCGACCGCTTCCTAACCCTGAGATAATCTGAGCGATGATCATCAGTTGAGTCTCAAGCTCTTTATCTAGAATGACCCCAGTCGGCTGACGGGGGATCGCCGTTTGACGGTAAGTTTGCACAGATCAAAAAATCCCTAACTTTCAATGAAAGCTAGGGATATACAAAGATTAGATATTAACGGCCGTCCGCTAATTATCCTGGTCGGTCATCTAACTAGCCGCTACAGCTTCACGATCGCTTCCATCTGATGCGATCGCTGTATTTGACCCATCCGTTAACGCAGCTTGCTCATCCACTTCAGACTTAATGCGAGCAATGTTGAACACTAGCAGACCAAATACGGGCTTAGCTAACAGGTCAGCAACAGTGTATCCAATCTGTACGCCAACGGTTGCAGCCGCACCGGTGATGCCCACCTCTGGCAACAGGTAAGCAATTGGATAAACACCCCAAGATGCCAAGAGCAATACCCGCATCACACTAATCAATGACTTAACCTGCTCCGGCTGGCGCTCGATCGCCTGACTTAGCTCAGTCCACAGAATATACAAAATGTAGGCAAACGGAACCGTGCTAATCGCGCCCCAAATGGCACGTACCTTAATCGTATCGGCGACTTCACCCGGATAACCCGTGGCAATCATCACAACCGCTGCGATCGCTAGCTTAGTTAACAACGGACGAGAAACCGACTTCGACAACGCCAGCACGGCCACGGCTTCAATCAACAGCAGTGGCACCGTAAGCAGCCAGTCTACATATCGGTACGCATCATTAAACAGGACACCCGTTGCAGTGTAAATACCGTCTTGCAGGGCATAGGCTGCTTCCCAGCTATTGAAAATACGGAAATAGTGGTAAGCTGCAATGCTAACAACAACACCCGAAATCAAAATCGCCGTGCGATACTTTTGATTGACCTGGGACTTAGCATTAAAGAAAAACAAGGCAGACGCCAACATTGCGGCAATGCACAATGAAAATGCGTTGTAAACCAGACCAAATTGATTCTGGGTTAGAGATGTTGGAATTTCTGACAACAAAAGCCAGTCCATAAATATTTCTCCATGGTGTACACAATGACGGAATTTCTTTCACGAAATCCGCTCACTCAATTCGTCAATCCTCGTCAGAACTCTGACTCTTCTGTAAGCAAAAGTGGAGGACTCAGCTAATAGTCTTATCTGCGTGATTATTGGAAGGTAACTTTGTACGATACACTCGCACAATCCGCGTCAGTCATACAATTTCTGTGGTGTTAGAGCGATCGCTACAGCGTAATTCGTAGCCTCGCTAAAGCTAGTGTTCAATCGGCAGATTCCTGAAGTAAGGCTGGGAATATGTTAAGTGAGTACAGCCCTATGACCTACGAACGCAACCAGAATGTACTTAATCGTTAACTGCCTGAATTGCTAACCGCGCGATCGCACCCAATGGCCGTAAACTATACACAATCCGAGCCAAAATCCTTCAAACGGCAGTCAAGCTGAATCCACTACGATTCAATTCTGCATCAGTGTCTTTTCTGTCAGTTTGCTCAACAATGATTAACGTTCCTCAAGGGCTTCATTCCCTTTGCATCCAGTGTAGCTTAATATTTTGAAATATCAACGGAACCTGTAGCGACTGATGCATCATTTTAGAGATTTCTGCCTTAGGTTAGACCGTCAAGAAATCAGGTCTCTGTCGAGTGAGTGAATTGACTCGCCTCTGTTACTGGGCTAATGCTCTAATACTAAAATTATACTAACGTTTGGCGGCTGATCGGTGGGGTGCCCTCAATCAAACCCCGCGCCGTTCAACCGTGATGCTTCACGACCGGCTAGCGTCTGTTTGAATGTTGCCGGAAAGTTGCGACACTCATGTGAACCTGTTTCACAGCCTGAACTGTGTCCGTACCGTAAAAGAGTTCTCACCACGATGAGGACAATCCATTCAAGCAACGGGAACAGGGTACAGCGGTGGCAACGAGGGCGCGATTACGCTGGCTGAGGGACAAAGCAGTCTACGCTTCAACTGCCAAAGGGGGCAACTGATCCCTACATTATCTAAAGCCTCTTAGCCAATAGGTTGCCGCGCCCAATGCATAATTTTTGTTAGTCAATTAGGGATTGCCGTCTGTTCAAACCTGACCGTTTTTTGTGAAACCATCGGTCTATAATTCTGGCGTTGACCTATTCATCGACGGCTGCGGTTGGCACGATCGCTAATATTGCTAGTTAATACAATGTGTATTTCTAGGTAGTGTCTTCTACTGGTGAGGGGTTTGGGTAGTGTCGCCCATGCCATCCAAAATTCTTGCATGAATGCTCGTATTTTATACATTCAGCGGAACACCGCTGCTTGAAAATCAACGGAGTCTTATTCATTTCGTCATGGCGATGGAGTCGCTGCAAGATCGGGTGTTGCTGGATAGCAGGATGAATTGAAATGTTGTCCCAATTCATCCAACTCTCATTACTCCCAATTCATCTCCAGAATCAGCAACGCCCATGATTGCTCTGCGAGCGCTGCGGCTGATGGAAACGATGAACGGTGTGAGCCAGTCCTATCAGTTCATCCTATGAACCAATACGGGTAGCCCTCTATTAGTAATGATTTTTGGTGGTGTGGGCAACGCCCACACCACCAAAAATCATTACATGAATACCACTACTCCAATACGATTTATGACAATGATTTAATCTACGGTTTATCGGGCGGAATACGTGAGTTTATAATGGAGAGCATCTTTAACCTAAGTCGAGACGTCGAGGCAACCGAATAGACTGACTAGCGGTTGAACCGGTTGAGTAACGCTTGAGAACGGCTAGTTGATGTCATTGCAGTGGTCTTGTGCCAGTTGTCAAATCAGGATTCAGTCGAATCACTCAAACCTTCGGTATTCAGCCGTTGTCGTGATTCACCTATATCGCTTAACCCTTATTGTTTCTTGCCGTGATCCATGTCAATTCATCTTGCTGATTTCAATGATATTTTGATCGAACGAACCACCCACGAACCCTCGTTTTACTACTTTGCCTACGGGTCTTGTATGTGCCCGGTTGACCTCAAGCGATCGCTCGGTGAACCCACTCACGCCTATGTTGTTGGCCCTGCAATTCTGGAAAACTATCGCCTCGGCTTTTTCCGGCGATCGCAGCGGCGCAACTGTGGCGTACTAGATGTGGTGCGGGATGCAACAACTCATGTACAGGGCGTGCTGTATCGCTTGCCGTGGCGGTTGAGCGATCGCCTGGATGAGCGCGAAGAAGGGTATCAGCATCTCACGATTAGCATTGGTCGGGGCGATCGCACCTATGCCAATGTCCGCACTTATACCGTCGTCGAAAAACTAGCTGAAGAACACGCCCCGAACGACTGGTATTTCAACGTAGTGTTGCGCGGGGCTGTGACCTGTGGGCTGCCTGAAAACTATTGTTGGAAGCTGTTTCACCACATGCATCAGCTACAGGAACGCGAAGGGCAACAGTTGCGATCGGCGTAGGCTAGCGCCTTTTTTCAGACGGCCGTTCAGCGGTCAATCTGCTGTAAAATTCCTGGGTAGTAGCATTCATGTAAGGATTTTGGGTGGCGTCGGTGTTGCTTACACCACCCAAAATCCTTGCTAATGGAGGACTACCAATTCTTGGAGATTTGGATCGCAGTCCTGCGGCCAGGCGGTGCATCATTGTCGCTTTAAGTCTTCAATGGCACCGGATGAAGCGGCTCAGCGTGCTGTATCCGACCCTACTTGGAGAGCGTTTTGGGTGACTCAAGTAAAATTCACAGTTCAATCATTCTTGCAGCGCACAGCCCCGGTTAATCTGTCGAATCGGTTGATGTGGGTGGGGCTAATGATGACGGTTGCCTTCATTGCGATCGCCCTACTAGCGCCAACGCTACAGGGCTGGGGGTGGTTGCAAGATCCGTACAATGTGCCGTTACAAAATCCGATTAGCGATCCCCCATCGGTTGACCACTGGTTCGGTACCGATCGCAAAGGATATGATGTTTTTTCCCGCACTCTATTTGGCAGTCGGGCTGCCCTACAGGTTGTTATGTTAGCAACCGTGCTGAGTTTGTTGGTCGGCGTACCTTTGGGGATGGTCAGCGGCTATTTGGGCGGACGGGTCGATCGCATTGTGTTGTTTTTTATGGACACAATTTATACATTGCCCGGACTGCTGCTCTCCGTGACTTTGGCATTTATGGTAGGGCGGGGCGTACTGAACGCGGCGATCGCCCTCAGTATTGCCTACGTGCCGCAATATTACCGAGTCGTCCGCAACCATACCGTCAGCGTTAAAACCGAGTTATTCATCGAAGCCGCGCAGGCCATGGGCGCACCCGTTCGCGTCATTTTACAGCGCTACCTCCTGCTCAATGTGATTCAGAGTGTACCTGTTTTATTTACGCTCAATGCGGCAGATGCCGTGCTAATGCTGGGCGGGCTAGGCTTTTTAGGATTAGGGCTGCCTGAACAAACGCCCGAATGGGGGCAGGATCTCCGGCAAGCGCTAGATGCACTGCCCACGGGGATCTGGTGGACAGCGCTGTTTCCGGGGGTGGCCCTCACCTCGCTAGTGGTTGGGCTGTCTTTGGTGGGGGAAGGACTCAATGACCTAGTCAATCCCTTAGTTCGACGCAACCCGTAACGCTTTTATACAAGGGGCCGGCATGGGCGAAGAGTCTACACGACAGGTATTGGGGATTGATCTTGGCGGTACAGCTATTAAAATCGGGTGCTTTGATGCGGCTGGGCATTGTCTGCGATCGCGATCGCTTCCGACCCCCCAGCCGTCTACCCCAGAAGCCGTTGTTGCCGCGATGGTAGAGGCGATCGCGCAAATAGATGCCGATCGCCGCTGCGTTGCCATTGGTGTCGGCACACCCGGCCCGGCCGATGCGGCGGGTCGCATTGCCCAGGTTGCCATTAACCTAGCTGGCTGGAAAAATGTGCCGCTAGCGGATTGGTTAGAAAAACAGTGCGATCGCCCCACTATTATTGCCAACGATGCCAACTGTGCTGGGTTAGGAGAATTTTGGCTAGGGGCCGGACAGCCCTTTGAGCATCTGATTCTGCTGACCTTGGGGACGGGGGTCGGCGGGGCTATCATTTTGGATGGACACCTTTTCGTCGGCCATCAGGGAACGGCGGGAGAACTGGGGCTGATTACCCTTGATCCCAACGGGCCAAACTGTAATAGCGGCAATCGGGGATCGCTAGAGCAGCATCTTTCAGTGCAGGCTATTCGTCGGGAGACTGGGTTAGAGCCGGATGAATTAGGTCGCCGCGCCGATGCAGGGGATGCCGCTGCGATCGCCTTCTGGAACCGTTATGGCGAATACTTGGGGGCTGGCCTCGCCAGTCTTATCTATGTCCTGACGCCCCAAGCCATCATTATCGGTGGAGGCGTTAGCGCTAGTGCTGCCCATTTTTTCCCAACTGCGATCGCTGCAATGGAGCGGCGAGTGTTGCCCAGTTCCCGTCAAGGACTCCAACTCCTCACCGCCAAACTTGGCAACCAAGCCGGTATGGTTGGAGCAGCAAAGCTAGCATGGCAACGGCTGGGTTGACTCATCCCGTGTCGTTGGTTATTTTCCAAGACCCAAAACCAGTGCGATCCCGCTTACTAATGTGTGGTTTTTCCTAAACTGCGATCGCCACCCCTAGCCTTACAAACCAGTGCAGTGTTAGTTCTACAGTGGTTTGAGGCTTGTGAAACCATAGCGAA
>CAYSIR010000080.1:2492-16334 GCA_964431105.1 uncultured Leptolyngbya sp. | reverse complement strand
AGAAAATACAGCCATCTACCTATTCCCGAATCCAGTCAGTCACGCCGCCGGGTTTGTCAATCAGCGTAATGCCTTGGGTTTTCAATTCATCGCGAATGCGATCGGCTTCGGCAAAATTTTTCGCTTTTTTGGCAGCGGCCCGTTGGTCAACCCAAGTGGCGATCGCCGCCTCCGATAGCCCATCCGCGCTTGTTTCTTCCGGTGTAGCCTCCAATCCCAGCACCTGAGCCAAACAGACGAGCGTTTGCCAGTGCGATCGCAGTTCATCGGCATTCGCATCGGCTTGTCCAGTGTGGCTAATCACATTACCCTGTCGCCGCAGTTCTTTCGCCAACTCAAAGATGACTGCCAACGCCCCAGAGGTATTGATGTCATCATCCATCGCCGTTTGGAATCGCTGCACCGCCTCACGGTCGCGATCGATCCGCATCGCCGCCGGATCGCCAAACGCCCCATCCGTCACATCACTCCAGCCCAGTTTTTCGCCAAACTGATAGCCAAATAGCAAACCGTCCTTCAGCGTGTCCCAGCTATTTTGTGCAGCCATGATCGCATCATCCGTAAAATCAATCGGCTTGCGGTATTGCGCTTGCAGCACAAACAGCCGCAGCACCATCGGGTCAACGCCGCCCTGATCTAGCAATTGCCGAATCGTGGTGAAATTGCCGACAGACTTCGACATCTTCTCGCCGCCCACATTCACCATGCCGTTATGCAGCCAGTAGTGCGCCAGCGGATGCCCCGTCGCGGCTTCCGACTGCGCGATCTCATTTTCATGATGGGGGAATACCAAGTCTGCGCCACCAACATGAATATCAATGGTGTCGCCAAGCTGCTCCCGCACCATTGCCGAACATTCAATATGCCAACCTGGGCGACCCTCGCCCCAGGGCGATTCCCAGGCCGGTTCCCCCGGCTTTGCTGCTTTCCACAAGGCAAAGTCGAACGGGTTTTCCTTCTTGGGTTCACCTGCTGCGATCGCAATCCGTCCACTAGCGCCTGCTTGCATATCCTCTAGCTTGCGCCCCGACAGTTTGCCATAGGCATCAAACCTGCGGACGCGGTAGTACACATCGCCCTCGGATGGGTAGGCATAACCCTTTTGCTCTAGTTCGTGGATTAACCGCTGGATGCCGTTGAGCGTGTGGGTTGCGCGCGGGTATTCGTCTGCCTCCAGAATATTGAGCCGTGCCATGTCCTCAAAGTAGGCATCGGTGTAGCGGTTAGCGATCGCCTCCATGGTGGTCTGCTCCCGCCGGGCCCGGTTCAAAATCTTATCGTCAATGTCGGTAAAGTTTTGGATATAGCGCACAGCATAGCCACGCCACATCAGATAGCGACGCAGTGTATCCCAAGCAATGTACGATCGCGCATGACCTAGGTGGCAGTAGTCATAGACCGTCACGCCACAGCAATAGATATGCACTTGTCCTGGGTTAATGGGCTGAAATGGCTCTTTGCGACGGGTCAGACTGTTGTAGAACGTTAAGGTCATAGCGCGACGGACTCAGCAAATCGTCAAGACCAGTGTACGGTGTAACCCACTGCGATCGCTTGAACCTCACTGGAATTCTCAATCGGACTGTTCAGCCAGACTGGCCAAAAAAGGCTCATCTTTCTTTTGATGCTGGAGCAGTGCCGGGCTTTGGCGTGAACCAGACTGCCAGGATCGCTACAGCTAGGGCGATCGCCCCAATCCCGGCTCCTGCCAATGGGGGTAAAAATTGTGGTTCGGGGAGGATGCGGTTGAATGAGACGAACGCCGCCGACAGCCCTGCTAAATACATCCCAATGCCCAATCCAACCCGCTCTGAGGGGACATGGGTGATGGCAAAGGGGAAGGCTCCGTTAAATACACCGCTGAGCGTCACCGCTAGCAAAACGGTACAGATCCCCTGCACTGCCAATACAGGGATCACCATCAGTAGCGAAAGGGCGATCGTTGCCGCCAGGCTCACTAGCAGTACCGGGCGATTGCCAATGGTGCTGGCTAGCCATCCTGCCGGAACCGTGAGTACTGCCAGCCCGATCGCCACCCATAGCATGAGGCGATCGCCACTCAGATCCGCCATTGCTCCGTGGTCCAGCATTAGCTTGGGTAGATTACCCATCACCAACCGCGTTCCCCAACCAATGCCGACCCCTAGGAAGCCAATCAATGCCAGGGACGACAATGCCGGAAATCGTGGCTTTGTCACTGGAGCGTCGGGCGGTGTCACTTGCCGCAGGGCAACGGCTGCCCCCAACAGCGCGATCGATCCCACGGTGAAGGTGATGGATGCACCTAGGTTCAGCAATGCTTGCTCCACGGCTGGTTTAGCAATACTCACCAAGCGCTGCGTCAAAATCAGCGTGCTGGCAACCAAGGGCAACTGCGGCACGGAAGAGTAAATGAAGAGCAGCGAGATAATGGGGCTGTGAAACAAAGTCATGGCGATCGCCCACGCCACCAACACAAATACAATCGTCCAGCGCAGCCCCTGCCCGCCAGCGATCGCCAATAGCGGGATTAGAATGAACAACGCCGATGAAGCAATCACCCCCACCGAAATGATGGGAAATCGAGTACCGAGCCAATGCAAACTGCGATCGGACAGGCTGCCTGCCAATGGATGAATGGCGATCGCTAATGCCGCTTCTACCAATAGCAATAGGGCGATCGCATCGGTTGGTAGGCCAATCTCGCCAAACAAATCGGGCAGATAGGCGTTATAGACTACCCACATTAGCGAAATCACCGCCTGCACCGCCGCCAAGCTCAACACCTGTCGCCAGCGAATGGAAGACATTGCAGTTGTCATAACAGAAATCCCGAAATCAAGAACAGCCCTACAGATTGGGTCGAATTTAGCTTAGGCGATCGCCCCTTTGCGTCACAGCGCTTATCGCCGCCAACCAACACAAAAAGGAGGCCGGTTTCATCCAAGCCTCCTTTCTGGTATCAAACTAGCGTTCGTCAATTCCAGAACCGAGAACCCCTAGTATTCCGGCACTGACGGATCAATTTCACGACTCCAGGCTGTAATTCCGCCTTTTACATTTGTGCCTTCAATGCCTGCATCCTTCAGCAGCGCCAGGGCCTTCGCCGATCGCCCGCCCATTTTGCAGTGGGCAATTAAGCGATGACCATTTAGCGCGTCCTTGACCTTCGCCACGCCGTCCCCATTCTCAATATCCGGCAGCGGCACCAGCACCGAACCCGGAATCTGGGCGATGTCATACTCATTGGGATTGCGCACATCCAGCAGCACATAATCATCCGCACCGCTGTCGATCAATGCTTTGAGTTCCTGCACCGTCATTTCAGGAATCGACATTTGCTGTTTTGCCTCTTCTGCCTTGGCTTGCGGAATGCCGCAGAACATTTCATAGTCAATCAACGTTTCAATGACCGGACGCTCCGGATTCGGGCGCAGCTTCAGTTCCCGAAAGGTCATATCCAGCGCATTATAGAGCAGCAGCCGCCCGTTCAGCGTAGTGCCCTTGCCCAAAATAATTTTGACCGCTTCGGTTGCCTGAATCACGCCGATGATGCCCGGCAGAATACCTAAAACGCCCCCTTCCGCACAGGACGGAACCAAGCCTGGCGGCGGCGGTTCGGGGTATAAATCTCGATAGTTCGGCCCATCTTCATAATTAAAGACGGTTGCCTGCCCTTCAAAGCGGAAAATTGACCCGTACACATTGGGCTTGTTCAGCAGCACACAGGCATCATTCACCAAGTAGCGAGTTGGGAAGTTGTCGGTGCCGTCCACCACAATGTCGTAGGGGCGAATGATGTCTAGCGCATTTTCTGAACTCAGGCGGGTTTCGTATAAATCTACCTGACAGTTTGGATTAATTTCTAAAATGCGGTCTTTGGCGGAGACAATCTTAGGCTTACCGACCCAAGAGGTTCCGTGGATGACCTGACGCTGTAAGTTGGAGCGATCGACGACATCAAAATCCACAATGCCGATGCGGCCGATGCCTGCTGCCGCCAAGTACAACAGCAGGGGCGAACCCAGTCCACCCGTGCCAATACACAAGACACTAGCTGCTTTGAGGCGCTTTTGTCCCTCTAGCCCTACTTCAGGCAAAATGAGATGACGTGAGTAGCGATCGTACTCATCACGGCTCAACTGAACGTCATCTAAATTCGGATTCAACATGGCAACTTTAGCAATTTGATAGTTGATTGAGTGGCAGCAAAGCTCTGTGTGCAAAGTAGCAGCGCAGGTCATGAACGGTGGGAAAGGCGGTATGGCGATCGCGGCATCATGCCGTCTGATGACTACTCATTGTAATGCCGGAGCAGGGTGGATAATGCACAACTGCCCTGTAAAAAGATATCGAAATGTTGCAAACATTGTGATACCTAGAGTGCTGAGCGTCGCTTAGAGGCGGCTGTCTCTTATTGAACGGTTATTAGGCGGTTATTAGGCGGTTATTAGACGGTCTGCGGATGGAATGTGAGCGTTGAGATGAAACGTGACTCTAGGCGGTAGTTTATACTGTTTTTACAATTGTTAATATTCCTGGACTTATGAATCCTGAACCCTACGTTAATCCGCCGCTGTTTACGCTCATTATGTTTTCCAACTTCCTGGCTATCATTTTTGGCATCATCTTTAAGGATATGTTGGAGTATCAGGTGGCGCTGTGGAATGCCGATCGCTCGGTGGAGTTTGACATCAATTACAAAACGCCGAATATCATCATTGTTTATATTGGGCTAACCCTTTTCACTACTATTTTTATGGGGGCGAGTTTGTCTGTATTTGGCTTGCCGCTGGGGTTTGGGTTTGGCTTGGGTGCGCTCGTTGTTTTGCCGACTTGTGGGTTGCTGTGGTTGCAGCTTGGGTCTATGCTGCGGTTGATGGCGATCGGCGGTTCTGAAGCGATGGATATTGACAGCTATGGCGATCGCCCTGTTGCCTCTGAATCTGAAAGCTAACGTTTGGTTATTATCCTTCTGCCCATGCCTGCCATTCGTGTTTGCATTGTTCTAGGAACGCGCCCGGAAGCGATCAAGCTGGCTCCTGTCATTCGTCAGTTTCGCCAAAGTGATGCAGTTGAGACGCACGTTGTTCTGACGGGACAGCACCGCGAGATGGTGGCGCAGGTCATGGATTTGTTCCACTTGAGTGCCGATCGCGATTTGGCGATTATGCAGCATGGGCAGACGCTCACGGATATTACCCATCGCACGTTGCAGGGGTTGGAAGAATTATTCAACGATTTAACCCCCGATATTGTCATTGTTCAAGGGGATACGACGACGGCCTTCGCGGCAGCCCTCGCGGCGTTTTATCAACAAATTCCTATCGGGCACGTTGAGGCTGGGCTACGCACGGATGATTTGTTCAACCCCTTTCCAGAAGAAGCGAACCGGCGGCTGATTTCCCAAATTGCTCAGCTACATTTTGCGCCAACGGCTACTGCTGTTGCGCATTTGCAGCAGTCTAGCGTGGTTGGGGCGATTCACCATACGGGTAATACGGTTATTGATGCGCTGCTTTCTGTGGCCGAACGACGGCCCGACTGTCCGATTCCTGGCTTGGAGTGGGGCGCGTATCGAACATTGCTGGCTACGGTGCATCGGCGGGAAAACTGGGGAGAACCGCTAGAGGCGATCGCCCACAGTTTTTTGACGTTACTAGAGCAGTTTCCCGATACGGCGCTGCTGCTGCCGCTACACCGCAACCCCACGGTGCGCGATCCGCTGTCGGCGATTTTGGGCAATCATCCCAGAGCGTTTCTGACGGAGCCGCTGGACTATGGCGAGCTGGTGGGAGCCATTCAGCGCTGTCATCTGTTGCTAACGGATTCAGGCGGTCTACAAGAGGAAGCGCCAAGCCTGGGTAAGCCGGTGTTGGTCTTGCGCGACACGACTGAGCGCCCAGAAGCAATCACAGCGGGAACTGCAAAATTGGTCGGCACTCGAACCGATGCGATCGTGGCTGCTGCTAGCACATTGCTAACGGACGAGGCGGCCTATGCATCGATGGCGAATGCGGTGAATCCGTTTGGTGATGGTCGGGCATCCGATCGCATTTTGTCGATTGTGAAAGACTATTGCGATCAGCCAATGGGCAAGTGATCGGTCCAAGGTAGCTTCACGGTTTCGAGGATGCAGCGCAGGTTCTCGGCGGCCGCATCGGAGCGTTGGATGTTGAGACTGAGAGCGATCGCCAGCACGGTTTCTGGGCTATCGCTGAGCGTTTTAGCCGTTACGAACGGCAGCATTTCGACGATGAACCCATCATTGTTCAAAACGACATGGTTTTCGGTGGTCACTGTGGCAGACAGTTTAGACTGAGGCGCAATCACAGTCGGAGCCTGGGGCAGCCACAATGACAGGCGTTTGTCTGGCGTAACCCGCACCACTCGATGAGAGACTTTGCCAACATCCCGCAGGGTGCTAAAGCCCCAGTTGACCTGTAGCGGCTCATCGGACAGGTTCTCAATCGTTAGAGAAATGCTGCTCGGCTGCTTGTCGTAGCCGTAGCGGTCTTTGGCTTTGAAACCAAATGCAAGTTTAAGGTCAGTTAGCCCCTTCTCGTCTAGTTCTTCGTCTAGCTTGGTTTGGTTAATCCGCACTAGGGTTCGGTCTTCGAGGGAGTTAATCGCTCGGTACACCACTGAAGCAATCACCAGCAGATACACCACAATGATGATTAAATCGTTCATCGACGGTTGTTGCTCCTGACCTGAAGGATGGCTTGGCGAGATGGCGATCGCTCGTGTCACTCAATGCATGGGGCGATTCTGCCCAGTCCCGCTCTTCAGGAATGGCTGAGCGAAAATAGAGTGGATTCGATCGCGGCTAGTGCTTTCTCCAGATCATCATTTACGACACAAACATCAAACTCATCTACCGCTGAAATTTCAGTTTCGGCTTGTTTGAGTCGTTTCGCGATCGCGGCATCTGAATCATGCCCTCGCCGGCGCAGCCGTCGTTCTAGCTCTTCCAATGATGGCGGCAGCAGAAAAATCTGAAATGCATCGGCATAGCTTTGGCGAATCTGCCGCGCCCCCTGCAACTCAATTTCAAGGATGACCGATTTTCCTTGCTTAATCCAGTCATCCACCGGTTTCCGAGGCGTACCGTAGCAATTGCCCGCAAACTCCGCCCATTCTAGAAACTCGCCCTGCGCAACCAGTTCTAAAAAGCGATCGCGGTGGGTAAATACATAATCTTGTCCATCAATTTCTCCAGGACGGGGCGATCGCGTCGTCATTGAAATCGACAAATTGAGTTCAGGATGGCGTTGCAGCAAGAATTTGAGCAATGTGCCTTTTCCCACACCGCTCGGCCCCGTCAACACCACTAACCGACCGTTTACCATTCGTTTTATCTCTCATTGTGAACTGCGAGCTGGCGCACCCATTGGTTCAGCGCTAGCCCAAACGCTGAGTGCCGATGGCTGAGCAATCGGCGCACCCATGTCAGCCGGGCGGCGGGCGATCGTCACCCAGGTGCGCCCTAGGGCAAGTATTTCTGCACCACAGACAACCCCGACAGCGATACGGCCAAAAATCCCAAGAACAATACCACGTTTGTGCCAACATGGAGCGATCGCGCCCACGACCGTTTTGGGTTAATCCGGGTTGCACTCCAGGCGGACAGGATCGTGAGCGCCACCACAGTTAATCCAGCCGGGAGATGAATCGAATGCCCTAGGGTGCCATAGTAGCCGACCGTGCCGACAAGACCGATCGCCAGCAGCAGCAGCACCAGCGTCACCAAAATGCCCCCAACGGCATAGTGCAAGGGTCGCAGCCACGTCGGGCGCGATCGCGTTTGCCGCCCTCGCCATAGCCATCCCCCCGTGATCGCCAGTATTAAATAGGCTGTAACCGACAGCCCCATCGACCAGGCTGCAATTCGCCATAACCACAGAAACGAGGGAAGATTCACTGATGCTGCACTCCGACTGATAATCCATCCATGATTGCGGTACGCACCCCAATGACTACCGCTTACGGCTACCGTTAAGGCTGATGCGATCGCTCAGCTCTCGCAAATTCCGCGCCATCTCCGGATCACTCTCGCGCAACTGAGAAATCTTATCGCAGCTATACATCACGGTTGTATGATCCTTGCCGCCAAATACCTCGCCGATTTTGGGCAAGCTGAGATCCGTATGTTGCCGCATCAGAAACATGGCCACCTGCCGCGCAATGCTAATTTCCCGCCGCCGAGAACTGCCCTTCAAATCATCTACAGCCACATTATAGGTTTCTGCCACTGCCACGATGACGGATTCTGGCGTGGCTTCCACTGCTTCCGCCGGCGGATTTAGCACCGGAGCAATATTTTCCACCGTCATCGGCAACCCGGAGATTGAGATATAGGCAACAGCCCGAATCAATGCGCCTTCCAGTTCTCGAATGTTGGACGTATAGGTTGTGGCAATGTACTCGATGACGTCGCGGGGGAGCCGCATATTGTCGTATTCGGCTTTTTTTTGCAAAATTGCCATCCGCGTTTCTAGATCTGGCGGTTGAATATCAGCAATCAAGCCCATTGAAAATCGTGAACATAGACGCTCTTGCAAGCGGGGAATGTGGTTGGGTGGGCGATCGGAGGCTAGCACAACCTGCTTACCAGCTTCATGGAGCGTATTAAACGTATGGAAAAATTCTTCTTGGGTATATTCCTTGCCTTCGATGAACTGAATATCATCCACCAGCAGCACATCTACCGCTCGGTAATGTTCCCGGAATTTCTGCATACTGTCCTTACGAATCGCCGCAATCAGATCGTTGGTGAATTGCTCCGTCGAAACGTAGAACACTTTGGAGTCAGGATGATTTTCTAGGCGATAATGCCCGATCGCTTGCATCAGGTGAGTTTTGCCTAGTCCAACGCCACCACAAAGAAACAGCGGATTAAATTCTCGACCCGGCGACTCTGCCACCGCCAGCGAAGCAGCGTGGGCCATGCGATTTGTGGAACCGACGACGAATCGCGAAAAGATGTACTTCGGATTCAAATCCGTCTGCTTGAGACGCTTTCCACTCAGGGGCAGCTCGTTGTTATGCGTCATCGACACATCCGTAGCGGCTGGCCACATGATGTCGGGTGTGCCGCCGCCATTTTCGTCTTGACGAACGGTGATGTGAATGTCAACCGTATGACCCAAAATGTCATGAACGACATCAGCGATCGCTTTGATGTAATACTTCTGAATCCAGTTTCGCGCAAACGGGTTCGGCGTACAGATGACCAGGCGCTCCTCGCTCAACTGCTCAACAGTAGCCGTTTTGATCCAGGTTTCAAAGGTAGGGCGGCTCAATTGGAGTTGTAAACGCTCCAAAACCTGATTCCAGAATTGTTCCAGCACAATTTCCACTATAAACCTCTACTGTTGACTGATAGGGGAGCAACCGCACCGGAGAGGCTGGTCGGCAACGCAAGGGCAAGGCGGTCGGCGATCGCACGGCGATGGGTAAATAAACAGATGTATCAAAACGCAGCTAGAACTACACCGTTAAGCTGTGCGAGTTCTAGCGAATTTAACAGAGCAGGACAATCCCTCGGCGGGGTGTAGGGGAATGCCAAAGGCGATCGCGAGGGCACATCACTATAACCTCAGCGGCGGTCGAGGATCACTGCGATTCAGCCGGGCACTGCGCCAATCATCGGGTTGTCGCTCTACCAAAACGCTAGAATTCTGAGTTGGGCAGGGCAGTGCATCAGGCATAATCATTCGTCAAGCAGTGGTGAAATAAGTGATGAAATCAATAGAGCGGCTTTGCATCGGGATCAGTGTGGAGCTATTGCCGCAAACTAAGACGCAGAACCCATTGAGCAGGACATTCATTGTAGGCAGTTGAGGTGCGATCGCAATCGGTAATACCAGCCGCACAACCATCGGCAAGATCACAAAACCTGCTGGTTGGGAAACTCGGTTGATCATTGCGATCGTGCAACTATCCCTCAAACGTGCTCCTAAGTGCTGGCGCGGCATCCAGGCTGCGTGCCTAGATGTTGCAAACGCTCACAAAACGGCTACGCACGAGACGGTTTAAATAGCCTACTAGATATGGCAGGCTTGTTTGATACAGAATGCGTATGTTGTGATTCTAACGGGTATTGACAGGGGGACTGGCACACTGGGTCAGGGTTGAGGTGATTGGTTGAGGTGATTTTTTTGAGATTTGAGGTTAACGCTTTCTTATCAATGTTCAGAGCGATCGCCAATGGTCGCCAATGATGCTAGGACTCAGAGATTCTGATTGATTTAAAGATTGCTGTTTTGAATAATGCACCGCCATCATGTATTGCTGCACACCTTAGAGATTATCAATAGTTTAAGTTGAGATTCGCCCAAATTGGCGATCGCTTATGCAAACTTTTCTAGCTCAATTGGCATCCTGTTGCCCGTTAAGCACTGCCTCGGTAGCCCAATGGCATGAGCCAGGTGATGCTGCCAGGCTAGGTTCAACTTTGCACCAGAACGGGCAAAGCCGGCTCAGCCGGGCAGCCAGCGCTAAACCCTAGCAACTGATGACTTCTGCAATAAGCGTCCTGTGGCATCCGGATAGCTTGGTGGACAGTGGCTCGATGCACCCATCGCATCACCCGCCGCTCCATCTGCCCTAAACCAGTAAAGCGGCTACGTTCCGCCGCTAACCAGAGCCTAAAGGGACTAGAGTTGGGCTGCCCCAATGCGATCGCTCGAGCCACATAGCAACTCGCCACCTATGCGCGCATTCTACCCATCACAGCAGCGATGCGATCGGACTAAAAATGGCATCCAAAACGAGCCTTAATTGCGCGTTAGCCACTTCTGCCCATTCAAGCGCTGCACCACATATAGCACCAGCAAATCCAGCGTCACCCGACGCTCATCAATCATGAACGACTCTAGGGTGCTGGGCTGCCCCCCCGCATCAGCGGCACAGAAAAACTTAGGTGCAGAAATATCATCCTTAGCAAAGCCCAGAGAGAACCGGCGCTTGCCATTATTCCAAATTCCAATTACCTGCCAACACTCTGGTGCTTCGACCGTGTCTCCCAGCGGTAGCTTTTCCTGCTCCAACGCAAGATACAAATCGTCGATACCTTCAGTACCTAGCGCATCTCGCAGCTTTGGAATGAAGTGTTGAGTCACAAACTCGCCAAAGGGTTTATCTTCAACCTTGGGCGGCTTTTCTTTCTTCCCGGCGGGTTTGGTGTTCGCAGTTTTGTTTTCGTCTGACATGGCTTCGATCGCAGTTGGTAATACCTTTAGCTTACGGTGCAGGACTGGATGGACTCAAGCCTACATTTTGCAAAGACGGGCAAAACCGTCACCGCATTTTAGAACAGCATCCCGGACGGCGCTACTCACGCCGCCATCCATCGGGTTTCTAGAGCCGACCGGTTTAGGCTAGAACTGGCCTCACCTTCTGTCTAGAGGACTCAGACAGAAGACTGAGCGAACTCCAAATATCTAGCCACGGTGTCAAGACCCTTGTTAGAGTACATCGGTGCAGTGACCTTGATTTTGGCGCATCAGTTGGGGGCATCCCAGTTAGCCCTTATCCCAAATCCCTCTCTTGAGCTATCCATTACGCAGATCTCGCTGAAACCCGCATTCTCTACTTCAAAAACGAGGATTCTGAGTAACCCTTGGAAAAGTTGTGAGGCAAAAGGTCTGGCGACTTTTGCGTAATGCTTAGCTCCTGAGACGGCTACTCTGCACATCTCGATCGCTCCCCACAAAGTGCAATATTGCCCTCCTGCGTTCCCTCATCCTGCTATCTACTACGCCAATCTAGCTGAAACCGCCGTCCTCAGTTCAAAAACGAGAACTCTGAGTGACCGCTAGAAGGGTTGCGAGGCAAAAGGTCTGGTGACTTTTGCGTAAGGCATAGCATCCTGGGAGAAACCAGAGTTGGAGTTCCTAAGAACTGGAGGATCTATGGGGCGAACAGCGCGGCTTGGCAGCATCGGTAACGTTTACTGAGTAGCTCAAGACGGGCAAGGAAGTTTGAATCTGGTTCCTCTTGACTCATCCTGGGGTGATGCATGATGCAACGATCGCCAGGTTTCTGGGTTAGACACAATGTACTTCCGTTTGCCCACAGTCCTTTGCCCATAGTAGAGCCTAGCCTGGAACTCTGAGCGATCGCACCTATGATGATTTTTGATAATGGAAATTAGATGATCTCCGCCATGGCTCACCATTGCCCTGAGCTTGACGTATGCATCAATGCAACTCAGTCCGGCTGGATACGGGCGATCGCCCCAAATTTCTCAATTCTTTGCCATTCGAGTTCACGGTATCAATGTTTACCGCTAGCGCACGGCCGCCGCTCCGGAGCCAGCCGCCGCTCCATGTTCTAGCGATACATCATGCCTTAGCTCAATTTGTAGATTTCCATTGGCGATCAGTATGCTCTCTTTTGTGACGGCGCTAATTAATTGGCTGCACTTGCCAACGTTGGATCGACGGGTTTGGATTTTGTCGTCCGGTCGGTTGCTCTCTCAAATTGGCAACGGGTTTACGCTTTTTTATGCGCCTATCTTTTTTGTCAATAGTGTTGGACTGTCTGCCACGGTGGTTGGCATTGGCATTGGCAGCGGGTCGATTGCCGGGGTTATTGGTCGGATTATGGGCGGCTCTCTGGCGGATTCACCTCGGTGGGGACGACGGTTTACGTTGCTACTGTCAGCGGCAATCTCGGCGATCGCTGATGTTGCCTTGGCGATCGCCGGTGACTTCCCGGTATTTCTGATTGGCAATCTGCTGATGGGGTTGGGGATTGGGCTGTACTGGCCGGCAACCGAGGCCGTTGTGGCTGATATTGTCAACCCTGAGCAGCGCAACGAAGCCTACGCCATTGTGCGCCTTGCGGATAGCATTGGGTTAAGTTCGGGAGTTGCGTTGGGTGGATTGTTGGTGGCGCTCACGGGGCTGTATCGTCTGTTATTTGTGATTGATGGTATATCTTATGTCATCTTTTTTGCCATCATCTTTGGAGCGATCGCCGAAACCCTACGCACTGAGGGCAACACTACCCGCTTTTTTGCCGGATGGGCAGCGGCCCTGCGCGATCGCCCGCTGTGGGTCTACGCCCTGGTGAATGTGTGGTTCACGACCTACCTCGCACAAATTCAAAGTACCCTACCCGTCTACTTCAGTCGGTTTGTGTCGCTAGATGGCGGCAATGGGCTATCAGACACGACGATTAGTTTGCTGTTTACCTGGCATATTGTGCTGTCGGCGCTGTGTCAGTTGCCTGTCGCCCGTTTTCTCGGTCGATTTGGGGCAATCCGCGCCTTGATGGGATCGGCACTGCTGTGGGGGCTTGGCTTCCTGTTCATCTGGTTTACGGGCATCACCTCGACGGGCATTTTGCTATCGGCGATCGCCGGATTAGCGATTATGGCGATCGCAACGGTGGCCTACACTCCCTTCGCCAGCGCCCTTGTTGTGACAATGTCACCCGACGATTTGCGGGGCGTGTACCTCTCGATTAACTCGCTATGCTGGGCGGTAGGCTACTTTATTGGCCCGACGGTTGGCGGCTGGACGCTGGATCAAGCCCGATGGATTATTGATGGATTTTGGCTTGTGTCGGCGCTGAGTGTGCTAGGGGCGATCGCCATTTTGAACACCCTGAATCAAATGTTGACTCGTTCGGGAGCTGCCTCATCTGAGTAACTATCTCATCTGAATAGCTATCCATTACGCAGATCTCGCTGAAACCCCCATTCCTTCGTTCAAAAATGAGGATTCTGAGTAACCATTAGAGCGGTTGTGAGGCAAAAGGTCTGGCGACTTTTGCGTAATGCATAGATCTAGACGGACTGGGTTCAAAGCATCTGAAGAATGAATGGATGTGTCCCATCGCTATTTTCAT
>CAYSIR010000080.1:0-2392 GCA_964431105.1 uncultured Leptolyngbya sp. | reverse complement strand
GCCATCTTCATTCGCTATCTTCATCATCGGTCGTGATTTCATATCACGGGTTTGGGTAGTGGTATTCATGTCAGGATTTTGGGTCGTGTGGGCAATACCCAAAATCCTTACCAATAGCGGACTACCGGAGTGTGATGGTGGAGGGGCGACCCATAAAAATTCTGATCGTTAAAGAACACCCCCGCCATCTTCATCCCGCTAATCGGGCAAGCTAGCTGTGCGGATTAGTAAATAATCAACGCAGCCATCAGCCATTAACAAACAGTCGTGCAGTTTGGCTAAGTGGGCTGCGCCACTGAGTTCGATTAGCCTTGGGGGCAGGCAGTTGAACCTCACACCAAAATGCTGGCTTGACCCATCTCATCAAGTTGCTGCGGTCACTGGGTATAAAAGCCGCTGCCCAGGACAAGATGCCATCGTCTAAATTTGCTCTGACGTTCGCCGTTTCCCTTCATTCCTACGACAGTATGCGACCGATTTCACCTTACGAAGCCAGCTTAGTGACAGCGATTCAGCATACCCTATCGCCCGAAGTCGCCTTGGGGCATTTGGTTCAACAACTAGCTAGCGATTATCAAGCGGACTGCTCCATGTGGCTGACGGGCGATCGCGCTACGCCATTGCCGGTGCAGGTACTCACCACTGCACGCCTTGACGATGCTCAAATGGTGGAACCCACTGAACCGCCCTGTCCGGTGCATCACGGCAGCCTGGCCCAATTGCCAAAGTGGTTAATTCACTATCTATCCAAACCGGCTGAGACGGCTGATCCCCCGTCGGACTCTGTAGGGATCGTGGTTACAGTGCGTCCAGATGCTGCCGCCCCAGGTTTGTCATCTGTCTTACCTTCATCTGACTTGCCGCCTGTGGTTCTCTGTCTTCACGCTAGACCCGATGACATCAAGATGAAGGATGCAGCGGGTTTATCACTCTCGCCGGATGAGGTGCGATCGCTCCAGCATTTAGCTTATTTTGTCTATCAAACGTATCAAGCGCTGACCTGGCATCGCCAATTATGCCAAGCGCGACAGTGGATGGCACTGGTTGGACGGATGAATCAGTTGCTCAACTCTAGTTTGAATCCGGATGATGTAGTGGAGCGCATTGTGGCAGAGCTAGGGCAAGCTATCCAGTGCGATCGCACGTTGCTGATTGATGTTCGCCATCAGTCCATTGACTTATTGGTCAGTTGGCAGCGCGACACCGATGATGCTCTCCTGCCGCCCCTGCCCGCCATCCGTCGCGATCGCTGGGAAACGGTACTCGACATGATGGAAGACGGTGGAGCCTCTTACTTGCATCTTACCTACGACGCAAAGGAGGAAGGACAGCTTAATCGCTGGCTCTTGGATGCTGCCGCCGCGTCAATGGTCCTCATTCCAATCACGGTGCGAGAAGAATTATTTGGGGCGATCGCCCTGCTGTCCCACGCCAGCCATCAGTCTTACTCGGTCAATCAACTCCAGGCATTGCGCCAAGTCGCTAACCAACTGGCGGTTGCCCTTATGCACACTCAAAATTACCAGGGCTTACAGCGCGACCAGCAACCCCACTATTCCGACCCCCAATTGCGATCGCCGGATGGCTTTCAAGACACCCTGACCCAACTGATGACCCGCACGGGCCTAGATCGAGAACTCACTCACCTTAGTAATCGGGCCATGTGGTTGGTGCGTCCCTCGTTCAGCATCATCGTTGGTGATATTGACTATTTCAAATTGGTCAATGATGCCCATGGTCATGGTGTCGGGGATGAAGTCCTGCGCCAAATTGCCAATCGGTTTCGCAACCAACTGCGCCAAGGAACGCCCGCCTACCGATATGGTGGCGAAGAGTTTGTGATTCTTCTACCAGAAACCAAACTTGCTGACGCAATCGCCGTAGCTGAACGACTGCGCTGGGCGATCGCCGCTCATCCTATCAAAACATCGGTGGGTACGTTTGGCATTACCGTAAGCTTTGGTGTGGCTCAGCAAGAGGCGGAGCGCGATCGCGATGCCCTAGATGTTTTAGAACGGGCGATGGAAGCGATCGCCGATGCCAAACGCCAGGGTCGCAACTGTGTCATCGGCTATCCGGCAACGTCCTCATCAGCGCAATAGCGAAAATTGGGTAATGGGATTCATCAACAGTCCGTACCGTGTTCTGTAGCAATGGGTGCAAGTTAGGATAACTTCAGTCGTCATTCCCGTGCAGACGAGAATCCAGAAGCCCCATAGCGTCCTAATCAACCCTCTCACTGTTCTATCCATTACGCAGACTCGCTGAAACCCGCATTAGTTCAAAAACGAAGATTCTGAGTAACCCTTAGAAAGGTTGTGAGGCAAAAGGTCTGGTGACTTTTGCGTAATGCATAGCACTGTTATGGGATAAAGACAGCCAAGCGATGTTC
>CAYSIR010000079.1:0-16340 GCA_964431105.1 uncultured Leptolyngbya sp. | reverse complement strand
TAATGCATAGGTCAGCGCTAGGGGGCTGAACGCCTGCGCCATGGAAAACTTGGATAGTTCTCCATCGGTCAGGATTTTGGATGGTGTGGACAACGCCCACCCAACGTTCCTAAATGAATACCACGATTGAAAACTTGAGTGATTGGTAAGTTGCGATCGCCTTGCCAGCATAAAATTGCTCAGATGTTGCCAGTTTCACAGGTTCCTTTAAGATAGACCCCCTAGAATAATTGGTGCGAACCTAGGTTTGCAGATGAGTCCATAGATCAGGTTGGCCCATATCAGGGTGATGCAATGGCACGACGTTCGGCCGAGGGCAACGTAATGCTTCAGAATCCTGAAATAGGGTGCGTTCTCCGATCTATTCAGGTTGCTATTCAGGTTGCTATTGAGGTTGCTATGGGAGCGAGAGATTTTGCGGCGCTAATTCATCCGATGTTAGCGGTCGTCATTGTATTTCCATTGATTGGCATGGTTGTTCGCCTGTCGGTACTGACGCGCCAACGTCGTCTAGACGTCGCCAATCAGCAAAAAAGTAAAATTGCGCCGACGACTGGCTCTAGTCATTTACAGCTAGGGCGCTGGCTTGCGGCTTGGGTCGTCGGCAATACACTACTGGCGTTGCTATATTCAATTATTTTCAAATCTATTCTGCCGAATCAGTTATGGAGTGCAGAACCGTTTAAGCTAGCATTCTTAATCGCCATGTTTGCTGTCACCATTGGGGCATTTGTCTGTCTTTATCTAGCAAAACTGGCTCTATGGCGGGCGGTGTTTGCCACACTGAGCGGCATGGGCTTGATTGTACTAGGGGCGCAGGAGGGTGTATTCCGCCGTGGCTATGAATGGTACACCTCTCACTATTACTACGGCATCATGGCGGCTCTGTTGATGATCTTTTCCCTGGCGATCGTTCAGGATATTTACAAAGATCGACAACATCGCTGGCGGCGGGCGCACATGGTGTTGAATGGTATTGCGGTGCTGCTGTTTGTGGGGCAGGGCTTCACGGGCGCACGCGATTTGCTCGAAATTCCGCTGAGTTGGCAGGAACCGTACGTTTACCAATGCGACTATGTGAATCTGACCTGCCCAATGCCGGACTCGGAACCGGCGGCAGAGAACTAGACCAACGATTTAGTCGTGAAGGACGGGTAGAATGCGATCGCCTTTTTTCTGCGATCGCTGTTCGGTTAGCGTTTCATTCCTGTGAGCAGATGAGGCTCCTCTAGCGGTAACAATTGTTGATGGTGTGGGCACGGCATCACAAGAGCCTTACAGGAAGACCAGTCCCCTCTGAATCGATAAAAGTTGAAACGGCACTCGCATATTATCCAAGTACCGTCTTTGAGGGACTGCCCTAGGGACAGGAAGAGACGTTAACTCCGAGGCGTGACTCCAAATTTCTCAATCAGGGCATCTCGCACGTTTTGGTGGGCTGTTTCGACATCCTCATCGGTGAGGGTGCGATCGCTTGCTCGATACACTAACCGGAACGCGAGGCTGCGTTGCCCATCCGGTACAGTTTGACCGCGATATTCATCAAACACGTCCGCTGATTCTAGCAGTGTGCCCCCGGCCTTTCGCATCAGTCGCTGCAAGTCAGCTACCGAAACCTGGACTGGGGCAAAGAAGGCAATGTCTCGATCTGACGAAGGATACACCGAATAGGGCGAGAAGACCGGCATGATCAATTCGTCTCGCTCTAGTTCATTCAGAATGACATCAAGTTCTAGCTCGAAGGCATAGATTTCGCTGGGCAGGCCGCGCTGTTCGGTCAATTGGGGGTGAAGTTGTCCGAAGGTGCCAAGGCGAGTGCCATGAATCCATAATGACGCTGTGCGCCCTGGATGTAGACGGTCGTTGCGGCGATCGGGCTGGTATTCTACAACGAGTCCGAGGCGATCGAAAATGCTCTCTAAGATGCCCTTAGCGGCATACCACGACATCGGCTGTTCTTGACCACTACTGACCCAGCGGTTTTGGCGCGGATCGCCGCCCATGATGCCCGCCACCATATCCATTTCGCTGTAGCCATCTTCTTCTCGCCAAAAAATCCGACCCACTTCAAAGCCATTGAGCGGGCCATTGCCTTGTTCGACGTTGTATTGGAACGCATCAATTAAACCAGACAGCATTTCCGTTCGTAGCGCTGAATATTCAGTCAGCAGCGGGTTGGCTAGCTCAACTTGATTATCTTGTCCTGCTTTCACTAGGGAGTAGTGGATGACTTCGGTTAAGCCAACGGCGCAGCAGACGGCGTGGATTTTGCGACCGGCCGCGTATTCAAATGACAGGTATCCAGCCTCGCTTTTGTCGGGGAGGGTGTCATAAAAATTGTTGTAGCCGTGCAGCCGTGCAATTTCTTCGATTAAGTCAATCTCTCGTTCTAAATCACGAGAGCGATAGGGTGGGATTGTAACGTTCCATTCGCCGTCAGTAGTAGTGGCGAGGGTGCAGCCAAGGGCGGTCAAAATGGCTTCGATGTGAGTGGCGTCGAGTTCGCCGATCGCATTGGCATCGCCATCTTTACCATGCTCTAGCACGATGGGCCCCAACACTTCATTGACTCGCGATAGTCGTAGGTTAATGATATTGGTTGCTGGGGCGGGGCGGGTATCGGCGATCGCTTGCTCTGTGATAGTTCCCCCAGCTAGTTCAGTCAACAGTTGTAGGGCCCGCTGGCAGGCGATCGCCAATTCTGCTTGGTTGACGCCGCGTTCATAGCGGGATGATGCTTCAGTGCGGAGGGTTTGGGTGCGGGCCGATCGTCGGATCGTTGCCGGATCAAACCAGGCGGCTTCTAACAAAATGTTTTGGGTTTGGCCACACACTTCAGTGGCTTCGCCGCCCATCACCCCGGCTAGGGCAACGGGTTGGTCATTGGCGGTAATCAGTAAGGTTTGGGGATGCAGCGATCGCTCCTGCCCATCCAGCGTCTTGAGCGTCTCATCGGCATGGGCAAACCGTACTCCAATTTCTAGCGCAGCGTTGCCCGTAACCGTTTCCAAGCGATCGGCATCAAAGGCATGGAGCGGCTGTCCCCATTCCAGCAGCACATAGTTCGTAATATCAACCACGTTATTGATAGGGCGTGTCCCGGCGGCTTGCAGGCGCTGCTGTAGCCACAGAGGAGAAGGGGCGATCGCCACGGTTTGAATCATCGTGCCGATGTAGATGGGGCAGGCGGCCCGTTCTGCGATCGTAATTGAGAGCGTGTTGGCAGCGGCAATATCTGGATTAGGAACCGGTGGCTCTAGCTTTAGTGGTGCGCCTGTAATGGCGGCTACTTCTCTGGCAATGCCGACCATACTCAGCGCATCGGCACGGTTAGCTGTAGAGGTCAAATCCAATACGACATCATCTAACCCCAGCCGCGATCGCACATCTTGTCCGGGTGCGATTGCATCCATTGCATCCGATGAAAAGACGTGAATGCCATCGGATGTTTTTTCCAGACCCAACTCACTCAAGGAACAAATCATGCCCTCTGACGGTACACCCCGCAGCTTGCGCGGTCGAATTTTGAGATCAATCTTGGGCAGGTAGCTACCCACTGTTGCAACTGGCACAAAAATATCAGCACAGACGTTAGAAGCGCCACAAACGATGGTGGAGGGCGTGTCGGCTCCAATGTCTACGGTGCAAACGCTGAGCTTATCGGCATTGGGATGCGGTTCCCGTTTCAGTACCCGCCCCATCACAACGCCCTCCGCCCAGGAGCGACGGTCTTCAATGTCTTCAACCTCAAACCCTGCCATAGTCAATACGTCAGCGAGTTCGGTCGGCGACAACGTAATATCAACAAGCTCAGCTAGCCAGTTCAGTGAGATACGCATTGCGGTGTTTTGATGTGATCAGTAGCGGGGACGGGCGATCGCCGCCTGATAATGCCCTAGCGTATTCTACCGTAGGAGTACCATTATGATGGCGACGAAGCGATCGCCCCCCAAATCACAAGCGACCACCGCAGTCCGGCAATAGCCCGATGGCTTGGGCAGTAGATATCCTAGCGATGTCAGACAAAAAACGAGCGCCCCAGCAGAGCGCTCGTTTCATTTTGGGTGAATGTAACCATGGATGAATCAGAAGGGTTGAGTCTAGAAGCTCATTTCAGCGGCTTGAACCTTCTCAATCTGCTTTTTCTTCAGAACCAGCATAATTTGTGAAACCATAATCGCCGCTACAAACGCTAGCAGACCTTTAATGCGAGCTGAGCTTTGCAGGACAATTTCAGTGTCCTTTTGTCCAAACCCGCCGACGTTCGGTTCAGCATTGAGGGGAGCGCCTGCCGCAAGCGTGTCGCCTTCCGCCACAATCAACTCAGGCCCCGACGGCACATTGTCTACAACTGCATCGCCCTCTTCCGGCTGGATTGTGATGTTGAAACCGCCTGCCTCATCAGGGGCGATCGCTGTCACTACACCAGCAACTGAGGCATTGTAAACCGCATTGTTGCTCTTGTTACCCGCTGGGTAAAGTTGACCGCGCCCCCGGTTGCCACCCACATGAACCGAATATTTGCCATAGTGAATGGATTTATCCTGGGCAGGGTCAGGTGAGAGAATCGGGAACACAATTTCCTGATACTGATCGCCTGGGATGGGGCCAACTAGCAAGATGTTGTCTTCGGTTTCACTATAGGTTTGGAACAGGTAGCTTGGTGCCACCTCTTCCTTCATCTCTTCAGGAATGCGATCGTCCGGGGCTAGCTTGAATCCGTCCGGCAACATCAACACCGCACCCACGTTCAGAGGGCCTTTGTCCCCAGTGCTGAGAATCTGCTGAGTATCAGTATCATAAGGAATTTTGACCACCGCTTTGAAGACCGTATCCGGCAATACAGATTGCGGAACTTCAATCTCGGTTGGCTTTTCGCCAAGGTGACAGTTGGCACAAACAATCCGCCCTGTGGCTTCACGAGGGCTATCATAATTTTGCTGCGCCCAGAAAGGATAGGCAGACGCAGACTGTGGAAAAACTCGATCGCTTGCGAGGAAAACCGTAAGCACGATTAACAAGGCAAGAGCGCTGTTCGCTACCAGCTTGACACTGCGCGGCAGCAGCGCAGACCAAAACGTTGCTTTCATGAGTATCAGAAGTTCGACAAGACAGGGGATGAGAAATCGGCGAGAAACGAGCAGAACTGAGGACAACGGCAACCCTATGACCACCAAGGATTTTCGTCCGTGCGGAAGTCAGTTTCAGTCCAGGGAGTAAAGGCTACTTTACCGTCGTCCACATTGGCATGAACCAACGCTAACGACAGCGGGGCTGGCCCACGCACCACCTTACCTGCGCTGTCGTATTGGGAACCATGGCAAGGGCAGATGAATTTGTCTGCACTCGCATTCCACGGCACCACGCAACCCAGGTGAGTACAAACGGCATTGATACCGTAAGGCGCGATCGCCTCCTCGCCCTGAACAACAATGTAAGTCGGATCGCCCTTCAACCCTTGAGCTAAAACGCGATCGCCCACACTGTGGCTTGCCAAAAACTCAGATGCAACAACATCATTACCGAGTGCATCTTTGGCAATGACGCCGCTGCTACCTGATCCGCTAGAAGGGGGAAGGAAATATTTCACCACCGGGTACAGCGCACCCAGAGCAGTGCCAGTGACAGCACCAAACGTTAAGAGATTCATAAACTGACGCCGCCCCATATCGGGGACATCAGCGTTTCCAGACAGTTGAGTCATGATTTTGGATACGGCGTTTAAGTCGTGTTTTACAAGAAGCAACCCCAGATCACCACAGTGAAGCGCCTAGAACTTGCGATCGCCAGCGATGCTAGCCAATAACACTCTGTGACGCTAGGTTGCCAGTTACAAAGAAATATTCAATCGTGTCGCGTTGTAAACGGCCTGAGCATTACCCAATCAGCAGCGATCGCACCCCACCTTCCACAAAGCTGGCAGCACAACAGATCACTGCACTGAAACTCTAATAGCTACGTTTGGATAATGATAGAAATTTACACTTGTTCTAAAGGCATTGTACAGCCTTAGAAAAGGAGAGTGAGCAAGGATTTTAATATAAAAAAATATTAAGAAATAAGGCATTTTGTTGCGAATAAGCCTGAGTTGAATAGAACTATGTTTTCCAAGTTCGCAAGGGCAGCCATGGCGACCCACTCCCATTTCCACAATGGGGTTCGTTACAGTAAGAAAACGTCGCACAATGCTGAGTGGGGATCTAGGGGTCTAGTGGGGGTACGGTTAGGCAGCATCTCAAGCCCTCTTGCTTCCCGTATCCAAGGCTGCACGCCACAAGCGACTCGCTCAATGAGACAGGTGCGATCGCACCTGTCTCTGTATCAGTTCTTATCAGTCTGGACTCACCTATGCTGGATCGGATTAAAACCATCGCCGAAAACTTAAGGCCGCGTCTCATTGAAATTCGACATCACCTGCACGCACATCCTGAGTTAAGCGGTCAAGAATATCAGACAGCGGCCTACGTGGCGGGAGTAATGTCGTCTTGCGGTCTGTCGGTACAAGAACTGATCGGCAAAACGGGGGTGATTGGTGAACTGAAAGGAACCGGGCAGGACGATCGCTATTTAGCCATTCGCGCTGATATGGATGCCTTACCGATTGCTGAACGCACTCGTTTAGCCTATGCCTCTCGGTTTCCGGGAATTATGCACGCCTGCGGCCATGATGTTCACACCACAGTTGGCGTAGGGACGGCGATGGTTCTGTCTGAACTCAGTCAGGATATTCCTGGACGAATCCGGTTTCTATTTCAGCCCGCTGAAGAAACTGCCCAAGGCGCATCCTGGATGATTCGAGATGGCGCGATGCAGGACATCACTGCCATCTTGGCATTGCATACGTTTCCGTCGATTGTGGGAGGCGCGATCGGCATTCGTTATGGGGCGCTGACCGCTGCCGCCGATGACTTGGAGATTACTATTCTTGGCGAATCAGGGCACGGCGCACGCCCCCATGAAGCGACAGATGCGATATGGATTGCATCACAGGTGATTACCACGTTGCAACAAGCCATCAGCCGAACTCATAATCCACTGCGCCCGGTGGTCTTAACTATTGGACAGATTACAGGCGGGCGAGCGCCGAATGTGATTGCGGATCAAGTGCGGCTGTTGGGAACCGTGCGATCGCTCCACCCTGAAACTAGCGCTGAACTGCCTGAGTGGATTGAGCAGATTGTGGCGGGAGTCTGCCAAACCCACGGCGCAAACTATACGATTAACTATCGTCGTGGTGTTCCATCGGTGCAAAACGATCGCCAACTGACTCAAATTGTTGAACAGTCTGCGCAGGAGGCCTGGGGGCGCGATCGCGTTGAACGGTTGGACGAACCATCATTAGGTGCAGAAGATTTCTCGCTGTACCTAGAACACGCCCCTGGCATGATGTTTCGCTTGGGGGTTGGGTTCCCCGATCGAACCAACCATCCGCTGCATCATCCAGCATTTGACATCAATGAAGCCTCGATTCTTACCGGGGTCGTTACAATGGCCTACAGTGCCTATCGCTACTGGCACACGAAGCGCTCTGTCTAGCACTGGCCAGCCGTTTCGCTCAGCGCTGTTATGGCTGATGACAGCGGGTCGTGACCGAGAAGCAAGCATTTTTACGGTCGCCGTTATTGGGCGGACTGTCTAAACTAGAGCTGTCAGGGCGATGCAGCTTGGGCAGCGCTCCAAACGATTGAGGGGCTGTTCTCTGTTCAGTCGTTGGGTTGCCCCTTTGTAAGCTGTATAAATTGCAACAGACGAAGTCAGCCTGTCGAACGATACCAACTTTCGTCGGAATACGCGACAATTGTGAGTAGCAGTTGGGGGCGATCGCTCTCAAGACAGCATTTTGCTCATTAGTTCGGTAAGCTCAGTGCTGATGCGTCTGATGCAATGGTTTTGCACTTAATCAGGATGAACAGCAATCTACCGCATTGTTTCAGTTGTTCGGCAGACAGTTTGGATGTCAGTCACATCAATCGGGCTAGGAGTCATGCGTTTCAGTTGTCCAAAAGTCCGCCATTGAGTAGCCTATCTCAGCGATTTGTATCATCGATCGCTGCTCCAAGGTAAATGCATTACGCAACAGTCGTTAGACTTTGTCACCTCATCACCGTTTCTGCCGTGCTTCAAATATCCAGCTTCGGAAGATAGGAGCGCTGCGGCGACATATGCACATAGAGTTGCTCTGAAGCGCGGGGTTGAGGGTCAGCAGGCGAGTTAGCAGCGCATCTAGTTTGTCGGTAGCTGAGGTAGCTGAAACTGATCATAAACGCTGATCGGTTCGTTGACTGATATTGGAATGCGGTTGCTCGATAGAACGAGCGACCAACTGGTTCTTTAGGAACGGCAACATGAACTGACTCCTCGCAGACTTGGCAGGACTCATTCTGCTCAGTGAAACTGAAGAAACTAGCAATTGTTACGAAACTTTTCGATAGTGCCTATCGACAATACCAGTAATAAGAGTGTCTAGGGCTGAACTGGTTAGATAACGGCATCGGTGCGATCGCTCTACCGCTGACACTACAACAATACAGGGCAACTACCTGCTGAATTCTGATGAATGGTCTACTATGTCCTCCCAACCTATGAGTCCGAGCGCTTCCCTATCCGACACCTATGCAGATTCAGTCATCGGCGCTGCCATCTTTGATCCGAGTGGGTTGCCCAAAGAATATTTCACAACGCCTGAAAATGCAGACATTGGATGGGTTCAAACCATTTTCCAAGCACTAGGCTTGCGATCGCTCTTGGCAGCCTCCCTCCGGCTTGACGGCTTTAATCATGCCATTATCCACGGAACCGGCTATTTTGCGATCGTGGTCAAACAAAAAGCCAACTACATTGCGCTGCTCGTCCACCAAAATGACCTGCGAGGCGTGTCTCAGTCCTTTGTGCGGTGGGTTCATGATTTTGAGCCAAGCACCCTGCGCAATCATCCTCGGTTTAACGCGGTTTAGCCTGTTCACCTCGATGGGCGATCGAGTAGCAGCGAGGCTGACGATTCTGCGCTGAACTCTGCGCTGAACTCAAAAACCGCACACAAGATTTTGGGGGTTGGGTTTCCTATGCCGCGCTAAGGTTTAGTAAATTTTATCAGTCAACTAGAACGAATCATCAGAAAGCTCCCCTTGACCGTTGCGTCCAGGGGAGTTTTTTAGGAAGTCAATCCTTGCAGTGCTGATTTAGATGTCTAGATCCGTAAGGTTGAGCCGTGGACCGTAGGTTTCGATAAACTCCCGACGCGGGGCAACGCGATCGCCCATGAGTACCGTAAAAATGCGATCGGCTTCAGCCGCATCTTCAATTTCAACCCGCTTCAGCGTCCGGCTTTCAGGATTCATCGTCGTATCCCACAACTGTTGGGGCATCATTTCACCTAACCCCTTAAAACGCTGAATGTCGTACTTGGCGTTGTCTGGGAAGCCCGCAATGATTTGATCGCGTTCGCGATCGCTATAGCAGTAATAGTGATTGCGTCCGCGCTCAATTTTGTAAAGCGGTGGGCAAGCAATATACACAAACCCCTGATCCACCATAGCCCGCTGATAGCGATAGAAGAACGTCAACAGTAAGGTGCGGATGTGAGCGCCGTCTACATCTGCATCGGTCATGATAATAATGCGGTGGTAGCGCAATTGGGCCGCTTCAAATTCCTCGCCTTTGATGCCCAGCCCCAATGCCGTAATCAGAGATTGGATTTCGGTATTTTTGTAGATTTTGGCATCGTCCGTTTTCTCAATGTTCAGAATCTTACCGCGCAGGGGCAGGATAGCCTGAAACTGGCGATCGCGCCCTTGTTTGGCTGAGCCACCCGCTGAATCCCCCTCCACAATAAAAATCTCAGACTCACTCGGATCACGAGAGCTACAGTCCGCCAGCTTACCGGGTAGAGTAGATGACTCTAGCACCGACTTACGCCGCACCAACTCCCGCGCTCGCCGCGCCGCTTCAGCCGCGTTAAACGCCTGAATCGCCTTGTCGAGGATAGCATCTACCACACTGGGACGGAATTCGAGGTACTCAGTCAGGGTTTCATTCACCAATGAATCCACAATGCCGCGCACTTCTGTATTGCCCAGCTTTGTTTTGGTTTGCCCTTCAAATTCAGGATCGGGCACTTTGACTGAAATCACGCCCGTCAGCCCCTCGCGGATATTCTCGCCACCCAGGTTAGAATCGCTGTCTTTCAGCTTGTTGCGCTTACGGGCGATCGCATTCATCGAGCGAGTCAACACCGTCTTCAATCCCTCTAGGTGGGTTCCGCCATCAATAGTGCGAATATTATTGGCAAAACCCAGCAGGTTATCAGTATAAGCATCTGCGCACCATTGCAGCGCCACTTCAACCTGAACATTGTTCCGTTCACCGCTGACATAGATAATCTCATCGTGAATCGCCTGCTTGTCGTGGTTGATGTAGGCGACGTATTCCTGAATCCCGCCAGCATAGTGGTAAATATCTTGCCGGGGTTCAGCTTGTTTATGCAGATCGAGGCGATGGTCAGTAAAGATAATTTCGACCCCAGCATTCAGGTAAGCGAGTTCGCGCAGCCGTCCAGCTAGGGTGTTGTAGTCAAACTCAATCCCCGTTGTAAAGATCATCGTATCCGGCTTAAACTGCACAGACGTACCCGTGCGGTTGCCAGAAACGGGAGCCTTCTCCAGGTTGCCAATAGGAAGCCCACGCTCGAAGCGCTGGGTATGCAGGTGTTTGTCTCGCCAGACTCTAACTTCAACCCATTCAGACAGCGCGTTGACAACAGAAATACCAACGCCGTGCAGCCCGCCCGATACCTTATAGCCGCCGCCGCCAAACTTACCGCCTGCGTGCAGAACGGTCATCACAGTTTCAAGTGCCGATCGCCCCGTGGCTGGGTGGATGTCTGTCGGAATGCCACGACCGTCGTCAGTGACGGTCACAGAACCATCGGCATTGATGTCAACGTTAATTTTTGTGCAGTAGCCGGCTAACGCTTCATCGACAGAGTTATCCACTACCTCGTAGACTAAGTGATGCAATCCACGCGGCCCCGTGCTGCCGATATACATTCCCGGACGCTTGCGAACGGGTTCTAGACCTTCTAGAACTTGAATCTGCTCAGCACCGTAGTTGTCTGCCATAAATGAAGCGCTCCTATAATTAGCCAGAAGCCGCCAAAGGCTTCAAAATATCAAAAAACACCTAAATTTTAACATAAAAGGCTCTAAGGCGATTTTAAGTGGATTCTAAGTCAGTTTTATGATGGGGTGCAGGCTGGAGCTATATGAACAATTGACCAATCGCCTATGGGTGCCCCGATTAACATCAACTGGGTCAATTCTCTGGCTTTTATGCCCTTTATCTGGATACGATCGCCCGATGAGATGCGGTCTACTGTTCGCTGATGTATTTCAATTGTACGGTGCAATTGTACTAATGCTAAATCGTTGTGGCCAGCAGGGCGCTAATGGTGAGGGTGGATTGAGAAAGTGAACGGGGTGTCACCATGCTGATTGTGATTGGCGGGGCAACGGCAACTGGAAAATCTGGGTTAGCCGTGGCGATCGCCCAAGTTCTGGGCAGCGAGATCATCAGTGCTGATTCTCGGCAGGTGTACAAAGAGTTTGACATCGGAACTGCCAAACCCTCGCCTGAAGAGTTGCGCGCTGTGCCGCATCATTTGATTGACTGTTGGGAACCGAGCAATGTGCTAACCCTAGCGGATTACCAGCAGCAGGCTCAGTCCATCATCCAGCGGCTACAGGCTCAATCTATTACGCCACTGCTGGTGGGAGGGACGGGGCTTTACATTAAATCCATTGTGAACGGGTTGAGAATTCCCCGTGTTCCGCCTGATGCATCCCTCCGATCGCAGCTTCAGACCCTCGGACAATCCCAATGTTATGCGATGTTAGCGCAAGTGGACGCGATCGCCGCCAACCGCATTCACCCCAATGACCAAACCCGCACGATTCGGGCGCTAGAAGTGTTTTATACAACCGGAATTCCCATATCAGAGCAGCAGGGCGAATGTCCGCCGCCCTATCCGATTTTGCAGATTGGTCTAGATTGTTTAGGCATGGACATTGGCTGCGATCGCCTCACTCAGCGCATCGAACATCGCACGGCTCAGATGATAGAGAGGGGATTGGTGGAAGAGGTAGAACGGCTCTGCCAGCGCTATGGCACCGGTCTGCCATTGCTCAATACGCTGGGCTATCAGGAAGTGCGGGACTATTTGGCGGGGCGCTGCTCTCTCAGGGAGGCGGAACGGCTGACGGTGCTGCACACGCGCCAGTTTGCCAAACGCCAACGCACTTGGTTTCGGGCGGACGATCGCATGGAGTGGTTTGATAGCGATGATCCCCAGTTGTGCGATCGCGTCATCGCCCGCATTCAGGCTTTTATCCAGACGGTTCGCCCAAGCACGGCATCATCGAATCAGCGATCGTCGCACGGTGTCCGGCATTCCAACGGGTGAACTCCCGGCGATCGCCCGCAGGTTTTGGCAGCGCAACAGGTCAGTAAAGTCTAAGCCCGACCGTCGTTCAATAGTAGCCATCACTTCAATCGCGTCAATTAAATGTCGGGCAGCTTCGGGTTCGGTGTAGCTGCGGCGCTGAGCCACACGAATAGCAGCCTCATCGGCTTCGAGTTCGAGTTGGGGGCTGCGGCTACCGCGCCAAATTTGGGAGGCTGCCACTGCGGTCAAGCCACTGGCCGTCACTGCCCCGATCGCGTCACCCTGGGCTAACTCCACCAAAATGCCAACGGCTCCGGCCGCCACTAAGCCTTGATAGATATTGGGCTGAAACCATCGAATTGACGTGAGCCAGCAGACCGTTCGCAATAGCAGCAAGTCTCTTTGGGGACGCGACAGTTGCCCCCAGAGGTCAAAGTTGATGTAAATCGGGCGGCTGCGATGCCACGGCAGCGGAAAGTTAGCCGTAATTACGCTGGATTGCTCCGGACGGCTCATGAGTTTGGTCATCATGCGTCCGGAGGCTGGCATCAGATCCAGCAATCGACGAATTTCGGGGTCTGGGTTCATCATGGCGTGCGGACGGGGATGAGTAGGACGAAAGCGCGATCGCGACTGGCAATCGGCGTGTAACTATTTTCTACCTCATCCTACCCTTCCCGCTACATTTCGGCGCGATCGCTAGCATAGAGCGCAGGCGCAAAACGCCTCCACACAGCGAGCAAACATTTCAACCCCCATACTCAGCGCTGTTTCATCAAAATCAAACCGGGGGTGATGGTGCGGATACGCCAAATCCAGCGTAGGATTGGCAGAACCGAGAAAGAAATAGCAGCCCGGAATTTCTTGCAAAAAGAAAGACATATCTTCGCCACCCATCGTTTGACAATTCGGAACTACGCCGATGTTCGGTTCCACCACCTGTTCGGCGACCGATCGCACCAAGTCTGCAATTTTCCCATCGTTGATGACAGCCGGATACAGTTGCCAATAGTCGAGATGATACGTTGCGCCGTGGCTGTGGCAAATGCCTGCAATAATCTCCTCCACCCGCTTGCCAAAGAAGCCATCCAAGCCAGGATCAAAGTAGCGCACAGTTCCGGTCATTTGGGCGCTGTGGGCAATAACGTTATTGGCTTTGCCCGCATGGAATGAACCAACCGTGACCACTCCCGATTGAATAGGGTCAAGGTTGCGCGCCACAATAGTTTGCAATGTATTCACCACCTGCGCCCCCACCACGATCGCATCAATGGTTTGGTGAGGCATAGCACCGTGCCCCCCTCGCCCCTCAATGGTACAGTCGAACAATTCCACCGCCGCCATCAGTGCGCCACTGCGAACGCCCACCGTTCCCAAGGGCAAGTTATTCCACAGATGCAGTCCAATAATGGCATCGGGGCGAGGGTTTTCTAAGGCCCCAGCTTCAATCATCGGTTTGGCACCACCAGGGCCCTCTTCCGCCGGTTGAAATAAAAACTTGACGGTTCCGGCAAGCTCCAAGCGATGCTGTGATAGGTAAAACACAGTTCCCAGCGCGATCGCCACATGACCATCGTGACCGCAGGCGTGCATAATACCGTCATGCTGCGATCGATAGGGAACTTGATTGGCTTCATGGATCGGCAGCGCATCCATGTCTGCCCGGATAGCCAGCACCGGCCCGGGGCGATCGCCCCGAATCACTGCCACAATCCCTGTTTGCGCTACCTCAGTTTGGTGTTCAATGCCCCATTCGGTCAGTTTTTGAATAATAAATTGTGCGGTCAATTGTTCATTGAACCCAAGTTCGGGGCGCTGGTGCAGGGTGCGTCGCCACTCAACCAACTGAGACTGCAACGATCGCAGTTCTGGACGGATGCGCGATTGATTCACGGACAGCGGAGTAAGAGAGGTAGTAACCATAATGAACATTCAAATCTTGACTGCAATGGATAGGGTAAATAAGCGACGGCACCTAGAACGGCGCGCGATCGGGTTGCGTCAAGCCGCACTGTAGGCTAAACCCCATGGCAGAGCTTACGGGTTGCGCCAGTGAGTTTTTTGCCAGCGGCGAGCCAACGGGAGTATCCCGTGTTTGTAAATCTGTTCCTCATTCCCTGTCCCCCAAAATCTCCCCCACCGGCTTCGCTGAAACCCGTCTTAGTTCAAAAACGAAGTAACGGCTGGTTGTGCGGCAAATGCGCGGTTCAAAATCTGGCGACTTTTGCATGACATGGCGCTTTGGGAACGGAATTTAGAAAGAGGGCTGCAAAACGGAGGTGCATTCAAGGGCAGCCGCCGCCACTTCTTACGTTAAGGGGTTATGTTGTCAATTGTAGTAACGGATTCGTGTTCAAATCTTGATACAAGAGATGACGGGCGCTGCATGGCGCGGTGGTGTAATCACAAACATCTGTAAACCCTGACCCGTTTTCGATGATCGTCGAACCATGAGGCGTTAGGATAGTTGAACCGTTGAAGTCAATTATGTGAGGCACTCTTGCCAATTCCACAGCCATTTCAGCCGCCCATCCAGCTCTCTCAGCCATTTCCCGGTTCAATCTATTCATTGCCGAATGGATTGACCGTTATCCATCATGACTTGCCGACTGCTTCAGCCGTCACGGTGGACGTGTGGGTGCGATCAGGGGCGATCGCAGAACCCGATCCATGGTTTGGCATGGCTCATTTCCTAGAACACATGATTTTTAAGGGAACTGAGCGCGTTCGTCCTGGTGAGTTTGATGCGGCGATCGAGACGGTAGGTGGAGTTACTAATGCAGCGACCAGTCATGACTATGCCCATTTTTTCATCAATACACCGCTTGCCTCGTTGCCGAAAATTTTGCCCCTATTTGCCGATTTATTGCTTAGTGCCGCTATTCCTGACAGTGAGTTTGAGCTAGAGCGGCAGGTGGTTCTAGAAGAAATTCGTCAAGCCTATGATGATCCGGATTGGCTTGGCTTTCAGTCGTTGATGGCGGATGTGTATCGCCAGCATCCTTACGGTCGGTCAGTATTGGGCGATGTGGAGCAGTTGATGGCGCGATCGCCCGCTGAAATGCGATCGTTCCATCGGGCCCATTATCAACCCGATCAGTTAACGGTCGTAATTGTAGGCAATTTGACGCTGACTCATGCGCTGGATTTAGTTGGCACTGCATTTAGCCATTGCCCAGAGCGATCGACTGTTTCAGCCCCCAAAACCCTGCCCGAACCGCCGATGACCAATGTACGCCGTCAGCAGATTGAGCTACCGCGATTGGGCTTAGCTCGTCTTATGATGTCGTGGGTAGGGCCGGGGGTGGATCAACTCCATGCCAGCTATGGGTTAGATGTATTGTCAGTTGTGCTAGCCGGTGGGCAATCCTCGCGGTTGGTGCGCGAACTGCGCGAAGATCGTCAGTGGGTGCAGGACATTGACAGTAGCTTTTCGCTACAGCGGGAATCGAGTTTATTTACGATCACAGCCTGGCTGGAACCGCAGTATGTGGAACGGGTAGAAGCGATAATTGGCGATCGCCTCTCTCAGTTGGCCAATACCCCCATCACGCCACTGGAACTCAATCGCTGTAAGCGTCTGCTGTGCAACGATTATGCGTTTTCAACAGAAACCTCTAGCCAAATTGCTGGGCTGTATGGCTACTACCACACGATTGCCCATGCCCATCTGGCCACAGTCTACCCCGACCAAATCCGTAGCCTCACGGTTGATGAACTGCAAGTGCTAACCCGCCACTATTTATCGCCTTACCGCTACGCATCGGTGGTGCTGATGCCAGAGTCCTAAATGGGTGCGTCTTTGACCAGCGGTCAGGTGGATGCGATTGGGGTAAGGGTGGCGTTCGGCCGTGAAGCCGCTGGCAGCGCGATTCGGTACAGCAATGCTGGGTTCAGCGGG
>CAYSIR010000078.1:0-16342 GCA_964431105.1 uncultured Leptolyngbya sp. | reverse complement strand
TGGATAGGGCGATCGCATTCACCACAGCCTCAACTTGATTTAGCTCAAACATTTCGGTTAGCACGTTCACCGTTGAGGGAATGGGTTCAAAGGCTTGAATGGTGAGGTTCTCTTTTTTCGCTAACCACAGCGCCGTGCTGTAAACCCCAATATTTGCGCCGATGTCAAAAAAGACGCCATTCTCCGGTAGGGCCGCCGCTAGGAATGCCAGGGATGGATCATCCGAATGCGCTCCATGCCAGAACTGTCGATGGGCCACGCTGGGCAACCGCAGTTCGTGATTCAAGGCCTGAACAGGTAAGTAGCGATCGCTGGTTTTGAGCCGAGCCTTGTATTTTTGAATACGCAGCGCCCAGGCTTTGGGGTTAAACCAGCGACGGGAAAATTGAGATGACCAAGGAATGGATGATATAGACATACAAGTATTTTAGTGAGCAAAAATTTGCAGGAAGTAAGCAATGTCAGCAAGAAACAGGTGGACGAATTTCAGGCGAGATACGCTGTGCAAGGTAAAGCGGTTTGGGCTCAACCAATTGCCGAGTCGGCTTAAATCAGTAGGGCTTTAAATATGACGCTAAGGCTTGCGGGGTTGTATTGTTATGAATTTCCAAAACAGTGGCACTAACCCGATCGAGCCAATCATTATTTTGAGACAGTAATGCTTCTTCAGTTCCCTCAATATCAATCTTGAGCAAATCAACTTGAGTTCAATCCAATTCAGCTAGAATATCTAGAATCGTTCAAACGGCAACACGAACAGTACTCATAGGCAACAACGTCGGCAAGTGTTCAAAACTGGAATAGCAGGGTGATGGCCGCAAACCAGACTTCAAATGGCGTGTTGTGGCTCCTGCAGCGGACTCAATGATGGTTGCAGTAATTTGATTGAGGTCAAGAGTTTGATGCCGCAAGAGTAAATTGCGCGAATCAAGCTCAACGCGATCACTGCATCTGGGAATTGCACTGCAAATAGAGCGTACTTAGCCCAATATTAGCTCCTACGTCAAGAATGGTATTGGGTATATTATGCAGTTACTCAGTAAGTTGGTACTGTTGTTCTGTGAACACCCCCTTCTGCAATACAGCCATATAGTGCTGACAAAGGGAACTTTACTGTTCGATCCAAGACTTGGGCAGTGACGATTTTGACAGAGACATCAAGATGGCGGCGATCGCATCATCATCCCTAGTGGCGAAACCGTAAATCGCCAGTCGCAGGGCAATCCCAACCGAGAAAAAAGATAGTCACATGGTGCGACTTTTTGAAGAACAATCCAGCTTGAATTCCAGCTCATCGCTTACGTAATACATCCTGTGTTTATTGACATCAATTTATAGGACAATGACGCGATCGAACTGGCATAGGTGCTGCCACACGCTAAGCTAGTCTGTTTGGGTTTATTGTCTCTGCGATCTATCTTCAGTGCTTAAACATGACAATCAGGATGCTGCTAGGAATTGCAACGCAGTTTAGTCTGCTGGCGGATATTACTAAGTAGACTGGGCCTGAAATGATCACCATTTTAATGGCAGAAAAAGGCTAAGGTTCTACCCCAAAAAGGATACTGTGTTTTTATATTTTGCAATATCAGCGACTTTTTCTACCCTGATCTACCCATACTCCATCCCCAAGATCCCAAATAGGTTTTATGTTCATGCATCATTGAGGACTGCTATAGCAAGCCTAAGTGCTTCGTAAACAGGCAAAGGGCTTAAGCCCCTTGTTCATACGTGGTAATGATTCAACTGAGTTGACAAATCTGAAACTTAAGCACAGCAATGACTTCAGAAGCCAAGCAAATATACCTAATTTTGAAGTTTTAACGAAAGAATAAGAGTTTCAGGCATTTCCAGTCTTTCTTTCTCAAGAGAATCATACTATTGAGATCGCCGCATTAAGATTTGGGTAGGGCTTTCAGGACAAGAAGGGGGGCAGTAATGACCATAGGTGTTCAACACTCACCATTAATTGAGGATTTCTATATGTGAGCAGGTCTTAAAACGAAAATTAGATTATTTCCTGATCCAAATGGAAGTCCCAGAATGAAAGAAGAGAGGCTAAACCCCGGATGGGGCTTGTCATCTACCAAAGCAGAGGAACTGTATCCTAAACCCTGCCGTCTCTATTTTTGATCAGAGAACCAAGAGATTGAACGTCGCTTGCTTCCTCAAATCAAGCTCAGGATTCAGTGAGGGCATATTGCATGGATAGTTTGCCAACAAACGGGATGGAATGAATCATCTCAGTCTTTGGTCTGACCTGGCACCGTTGTCATCAATGCTCTGAAACTGCTCGTTAACTTCACTCACATTCTCGCTCTCAGCCATCCTTACAGAATGACGCGCCTACCACCTATGAACTACTCCCATCGCTCCCAACCTGAACTTATCCTTGAAGCTGGACGCATTGAAAAACAATACTGGAAGGATATATGGCGCTATCGAGAACTATTTTATTTTCTAGCCTGGCGTGACATCTTAGTTCGCTACAAACAAACAACTATCGGTGTTGCCTGGGCGCTCATTCGTCCACTCCTCACCATGATTGTGTTTACTATTGTCTTCGGCAAGTTAGCAAATTTACCGTCAGAGGGCGCTCCTTATCCAATCTTGGTGTTTGCTGCAATGTTACCCTGGCAGTTTTTTGCAAGTGCTCTTTCGGAATGCAGTAATAGTCTCATTGCCAATGCCAATCTCATTTCAAAAATCTATTTTCCCCGCCTAGTCGTGCCCGCTAGCGCACTAATTGTCAGCTTTGTTGATTTTATGGTCTCTGGCATCATCTTACTGGCATTAATGATCATATACAACTTTGTGCCAAGCTGGCGAATTGCGACTCTTCCGTTGTTTATTGCGATCACCTTTTTGTCAGCGGCAGGCAGTGGACTCTGGTTAGCCGCCCTCAATGTTAAATATCGAGATTTTCGATATATCGTTCCTTTTATTGTCCAATTTGGGTTATATATTTCTCCAGTTGGATTCAGTAGTAGCATTGTTCCAGAGAACTGGCGCTTAATTTACTCTCTTAATCCAATGGTCAGCGTAATTGACGGATTTCGATGGGCGATCATTGGCGGAGAATCAAATTTATACATTCCTGGATTTAGTTTATCTCTAATCATTGTTAGCTGTATTTTTGTAAGTGGGGTATGGTATTTTCGAAAAACTGAACGAACCTTTGCTGATGTTATTTAGGGCGTTGCATCCATCTCTCTCCTATGAATAATCCCATTATCCGTGTTGAGCATCTCAGCAAGAAATACATGATTGGTCATCAGCCTGCGGAGCGCTACACGGCGTTGCGGGATGTAATTGCAAGTGGATTCAAATCCATTAAAAATCGATGGTCAGGAACTGTTCAGCATCCATCAAGCAAAGAAGAAGAATTTTGGGCGTTGAATGATGTGTCGTTTGAGGTGAGTCAAGGCGATCGTATTGGCATTATTGGGAGAAACGGCGCAGGTAAATCAACCCTTCTCAAGATCCTGAGCCGAATTACAGAACCAACGGCTGGACGTATTCGCCTTAAGGGAAGAGTTGCTAGTCTCCTTGAAGTCGGTACAGGGTTTCATCCAGAACTGACTGGACGAGAAAATATTTATCTCAATGGTGCCATTCTAGGGATGGGTAAGATAGAGATTCGTCAAAAATTTGATGAAATCGTAGCCTTTGCAGAAGTTGAACAGTTCCTTGATACACCGGTCAAACGATACTCTTCAGGAATGTATGTTCGCTTAGCCTTTGCCGTAGCGGCTCACTTAGAGCCAGAAATTCTCGTTGTTGATGAGGTGCTAGCCGTTGGCGATGCATCATTTCAAAAGAAATGTCTTGGAAAAATGAGAGATGTTGGAGAAGAAGGGCGCACTGTTCTTTTTGTCAGCCACAACATGGGAACAGTGCAGCAACTTTGCAATCAGTGCTTCCTCTTAGAACATGGATGTCTAACGATTACTGGATCGCCGGATCATGTCATTGCCCATTATTTAGCCAATAGCTCCAAAGGATATCAAGAAAAATTCATCCGGAAGGGTAACCAAAAAGCCCGTTTTGAGAATATTAGGGTTACCGATGCAGACGGAGTAGAAACAACGACCTTTTTTATGGGAGATACAATCCAAGTTCACTTCTGTCTTCATTTCCATGAAAAAGTTGAATTTCCAGTCATTGCAGTTCAAATCACCAACTCTATCAATGACAGTTTTGCTCATATGATCAATATTGATGATGACTGCCATGTTACAGGAGATCCCAACAAAGTTGTTTCCCTCAGCGTTGAGCTAAAAGATGTGTTTTTTAGCCCATCTGTTTACTTCATCTCTCTATGGGTTGGGGAAAATATGATGACGGCTTGCGATCATTTAATGGATTGCATCTCTATTGAAATGCTCCAGGGCGATCGCTTGAGGCGACTTTCTCCCTATCCCCCTCATTTCAAAGTTTTCTTGCCTACGAAATGGACTATTGATCATGAAGCAATTATTGACGAAGTTGATTCAGAAAATTCATCGAAAAATTATCGCTTTTCGCATTCGCAATCATCAAACAGTTGAAGGATTTCTAGCTCCACTAGAGGCGATCGGCCTCTATAAATATGCATCCAGACTTGGCCCAGATGCTAACATTGTTGAAATTGGGAGTTGGAAAGGAAAAAGTACCTACTGTCTAGCAATCGGCCTGGCAAAAGGAACGGTATTTGCGATCGACCCATTCGATGCTTCTGGCGAACAAGGCAGCGCCCAGACCTACGATCGCATGAAAGGAGAACAACCCCTGCTCGATCAATTCAAACACAACATGAAAACCCTTGGAGTGCTTGATAAAATTCACGTTCTTCAAGGATTTTCAAAGGAATTTATTGGGAAAGTCAACACCATTGATCTCCTTTTTATTGATGGAAATCATTCTATAGAAGCCTGTCAATTTGATTATGAACAATATGCTCCTAATCTAAACATTGGTGGTTTTTTACTCTTCCATGATTTCAACCCTACACGCAAAGAACTAGGGCCAACATGGGTGATCGAAAATCTAGTCATTCCATCCCAACAATATGAGTTTTGTGAACTCATTGGTTCCCTTTGGATCGGAAAAAAAATAGTTGACTAAATAATTTTCCAATCCCTGAATCAAGGCACACCGTGATGATCCATCCTGACACGCTTAACTTTAAGCTTTTTTATCGCGCTCAACAAACACTTGGATCGACAGGGCTAACCCAACGCTGGCGATGCCAATTGTCAGATGCTATTATGAGCAGCCATAAGTTAGCTAAGCTTAAACGCCATAATCAAAAGCTATTTCAACTGATTGGCATACCTAGATCTGGAACATCTATATTAAGTGTTGCCCTAGATAGTCATCCTGATATCATTTGTTTGTCTGAACCTTATCTGTCTTGGCTTCAGGGAGGGCGGTTTCAACTGAGTTGCTCTGCTGAGCATCTCATGAACGATACTATGACCCATCTTCCTCCTACTGACGTCATCCAACAGATTTGTCGATCGCTCCCATCTACAAATCAGCGAGTTGGATTCAAAGAAACCTTTAGGGATCTTAGCCATCCAACCTTTCCCTCCCAACCATTTTTAATGAAGAATGCTCAGTATCAGAGCGTAGAATTTACCATTGCTATTCTTCGTGATCCTCGTGATATATGGGTTTCAACTCAGACTCGATTTGAGGGCATTCGCTATGAATTAGATCAGTCCTTTACAGACTGTTGGAACACTTTTGCTCAGTGGATTCTTAATCAAAATATTTTCTACGTCAGATATGAAGATTTAGCGCACAACCCAGCACAGACGCTTCAAACAGTGTGCCAATATCTCGACCGACCAATGCACTCTAGCATCCTCGCTCCCAAGCCCAATAAAGGAGAAGGCGATCAAACTGCCTTTGCGGGCGGTAGTTTATCAAGTCGTTCTGTTTGTCGATATAAAGATGAACTTGATCCTATCTCTCGTGCCTATATTGAGACAGCTTGTGCAACGTTGATGACTCAATTTGACTATCAATTTGATTCTGCTTAACACAGAACACTATCATTCAATCTAGATATTTGTGTTGCGAACCTGCTTAGAAAATAAATAGTGCCTCTTCTACATTGACTCTGTAAATACTGTGACTCAGTCTCCTTTGATTTGCTTAACTCCAATTAAAAACGAAGCCTGGATTTTGCACCGGTTTCTAAAATGTGCAAGTCTTTGGGCTGATCATATTATTATTGCAAACCAAAATTCAACCGATCATTCCCGTGAAATCGCGCTTAGTTATCCCAAAGTGATCCTTGTTGACAATCCATCTCCGACGTTTAATGAACCGGAACGACAGAAATTATTGCTAAATGCCGCCCGAAAAATTGGCGATCGCCGTATTCTAATTGCTTTAGATGCAGATGAGATATTGACAGCAAACTTCCTTCGAAGTCCTGAATGGGAGTCAATTCTTAACGCATTGCCTGGCACCATTCTTAGGTTTGATTGGGTAAACCTTCATCCAGATATGAAATCTTGTTGGGTGTCTAAAGACCCCTTGCACTTTGGTTTTGTAGACGACGGTAGTGAGCATTATGGGCAAGACATCCATAGTCCAAGACTTCCCATGCCCTCTCACGCTCCTTCTCTCCTTTTAAGGGACATTAAAGTTTTGCATTATCAATATACAGACTGGGAGCGGATGAAAAGCAAGCACAGATGGTATCAGTGCTGGGAACGCTTACAATACCCACAACGAAGTGCCATTGAAATCTATCGCCGTTATCATCACATGGATGTAATAAATAAGAATACATTACAACCAGTTTTAGACAAATGGTTAGACGCTTATCAAGAACTTGGGATTGACATGACCAGTGTTAGCCGGGAAGGATATTTCTATTGGGATAAAGAGGTATTGAATATGATCAGTAAATTTGGAGCAGAAACCTTTAAACGAGAGAATATTTGGCAAGTAGACTGGGTTGATTATGCAAATCACCTCAATGAACAGCAAATAACTTCCAATCGATACACCGATCCAAGAACACCCCTTGAACGTTGGCTCCATAAATGGCTAGCCCGAACCCAGAACAATCAACACACATGGCTTATTCGAGCATTCCAAGGTTTGCTCAGTACCATAGGATGGTAATAAAAAATTATAAACAATATATCTCCTCAATTTATGAAAGATCTCTCGAATTGGCCACGATTAAGCATTGTAACGCCCAGTTATAATCAGCATCAATTTATTGAAGAAACAATATGTTCAGTCTTAGAGCAAGACTATCCCAATCTTGAATATATTATCATTGACGGAGGCAGTACAGATAGTACTGTGGACATTATTAGAAAATATGAATCACATCTTTCATATTGGGTCAGCGAACCAGATCACGGACAGGCAGATGCATTGAATAAAGGCTTTGAACAAGCGACTGGAGAAGTTTGTGCATACTTGAATAGTGATGATTTGTATCTACCTGGAGCATTGCGGAGTGTCGGATTATCTTATCAAATACATCGGTGGCAATGGGCTTATTCCAAAACAAAAGTTGGAGTATCCTTAGATCAATCATCTGTCTGGGATTGTAGCTCTCCAGAACTATCTAAATTTATTGCTCAACAGCTTTTTGCCCAGCAGGGGTGTTTTTGGAAGACGAATGTACTAAAGCGTCCTTTTTTCAATCCATCATGGCGCTATCTTTTAGATGCAGATTTCTTTATTCGGATCTTTCTAGAAAAAGGTCAACCTTACAAGGTAGATGACATTACGTCCTTTTTTAGAATTCATCCAGATTCTAAGACTTCCACAATTGATAATGTCTTACAATTAGAGTCTCAGATTTTATCCAACCAAATTCTTACACAACTTCCACCAACGTTAGCGGCTGCCGTTCAGGCTGAACTTAAGATGAAGGACTGTCGTCAGAAAGCCGCACAGTTGAATAATTATTGTCCAGAAACTTCTAGAGAGAAAAGGCTGCAATTGATCGATTCGCTCCGTTTGATGATGGAAGCACCCCGTCCTTTCGAAAACCGAATTCTTAGTTCTCTTATCATTAAAAAGGCTATGACCTTAATTGGAATTACAATCTAGACAGGATGTGTATTCGTTATGGGATCTCCTCAAAATTCAGTAGCTATTGTGATTCCTTTGTATAAACTATCTCTAAATTCCTATGAAGAGAAGAGCCTTCAGCAAGCTCTTCATATTTTTAGAGCTAGACCTATTATTTTTTTGGTTCCCCGCCGATTTCAAGGAATTCTAATCGATCACCTCCCATATTTAGAATTAAAAAATACGACGTTTCAATATGTTGATGATTATCATCTGTCAAGCATTGCAACCTATAATCGATTGCTTTTAACACAAGAGTTCTATGAACTTTTCGTAGCTTACACATATATATTAATCTATCAGCTTGATGCTTATGTGTTTACTGACCAACTAGATTGGTGGACATCTAAAAACTACGACTACATTGGTGGTCGAATCTATGCTCACAATACTATTTATGACAAGAGAAATATTCGCTGTACAGGAGTTGGAGGCTTTTCTCTACGAAAAGTGCAGTCCTTTATTGCTGCTATTCAAAAAGACAAGAAGATTTTCTTCCTATGTGACCTTAAAGATGCCGTTCAACCTTTTAATTGGAAAGGCAAGCTACCTCGCTATTTTCAATTTCTAATATGTTATTTTTTATGTAGACTAAAAGTTTCGTCAAAGAATAGCGGATTAGAATATTTAGGGCTGAGTATTAATGAAGATATTGTGTTTGGTCAATATGTTCCTAAATATTACCCAACCTTTAAGGTTGTACCTGAGGATGAAGCATTATTGTTTTGTATTGATCAGTATGTAAAAGAGGAACTGCGATCGCTTCAGGGAAAAATGCCGTTTGGCGCTCATGCCTGGTGGACAAGCCCAGATAATTTGTCAGCTTGGCATCCATACATCTACCTTTGAATTTTATCATCTTCAGGATCACTTTATTGTTGAGTATTGGCATGAAAAACTATCTTTATCGACTCCAGTGGCTATCAAAATATATTGGTTACAGCTCAGCTATTCGCTATTTGTTTCAAGAGTTGCAAGAGCATTCACCACCGATGCAAGTGGTTATTCCAGGGTTTCCGAGTCTTTGGATTCGTCCGAAAACTACGGATATCATGATGGCAATTGATGTGTTAGGTCATCATGAGTACCAGTTTCCGATTGATAAAACGCCTCGATTCATTGTTGATGCTGGTGCGAATATTGGTGCAGCATCCATCTTTTTTCGATCGCAATTTTCCTCCGCCACTATTTTAGCGATCGAACCTGATCCGTCTAATTTCGAGATACTTAAACAAAATGTCGCAGATGATTCTTTGTGTATCCCAATTCAGTCTGCTCTGTGGAATCAGAATACCAACCTTGTGTTAGATCATTCACAAGATGCTGAATGTGCTGTAATGACTATAGAGCAGTCGAGTAAGACTTCCACGAAGCAAGAAGTTTCAACAATCACAATACCAGAGATTATTGAGACGTACGGTGTTATTGATATTTTAAAGCTAGATATTGAAGGGGCGGAATACCACCTCTTTGATCCTCAGGCGCGAGAATGGCTGACCCATGTCAACGTTATTATGATTGAATTACACGATCGCTATGTTTCAGGCTGTTCACGACGTTTTTTTCAAGCCATCCAAGAGTTTCCTCAGGAATCAGTCCGGGGTGAAAACTTTTGTGTGAGTCGGTCAGGCTGGCTAGCGATCTAGATAGATGACTGTAGGTTGCTAGTGCAGGAGACATAACTCATTTTTCTAGATGCCTAGTTCTGTTAGACTCTCTAAAAGTAAGCTGCCTTAGTCCAGACGTTCAGTCCTACACCATAACTAATACTGGCAATTTATCTTGGATATCTACAATGAAAGTCTTACATCTTACCAGCCAATTTCTTCCATGGGTAACTGGTGGAACCGAGGTGTTTTGTTTAGGTCTGTGCCAGCAGCTTCAGACGTTGGGAGCATCTTGCTTGGTAACCTATCATCGCTCCGGTGAACAAACAGTGATGAATTATGAACACGATGGTGTCCCAGTTCAAGCGTTACCGCCTATACCTGATATTCACGATCGCATTGCTTTGTTCAAACGTGCAACGTCTGATCCTCAGGGATTCCAAGAATTATTGAATCAATATTCTCCTGATATTATTCATTTTCATAATATATCTGTAAGCCAAGGGCTAAGGCATCTTGAGATTGCCAAGAATTTCAATTGTCGTACGATACTCACGGTTCATACTTCAAGTGTATCTTGCTCCCAGCATGGCTTGTTGTACCGCAGTCAAACAGTCTGCGACGGAACGATTCGGATTGGGCGGTGTTCTGAATGTCGATTGACTGGGGCAGGCTTGCCGCCATTGGTGTCCAGCTTGCTATCTAGCTGTTCTCTGCCTCAAATCAATCCGAGAACCTCTAATGTCATTGGGCGATCGCTAACGACTCGTAAAATGACTCAATTGTTTTATGAGTCCTTCCAAGCGCTGATCAATCAGATTGACATCATTCACGTGCTGGCAGATTGGAGCAAAGAAATTCTTTTAAGGAATGGGGTGCCTAACGAGAAGCTGTTTTTGGTTCGCACTGGCGGCCCGAGTCCGATTAAACCTATAGCGCCTCACCTAGAAAATGATCCTACCCTGAAAATTGCATGTATCGGGAGAAGTACCCGCATTAAGGGTATTCATGTTTTGATTGAGGCAATTCAGTCATTACCTCAATTCTTACCTATTAAAATCACTCTCTTTCAGCCCACCGAAGCCTGGGAACAAAAAGACTATGGAAAATATGTGCAGTCAATGCTGGATCAGGATGATCGATTTGAGGTTATCTATGGACTTTCTAATCCAGACTTACTCAATCAACTGACAACATTTGATCTATGCGTGGTGCCTTCGCTATGGTTAGAAACTGGTCCTCTAACCGTTGTAGAAGCTTTTGCCGCAGGGGTTCCGGTGCTCGGCAGTCGATTAGGAGGGATTGCTGAGCTAGTAACTCATGGGGTAGATGGCTATTTATTTGAACCTGGGCATTCGGGAGAACTCGCTCATTACATTTTGCAATTGATAGAAAAACCAGAGCACCTTAAACAACTACAAGATAATGTGAAACCTCCGCGTACCATGAAAGCTGTTGCTCAAGAGATCATGAAGCTTTATGATATCGTCACCAATAAAAAATAAACCGATACAGCAATTTTAAATAGTTTGTGAACTGGGATAGCTGTTGTGAGATAGAAAGTTCAAGTCGAAGCAAACTTAATGGATACCCTGGACTTCATCTAAAGCATTGATATGAATCCCGATTCTCGAGAACTCAAATTGATTCAGCGCTTAGGCGTGTTCCAGGAAAAAACATACCTCGTCATTCCCGCGTATGCGGGAATCCAGGAACACTGATGCCGTTAGTCAGGAACTTTCGCTAGATGCCCATTTTTATGGGCATGACGGTAGGTTTCTATTGGCATCTCAGTAGCTGGGATATTCTTTTCCAGACACTACCTTAGTGTTTTGCCTTTATCTCTGGGGACTTGATGGTACTATTTGCCGATGAGTGCCATTTGTTGTGGGGAGGGAGATCTCTGTGGATGTGTGGGCAAAATAGGATAAGCGCATTGAGATTCCTTTCACCGATGAGCATCTCAAGCAAACCTACCTCTTAATCAATAGAACCCATTTGGGATCTTGGAGATGGAGTATAATCAAGCAAAAATTCTATATTCCAGTAGTCTGAATCGACCGTGAATGGGAACTTATGAACCCCCTGGTGTCCACAAAAAAACAACCACGACCTCCTAATGGATTAAGAGAGCCATCATGGATGGAATTTTCTATCCGCTGAAAAATGGCTGCAATTGGGGTGACTTGCCCAAAGACTTTCCACCTTATTCGACAGCATTGCGAGAATCTGAATCAATAGACCTGTTGCGAATTAGCTTCCAAAATCACTGAAACCTTTTCTGCGCAATCACCTTAGCGATCTTTCCTGTTGTTTCGCAACAATTCTAGTTTGTAAATGAAGGTGGACTTTGTGAGAGGGATACCTGCGGAATCCCTCTCACAATCCAATTAGGATTGCTAAGAGCACTATGGATCCAGGCGACAGGCGATCGCATCAGAGTCCAGACGGCTTTGCAGGCGATCGTGGATTGCCTGATCAAACGGACAGCCCAAATGTCCGCCTGCCCGTACCCGAAAGTCATTAAAATCTCGATCCTCTTGGCTGGGCCGAACGAGCAGACTGCCAGTATCATCCATCCGAATAAGGACACCCCCATTCACCAAGCCGTCAACTCCACCGCTGAAGTCCATGAGCCGCTCTCCACTTGGGTTGCGGCTGCTATCAGAATAGACTGTTCCCGAGGGGCGACCGTCATACTCTGACTCTAGATACAATGCATAGGGCGTGTTGGCAACAAAATAAAATTCAGTGACCCCAGGCGTATTGCTTGTGGTTCTGACGGGTTGATTGGGGGTCTGGCTGCCGCCAACTTCAAAAAATAGAGGCGTGCGCTCACCGTTGGCTAGATTTTCAACTCCAAATGTGGCTTGATAAATACCATTTGATCCATCAAATTGGAATTCAATAATCGTATCGACATCAAATTCGATGCGGGTGTTGCTGAATGAGTCTGCCTGGGCAGATTGGGCGATCGCTCCTGAGAGTGCCACACTGGCGATCGCAGCTGACATAAACCGTTGAATAAATACTGTAGGCTGCATCATTGTTTATCTTTAATGTCTACCAAACGCGAGTATTGATATTTTCTGTTTCAATGCCGTTTTCTGTAAGAAATACACGGGTTTGCTGAAGTAAGCGGCGAAATGTTTCGCATTCAGGGCTAATGCAGAGGTCACTCGGCGGGCTGCCCAGGGCAAATCGGCGCGGTTGAACCCTATCCACCGAGTCTAGGCAGTTTTCGTAGGCCCGGTTGAGTGCATCAGATAAACGGCTGGCTTCGGCGCGGGTGGCTTCATCCAGTTGATAGCTGTCAAAATCTGGAGCCACGCTATTAAAAATATTGGTGCCGGTAATATCAGATTGGTTGGGAGGGTTAGCCTGGGCCGGGAGCGCCATCATGCTTGCGATGCTAATGAGTACGCCCCAAAATACAGTCGTTTTCATCGTTCTCAAACTCCTATAGGTGCTTAACAGATGCATCTCCCCCGTTAAAATTGTGAGCGATAGATAAGATAAATGATGGATAGCCGCGATCGCTCCCTAGTTGCTAATTCCACCGATTTAGAACGAGATGCCACCGCCCAAGACAAATCGCGCTTCGTCGCCTGCCCCGGTAATGTCGCGGATGGCAGGAGTGATTACAAAATTGGAATTGGGAAACGGTGCGATCGATAGTCCAATGGCGAGGTCTTGTCCCGTCCATTCGGTAATGAGGCTGACGGGTTCCGCCAAGCGAATCGCCACGCTACCAAACACGCCTAGCGTGTCATCGCCATCATCCACCGCATCTTCAGTCCGGAACATTCCATTGCCGATCCCAGCGTTCACGGCAATGCGGCTAAAGGGTTCGGTGATGTCTTCATTCAGGGTAAAGATTTTGGTGAGTACCCCGTAGACTGAATCCTCGAAATCCACATCTCCAGTCGTGATGATGCCGTTCCAGCCGATCGCCCCAGCAAAATCTTCAGAGAAACGGCGATGAATCCGCACATTAAATCCTCCCGTACCAAAGTCGCGATTTGTCCCAAAGCTGGCAACGGTATAGGACACCTCCACCCCAACCGCTTCGCGGGCATCTCCTAAGCCAACTCCAAAGACCATGCCGCCATCGCTGACATTGCTATAGCGGGTTTCAGATTGAAAGGTTGCGCCAATGAAGGGCGTCCAATTATCGACCCCAAAGCCGGTCGGGCTTAGAATCGTTAGTCCTGGCGATCGCCCATCCCCCCTAAACGTTTCTAGCGCTCGCAGCCGCTCCTGCTCAAGTTCCAAATCATTTAAATCTGGCACATACAGGGTGACGGCACGGGCGGTTGTGGGACGAGTGGCGCTACCCGTGTTGGCAATATACTGGCGGGCGTTGCTAGCGATAGGCGGCAAATTTCCAGCCGATACGAGCGCCTGATGCACAAATGCCATCACATCGGCGCGGGTTGCATTGTCAGCAGGATTGAGCCGGTTCACGTTTGGATAGTTCACCACAACCCGGGCTGGCTGCCCGGTCGCTGGGTTGGTTCCGTCCATGGCGGTGGCGATCGCCCCTCGAAGATTAACTGGAATCGTGCCCGCATCATCCAGCCGATTCAGCACCGATGGATCACCGCCCCGCAGTTGCAAGCCCTGCACTAACGCTGCGATCGCTTCCGCCCGTGAAATCCTGGCTTCCGGCGCAAACCGTCCGGCGCTCAGCGGCTCTAGAAATCCCATGCGATAGGCAGACTGAATGGCCGACTGCCCCCAGTAATTGCCAGGTACATCAGTAAAGGAGGTCGCTGGTCTGATTGGATTTACAGAGAAAGCTTGGTTAATTAAGGCGGCATATTGAGCGCGAGTGACCGGCAAATCTGGACGAATTGCCCCGGTTTCTCGGAACCCTTGCACAATGTCAGCCCGCTCTAGGCTCCGCACAAAGTCTTCGGCCCAATTGCCCTGTACCGTATCAAAGGTAGACGGTAGCGTCGGTAGTTGGGCGATCGCATCGGCGCTCATGGGTTCAACCCGCAGGCTTTGCGCAATCGTCCAGGTTTGGGGGCTGGTTTCTGGCGGGGCGATCGCGGCTTCATCGGTCAGTCTTGACGATGCGGCCTCCGGCGGCTCGAGCGGCATGGAATCGTCAGAATTAGCAAAATTTGCAGCAGACACCTCTGCTGCAAGGTCAACCCTCGGCGGCGGGGTGGTTTCTGAGGCGGCCGTCGTCCATTCGAGAGTTGTAGCGATCGGAACTGAGTCAGGCATTGGTTCAGGCATTGGCTCAGCCGTGCGGCCGTCGAGCGTAGCGTCAGCCGCGTCCGAATTGGGCGAGTCCAAGGGTTGATCGAAAACGTCTTGTAAGGCAATGCCCTCTGGTGCTCTATGCATTACGCAAAAGTCGCCAGACCTTTTGTCTCGTAACCCTTCTGGCAGACATTCAGAGTCCTCGTTTTTGAACCCAGGACTGCGGGTTTCAACGAGATCTGCGTAATGGATAGCTGGTGCTGGGGAGGCAGGACTGGAGGCGATCGCCTCAAATGCATCCGCTAGCTCAGGCTTGACTGTCAATGGGGGGGAGCCTTCCGGAGCGGCTGCGATCGCCTCTGGCGACATCACCGACGTTATATCTGCGGTTGCGATCGAATGTTTTGCATCCGCCGCACGGTCAGCGGCATTCGATCGATCCTCTAAATTGGTTGGGCCAGCCGCCGCAACAGCCGGTTGCAGTCCCTCTTTGGTGGCTAGGGCCGCGATCGCATACAAGGTAGCGGTTGAAATACGCATAACATTCAGCGCCATAAACTGGACAGACTCACCCATCGATCAAGCTGTGATGCTGACCTCATGGGCAAATGCTTGAGGGCTGCATCAGCGCTCCGGTTATGGAATGCGGCTTAATAGTTGGGTTGGTATAAAATGTCTGGACTGGGTAGACGCACGACAGGAATCTGCACAACAACGACACCACAGGGTTTAGGTTTGCGCTAACTATGGATACGAGGGCGGTTGAGCCGGATCAGGATGCTCTGTATCGTCTCATACAAGCTGCTGAGCAGTCTTAAACCATTCGCAACCTGGAAATGAGAGAGGTGTAGTACACTAAATTGCAACGGGGATCATGCATCAGCCTGGGGTAGACGCAATTATGACGGATCAGATTGGCTAGCTCTGTCGAAGCGTTTCCCAGAGACCTTTAAAGAAAGAACTCCTCAATTCTGTCAGCCAATGTTGTCGGGTTGGGGGGGATGACCGAATGGAGCGATCGCAGGTGATTCGTCATTCCTGTTCTACGATTGCCGCCCTTGTCAACATTGTCTTATTCGTTAGTATGTAAGGGTGATTAACTTGTACTATCCCTTACGGTCTCTTAAGGAAGGGCACTGGTTTAAGCTGATTTGTGGTGCAAGCTTTCAACACCTTCCTGCCATTCAAAATTTAGTCTTGGCGTATGCGTTGGCTGGAGCCGACTGTATTGATGTTGCAGCAGATCCAGCGGTAGTAACGTCTGCCCAGGAAGCGATCGATCGCGCCTATGACCTAGCGACACACGGATGGTCATGCGATCGCGCTTGGGTGCGCCCGCTGCTGATGGTCAGCCTCAACGATGGCGATGACCCCCATTTTCGCAAAGCTACCTTTGACCCGGCCACGTGCCCACCGGATTG
>CAYSIR010000077.1:13923-16749 GCA_964431105.1 uncultured Leptolyngbya sp. | reverse complement strand
ACTCGCATCTTCCAGCAATACCCGCAAATCGCCACCCCAGCAGGCCTTGGGCCAGTTGAACGGTTGAAACTCGTAATGGTTTTTCACCGATCGCTGGGCTTGTTTGAACGTATTGCCGACGGGCTTGGGCGATCGCATTAAATGCAGCAGATAAATATTCGGATTTTTGTGACGTGCCTCATAAATCCGCTGCACCACCCGCGACGCCACAATGCCGCGACCGCGAATCATCACCGTGCCGCCATGCTGCTCTAAATAATGATAAACCTCGTCATGCTCTTCGTAAGCGTTCACAACCGTTTTGAAATCATTGGTTTCAGCGCGATAGGCTTGCAAATCAGGTAAGAATTGAATCGCCGGATACCCCGTCGCCAGGTGCAAATATCGAGCGACCACAAGCGCATGATCGCGGCGATCGGCGGTGCTGCGGGAATAGGCGATCGCATAGCGACCATCTGTCGTTTGGCGAATTGACCGAATCCGACCATATTCAAATATTTGACCCCACAGAATGCGATCAGCTTCTCGATCAATCGACGCAAATACATTCCCCGATCGCGGCGTGTAAGTATCTGCCAGCGTCGGCTCCGCAAACACTTGCCACAGGTAGCGCAGGGCAGCACTGAGCTGACCTCGTGTCGCGTCTTGCCACGCTTCCCGCAGCGCATAGCTGGGCCAACCCCATATATTATCGGGACAAGAATCAGAATTGGAGCGCAGCCGTTCATGGGGCGGAATCTGAGAATTGACGCAAAGTTTCTGATAGCGAGCATAGGGAGATGCATCCATGCCGATCGCAATTATTTGACTTGGTTTTGCCCCACTTAGCCGCAGCAAATCTACCCAGATAAAGCTACCCAACCCCGCCCCTAGGGCGGCATAGTCAAACTCACGCACGGGCAGCCCCGTCTCCATTAGGTCATGCAAAGCCACACGCGACTGCTGAAACGCGGGCGGCGGGAAGCCTAAGCGGTTGGCTGCGCCAGACGGTCGGGCTTCGGGAAATAAAATAGATGGGCTGGAGGCGATCGCCGTCGGTGCGGTGCGATCGCTCAGCACCGTAATCGAAATGTCGTAGGGCCCAATCCCCAAGGTATCGCCATTAGCGATCGCACTGCGCGGCTGACGGCTGCCATTCACCCGCGTACCGTTGCGGCTGTTTTGGTCAATCACCACAATGGTGGCATCCTCATGGCGAATCAGCCCATGAAAGCGCGATACTTCGCCACTGTCCAGCACAACCCGCGACACTCGCTCACCGTCCAGCCGTTCTGGCATTTGGGCAAATTCACGCCCCAGGGCGATCGGCAGTGACAATATCGGGTTGCGCAGTTCGCCGGTAGCAGGGTCATCCCAGCTCAGTTGCAGTCGTAATGCCGGTGTCGTCATCGTCCTACCCTATTGGGACGTTGGTGAATGCACCTGCATCCTACCCTATTCAGATGTCATCATTCAGGTATCATCAACACGGTAGCAGCGGCAGCCAATGATGCACCACACCAGCGACAGCCCTGGCGTAAATGCTCATAGGGCGATACCTTGCCACACCTCGGACATTTCAGCCCATAGGTGCGAGGCGGGTTGCCAGGCGATGTGGGTGAGGAAGAGCTGACCTGCGCCCTCGGACTCGGTGAAGGTTTGGGAGCAGGCGGCATCAATACTGTGGGTGCCACGCGATCAATGGCGATCGCCACCACACGCACCGCCAATTGCCCCAGCATCACTTGGGTTCCCTGCAACAGCGGCACACTCCCCTCCACCAACGGATGCTGATTGACCAACGGCGGATTCGTCGATCGCAAATTCCGAAGACAAAATAGACACTGCTGCGAGTCGTAGAAAATTTCAACATGCAGACCTGACACCGTTGGATGACTTAGCACCAGATCGCAGCGCAGCGGGTCACGCCCAAGGCGCAGCCGTCCCGGTTCCTTGGTGGGCAGTTGATCCGTCATCGTAAATGACTTCGTCTGTCCCTGTTCTGCCCATTCCATCGTCAGTTGGTTCATAGCTACAGAATTGACCCAGTTACCCATCGACATCAGTGCTGATGCACGTCATCAACCTCATCTCATTTTTGCATAGACGGTTGGCTCAGCCGCCCAACGCTGCCCTCCAAGGCCACTACCCCATCCTGCGAGGTTCAGCATCCCGTCCTGCACCAGCCCCGGCGGTTGCCAGTGGTCGAGCCGTTTGTTTCTTGAGTTCAGCGATGAGGTTGTCACCGCTGCGGCGGGCCTCCCAGCGTCCAGAATGCGTTGCATCAATCTGCCAGGTGCCGCTCATCACTTCCTCGTTTTCCGAGACGGTTCCTGAATACTGAATTGCGGCCACTGAGGTGGTGAGGTAGCGTTTTGTGAAGCTGACGCTGCGCCCGGCGATGTCGCCCGAAAGCTGCGCCTCACCAAGGTAGCTATCATCGAGGATGCGACCGCTGAGGGTGTTCCCGCCCTGCACTAGGGTTGCCTCAAATCGGGTCGGCGTGCCATTTTGCCAGTACGTTCCTAGCCATGCGCCATTCAAGTCTGCCATCTGTCCTGTAACCTAAGCTGCGATCGCCTTCCACTATAGCGAGGGAATGGATGAACGTCTGCACTAAATCATGCAAGATGTTGCGATGGGATGGGAAGCGAGGGAATGGATGAACGTCTGCACTGAATCATGCCATAAAATGTCGCGATGGGATGGGATGGGATGAGATTTTAGGAATGCGCCTGGGAAACCTGAATTTAACAGGAGATACCTTCTGCAACCCGGTGCGATGACCAGCGACGCCGGGATTTTTTTTGCCCAGCCGCCGTTGCGAAATCCGTTAGTCTCAGAAAA
>CAYSIR010000077.1:3566-13823 GCA_964431105.1 uncultured Leptolyngbya sp. | reverse complement strand
ACGCCGGGATTTTTTTTGCCCAGCCGCCGTTGCGAAATCCGTTAGTCTCAGAAAAGGATGAGTGTCAGACTAGGGGGAACGGGGATGAAACGGGTATGGGACAGGATTAAGCCGTTACGGATGCTGCTCGTGATGCTTTTCGTGCTGACTGGTTGCGCGGCTCCAATGCCGGACGATGGCGTTACGCGGGTGACGCTGTGGCATGGGGTGAACCCGCCGCCGAACCGGGATGTGCTGCAAATGTTGGTGGATCAGTTTAACCAAACCCATGCTGACATTGAGGTGGAGGCGCTTTACATTGGTCAGGGCGATCAGCAAATTCCCAAGATTTTGGCGGCGGTGGTGGGCAATGCCCCGCCGGATTTGCTCTGGTATGCGCCGATGATTACGGGACAGTTGGTGGAATTGGAAGCGATTCGATCGCTGGATGATTGGTACAAACCCGAACGGCTCGCATTACTCGATCCAGCGTTGGAGAGTGCGATCGCTTTTGAGGATCATTACTGGTCAGTTCCCTTTGGGGTCAACAATGTGGGCGTATTTTATCGTCCGAGTCTATTTGAAAAGGCTGGCATTACGGAACTGCCGCAAACCTGGGATGACTTTCGGCGGGTGGCGATGCAGCTAACTGATCCTAGCGCCGATCCGCCGCGCTACGGGCTGCTGCTGCCGTTGGGCAAGGGGGAATGGAATGTGTTTATGTGGCTGCCGTTTTGCTGGAGTGCGGGTGGTGAACTCGAACAAAACGGCAGGCTCAGTCTGGTTTCAGAGGGGGCGATCGCGGCCCTCGACTTTTGGCAGACGCTGGTATCAGACGGTTCTGCTAAGCTGTCGCAACCAGAGCGGGGCTATGAATTGTCCGATTTTCTGGCGGGTAAGGTGGCGATGCAGTTGACGGGGCCCTGGACGCTGGCAGAATTACAGTCCACTGGGGTTGATTTTGCGGTGATGCCGATTCCGACCGCCCACCAGCCAGCCACCGCCATCGGCGGCGAAAATTTGTTTGTGTTCAACACGACGCCGCCGCAGGAAGCAGCGGCGCTGGTATTTGCTGACTTTTTGTTGAGCCAAGCTGCCCAAACGCAGTGGGCGATCGGCACGGGCTATTTGCCGGTGAATTTGCGATCGCGCCAAAGTGATGTTTATCAGAGCGTTGTCGATGCGCAACCGGCGCTCAAGGTTTTTCTAAAACAGGCGGAATATGGGCGATCGCGTCCTATTTTTCCCAACTACAATCGCCTGTCCGATCAGTTAGGGCGAGCGATCGAGGCGGTGCTGTTGCAAAAGCGATCGCCCACCGAAGCCCTAACCGAATCGCAACGCCGCCTAGAGAAAATGCTAGGGCCAAGCCAGGTGGTTTCTGCGGAACCATTAGGAAAATAAGCTGGCATCCACATAATTCAGCCGCGCCATCGGACTCATGGCATCCAACACCTGCTGACCATAGCTGCGGCAGTTGACTCGATTATCCAGCAGGGCTACGACTCCCTGAGTATCGCGCACAGGGGCGATCGCCCGTTGCAGGGTGCTGAGGGCTTCCGGCAGCAAATAGAGCCGAAACCAATCTTTGCGGGCCTGTTTGTAATGGGCGACCCGCCCCGCCACTAGGGGATTTTCCAAGGATGGAATCGGTAACGCGGCCATCACGAGTAACTGAGGCGCAGGCAGCACGGCTTGGTGGGTTTGCCAAAACTGCCAGCCCGTCACCAAAATGCCGCGATCGTCGAGGCAAGTTCGCTCTACCTGCACCCGCGACCCATACTCCGCTGCCAAGACTGCGGCCACCTGGGCCTTGAGCGGCGTATCGTCAACCACAATCACCGTGATGCCGAGGCTCTGGGCACGGGCGATTAGCAGGTGTCGAATTTCATTGAGAATGGCGGGCTGAAAATCTCGCGTGTTGGGCAATGGTAGGCGATCGGGCAGGTAAAGCTGGATGGTTTCCTGGCGGCGATCGGGGGCAAATTTGACACAGGTCATGTCGCCCAAGCCAAATCGCTGGCGATAGACAACGGCCTGCGGATCGAGATCTAGCGCACCACCGATTAAAACCACTGGCTGCTGTTGCCAAACGTGGTGCAGCATCGGCGCAGTGTCGAGCGGGCTACAGCTAATGGTGATGCTACCGGACTGCCGTTCGATCGCCGCCCACAGCAGTTTGGGGGTGTGGCAAGACATGTGCCAAAAGCGCTGCCAGTCGGGAGGAAGCTGGGGCAGTACTTCGGCAAGCGATCGCCACAAATCCAAAAGCCGGGCTTGCTCATCGGTGTCGAGCAGGTAGCGGTTGTAGGGATTGCTCGGATGCTGAAAGAGCGATCGCGTTAGGGAAATGCGGGTATCTCGAATCTCGTTAGCAAATCTCGGTGCTGCCCGCATGAGTACATCCCACATGGCAGGCGTTGCGGTAGCCGTTAGGAATGACTGCGTCCAGTCGGCTAAGTCATCCACCCCATCCACCACTGTCATAATTTCAGCGGGGAAGCAGTGCGTATGGGTGAGGCGATCGCGCAGCCAGGCGTCGGGAGTGGTTAGCAAGATGCCCTGAAATGTATCAGACGGCCAGCGATCGCCTACCTGAATCGGCTTTTGAATAGCGATCCATTGCTGCAAGCGCGGAATTTCAACCGTGAGGAGGCGCTGCTGCAACTCAACCGGAACCACCAGCACCAGCGGGCCATCCCACATCAACGCAGGCAGCAAGTAGCTGACACGATACCGCCCGTGATACCCCGACGGTGCGCCCGCCTGAATCAGCGAACTCCGCCCCATCCGCAAGGCCCGCGCCACCAACCGCGCCATCGTCAGATGATGCGGCCAACATGGCTCTCCCTGTTCCCGCAGGAATGCCCGCAATTGTTGATGGACTTGAACCTCAATCACAAATCATTGTCTGAGTCGTCGCCAATAATGAATATAGGGTGGCTGAACCAGCCAGACTAGGCTGAACCGCCAAGCTAGAACTTTCATTGTGACACACTCGCTTGACCGAGACGAGATTGTCAAAATGACTCAAACTGTGCTAGAGCCATGGTTCTGATAGATCGCGGCAGGCCTGTACAAAGGCGGGGGCGATCGCTGGATGACTCGCAAAATGCAGATGCACATAGCTGGCCCACACTGATCCAACAGCGTACCCATCGACGGCTGGCGGCACGCGCCAACGTTGGGCCTGGTACAGCGGCGGCAGATCCCCATCTGGCGGCACGTCGCAAATATCAGAGTAGTGAAACCGATGCCCTCGACCGATCGCCCCTTTGGGCAGCAGCCCGTCTTGAACCGCCGTCACCTCGCAGTAGCCTAGCTTTGGACGAGTGCCCATCGTCACCCAAAATGGCAGCAGCCCCATCCAGCCATAGCGCCGATCGGCGGTGATGAGTCCTTGGGATAGGGACATCAATCCGCCACATTCCGCATAGATGGGACGATGGCGCTGGGCTAAGTCGTGCAGTTGCGATCGCAGTTCATGATTTTGACTGAGGCGCTCGGCATGGAGTTCAGGATAGCCGCCCCCTAGATACAGCCCATCTAGCCCATCCGGCAGGCGATCGCGCAGGGGCGAAAACGGCACCAGTTCGGCTCCGGCTGCCTGCAAGCGCCGTAAATTGTCCGCATAGTAAAAGCAAAATGCTTCATCGCGAGCCAGCCCAATCCGCACAGGCGCAGCGGGGACAGCGGCCGCCTTTGGCTCCAGCGATACGGACGGCAACGAGACAGGCTGCGATCGCGCCCTATCCAGCAATTGGGGAATATCAAGATGGGCATCCACCAAATCGGCTAGCCGATCCAGGTACGTCTCAGCCAAATTATCTTCCTTGGCCAGCCACAGCCCCAGATGCCGCCGAGGAATATCTACATCGGGCGATCGCGGAATGCCCCCCAATAGCGGAATCCCCAAGGGAGCGATGGCGCTCTGCATTCGTTCTAAATGCGATGCGCTGCCGACCCGGTTGAGGATAACCCCTGCAATAGATACATCGGGGTCAAAACTGGCATAACCGTGAACGATCGCAGCGGCACTGCGGGCGATCGCTCTAGCATCTAGCACCAAAATTACCGCCGACGAGAGCCACTTCGCCACCTGCGCCGTGCTGCCAGCTTCCATATCGCCATAGCCATCGAATAACCCCATCACCCCTTCAATCACCGCTACATCACAGTCTGCGGTTGCCCTTGCCGCAATTTCCACATTGGCAGTGCGATCAAGCATCCAGCCGTCTAAGTTGTGGGAGACACGCCCCGTAGCTCGCTGATGATGCCCTGGATCGATAAAGTCTGGCCCGACTTTGAATGGCTGCACTCGCAGTCCTCGGCGCGTTAGCGATCGCATCAGTCCAATGGCGATCGAGGTTTTGCCAACGCCGCTTTGGGTTCCGGCAATGATAAACGTAGGAAGGGTGGGCATAGGGAGTGGGTAGAAAATCGTGGAGTAGGAGAATCGTGCGAGGGTGGGAAGGTGAGATCTAAGCATTACGCAAAAGTCGCCAGACCTTTTGCCTCACAACTTTTCCAAGGGTTACTCAGAATCCTCGTTTTTGAACTAAGAATGCAGGTTTTAGCAAGATCTGCGTGATGGATGGAAGGTGAGATAGGGGGTTAGGGGATTTTCGTGGATCTGGATTCCCGGCTAAGGCATTCCCGCCTAAGATAGACCGCAGAGGATCAGTCAGGATGAATGACAATGCGGGTGATTGGGTTAATTAGCGGCACATCAGTAGACGGCATTGATGCGGTGCTGGTGGAGATTTCAGGCTCAGCATTGGATTTATCAGTGGCAGTAGTTGCCGCTGCTACCGTGCCCTATCCCGATGACCTCCGGTCTATTATTTTATCGATTTGCCATAACAAACCGTTATCCATGGCGGAAATTGCCGCCTTAGATGATGCGATCGCCCACCACTTTGCCCAAGCTGCCCTCCACATTCAGGCTGGAACCTCCCCCGCCCAACTTATCGGCTCCCACGGGCAAACCGTTTATCACCGCCCGCCGGGGGTCGCCCATGTTCCCACCCCACTGCTCGACCTTGGCTATAGCTGGCAACTGGGACGGGGAGACGCGATCGCTCACATCACTCAGTTAACAACGGTAAGTAACTTTCGGGCGGCAGATATAGCGGCGGGTGGCCAGGGTGCGCCGCTTGTGCCCGCTGTAGATGCCTGTTTATTGAGTCATCCCAGCTATCATCGCTGTGTGCAAAATATTGGCGGCATCAGTAACGTTGCCTATCTGCCGCCGCGCCCCTGCCAAGACACGGATCGTCCTGAAACGCTGACCCGCTACTCCTGCTATGTGGCAGGCTGGGATATTGGCCCCGGCAATGTCTTGATAGATTTAGCCGTTTCTCACCTCTCCAATGGCCAACAGACGTATGATTGTGATGGGTGCTGGGCCGCAACGGGGACGGTGCATCCGGCGCTGCTCGAACAGTGGCTGGGTCACGACTTTTTTAAACTTGCGCCTCCCAAATCAACCGGTCGTGAATTATTTGGACGCCGTTATTTAGAAAACTGTCTTGCCGAAGCGAGCGCCCATCAATTGGCTCCGGCTGACCTTTTAGCTACACTGACTGAAGTAACGGCTGTAGCGATCGCTCGTGATTATGCTCATTACTTACCCCAACTGCCCCATCAGGTATTGTTGTGTGGAGGAGGCAGCCGTAATCGCTATTTGCACCAGCGCATTCAAGCTCATTTACCACAGTGCGATGTACTCACCACAGACGATGTCGGAATTCCATCTGACTTCAAAGAGGCGATCGCCTTTGCCGTATTGGCCTACTGGCGCATTCACGATATTCCGGGCAACCTACCCAGCGCCACTGGGGCCTACCGCCCCGTGCCACTCGGCGACATTCACCGCCCTGCATAACAGCCAATGCTCTTGCACCCAGTCCGATCAAATTGCAGCCTGCCCTCGCGGGTCATAAGCTGTTCATCGGACGATTCATTGCCAGCGGGGCCGGAATGCCGGTCAATCCACGTTATCCGCCATGGCAAACCGTCCTGCATAGCATCAGCACATACCGATACAGAATAGACAGAGGGGTAGAAGGAAAACGCTGTGAGTCATACCTTTTTGATGGAGGCCGGACGCTGGACGCTACAGGGCAGTTGGCTAGAGCGCGACGGAATGCCAATTCCAGTGAAAGGCAAAATTTTGGTCGCCTGGAGCAGCCATGATGATTGGTACACGATGGTGACAAAGTTGGTCTTTCCGGGGACGGAGCGAGAAGGGATGTCGTTTCAGTATCGAGGACGGCTCAATATGAGCGATCGCCAATATACGTTTGTGCTGCAGCATAGCGTATTGGGGCGCGTTGAGGGGGAAGGCTGGGTCGCGCCTGAATCGATTGTGCAACGGTATTGGGTACTCAGCGATCGCCAGCGCCGCACCGGGTTTGAAACCATGCATAAGGTCAAGAATGGTGAATACTATATGTCCAGCGGCATTATGGCCGGCCATTACCTCACCAGCGCCATGGAAGCACGGCTTGACCGGGTGGGGCAGCCAGAGTAGGGGCGATGTATACATCCCCTTCTCGATTTCGATGCATTACGCAAAAGTCGCCAGACCTTTTGCCTCACAGCTCTTTTAGCGGTCACTCAGAGTCCTCGTTTTGGGTGGTGGTATTCATGTAAGTGGCTGGTGTGGGCGTTGCCCACATCAGCCAAAATCCTTACCAAGAGGGGACGACCCGTTTTTGAACGGAGGGCGGCGGGTTTCAGATAGACTTGCGGAATGGATAGTATCGATTTGGGGAAAGAGTTGCAAGGCTCGGTTCTGGAAGCCGTTGAAACCGCTCACAGTTGTGCCTGCCAGTGATGCAGCAGCCTGTCTGCGGTGGCATCATGCCCGATATTGTTGCCCGCTCGATCAAAGACGACTGTGCCAATATCAAGGGTGCGATCGCTGTACTTTTTGGTGTAGGCGATCGCTTTTTGGCTAACCCGCGCAGACAGTTGACAAAACACCTCTGAACTCAGACCCTGTTCTGCCAGATAGTGCTGAGCGGCGGCAGCCGTAGGGCAGGCCAAGATAGGCGGAATGTGGGTTAAGTCCACCGTTTGGGCAGCGATCGCCGCCAGGATTTCCAGCCGTCCATCCGCAACATGGCTTGACGTATTGAAAATGCCTCCGGCTAACTTCACCAGCTTGCCGTGATACCCCAATAACAGCACCGATCCCACATCCAACACCCCCGCCTGCACCAACATCGCCCCAATCCAGTTACCCGTTTGTACCGTGACGGCGGTGGGAATGCCCAACCGCTGCGCCACCTGTAAACCATTGCTGCCAATGCAAAAGACAAGGTGTGATTCAGTCGCCGCCGTGGTTTGTAATCGCTGACGAAAATGATCGAGGTGATCCGCTGACGATAGGGGCTGGGAGATGCCGCTTGTGCCCAGCAGGGCCAGCCCGTCTAGAATACCGAAGGCCGCATTCGAGGTACGCTGAGCCAATTGTTGCCCTTGGGGTAACAGAATCCGAATCGTGAGGGTGCGATCGCTGGGAATTTCACTGTTCAGGTTAGCCTCAAACAATTGCTGGGCATACCGATAAATGGCGGGATCTCCTGCTGCGGTTCGCCCCAGCCCCTCCCCGGCTTCAAGAACCAGCGGTGTGGCCTGGCGATCGCCCCATTGCACCCAGGCCCAGATCGGCGTGTGGCGAGTAAGGTCAAGATTATCGCCAGGATCGCTGCGGCAAATCGCAAGCGCTGTGCGGTCATCCAGTTGGGCCACCTGTTCAACCGGAATTGTAGCGCGATCGGGTAACAAATCCAGTTCAATCTCAGCAGGCGATCGCGCCTGAGCAGTCAGATGGAACAGGGCCGCCTTTGCGGCTGCAACTGCAAAAACAGGTAATGTATATCCAGTGTTGGGCATGGGCGATCGAAGAGCAAAGATCAATTTAACGTATTGAATTAAGATACGACAACAGGCAGGCTGAGGGTTGACGGCTGGCTGACCAAGCAATCTGCTCAATGAGGTGGCATGAGTTGCCTGCCGGTTGGCACTGATGCAGAGGGTCGAATGAACCGTTTTCCTGCACATTTTGAATCAACATTGACCGGCAAAATTGGGACGCACCCGTTTTGTTAGTCAACCAGCGGCTACGGCCTAGCCACGCCCGCGCGGCTTTTGATGGGTAAACAAGCGGTTGGCTCAAACAGCATTGAACGATGGCGCTGGTTGGCGCTTAGTAAATATCCTTAATCAACATCTGTGGGGGATAGTTCATACCGGGCGAGTACCAGGGTGATACTGGATTTATACAGCAGGGGGCGATCGCCATGATTGAATTTCGGCATCTACGCTATTTTGTGGCCGTTGCAGAAGAACTGCACTTTGGGCGCGCCGCAGAACGGTTGCACATGGCTCAGCCTCCCCTCAGTCAACAAATCCGTCAACTTGAGGAGTTGCTGGGCTTTCAGCTTTTTCATCGCACTAAGCGCAGCGTGCGGCTCACTGAAGCCGGGCAGGTTTTTCTCGAACGCAGCCGGCAACTGCTGCAAGAACTTGAGCATACCGTGGAGGCGGGGCGGCAAGCCAGCCGGGGGGAGGTCGGGAAGCTAGCGATTGGCTTTGTCAGTTCCGCTACTTATAATGTGCTGCCGCCGATTTTACGAAAATTCCGCGATCGCTTGCCCCATGTCAACCTTACCTTGCGGGAACTAACCACGGATCAACAACTCAAATGGTTAGCAGACAATCGCTTGGATGTAGGGTTTGTTCGTCCTCCAATTGATGACCCCAAGCTCAGCACCCAAGTTGTCTTGCAAGAGCCGCTTGTGGTGGCGTTGCCCGAACATCATCCCTTAGCGCAGCAAGACAGCATTCGCTTGCGATCGCTCCAGGGCGAACCGTTCATTTTGTTTCCCCGTCGCCTAGCGCCCGGACTGTATGACGCCATTATCAGTCTTTGCCAGTCCGCCAGCTTTAGCCCCAAGGTGGTGCAAGAAGCTATTCAAATGCAAACTATCATCGGTTTAGTAGCGGCAGAGATGGGGATTGCTATTGTTCCCGTGTCGATTCAAAACTTGGGCCGCACTGGTGTGGTCTATCGTTTGCTGATAGAACCAACGCCTCAGGCCGCGATCGCCCTGACCTGGCATCCCAACACGCTCACCCCAGCCCTCCAGCATTTTTTAGACATTGCCACAGGCGCAACCCCGGAGCTGCTGCCCGCACCGGCAGATACGCTATCGGGGAAGGGGCATTTTCCGGGGATGAATTTTAGGTAGTGGTATTCATGATTTTTGGGGATGGGCGACGCCTACACCACAAAAAATCATGACCAGAGGACGACCGAACTTTAAAGTTGGATGCATTGAAACATGGTTTCAATGCATTCTGCCATTCAGCAACACATGGGGTAAGGCTAGCGTGGATCAAACACGGCAGTTTCGCCAGGTTTGATGCCAATCAGCAAAGCCATTTCCAGCCACTTCCAGTAGCAATCTACATCGTCAAAGCCAATCGCCCGCAGCCACCCCAGTTGGGTTTCTGTATCCAGTAATTGATTAGACGGATCATCGTCGCTCGGCTCCATATTGAGCGATCGCAGAAAATGATGATGCAGGCGCTCAGTGGGCGACGAAACGTGTTCTAGGTTGCAAAAAATACCGCCGGGTTGCAAACATTCAAACAATTCTGCGTAGAGCGATCGCTTGCGATCGTGGCTGAGGTGGTGAATCACAAAACTCGACACAATCGCATCAAACGTCCCCAACTCCGGCAGCGGCTCCATCAAATCATGGGCAACTACGTCAACCTGGGCATCATTGGCAAAGCGCGATCGCACGGCTGCCAGCATCGTCGGCGAAAAGTCAAGCGCTACGCCCTGCATCTGGGGGCGATCGCGCTTGAGCAACGCCAGCAGCCGCCCATCCCCCGTGCCCACATCCAGCACCCGCTGCACGCCAAGCGGCACATGATCCAGCACAACCGCTTCGCCCTCAGCGCGGTGGGGTAAGCGATCGGCTCGCCCTAAATACTTCAGCGCATGTTCTGCGGATGTCCAACGATTGGTAAACGTCACAAGCCCTCCTGACTCAGTGTTAGCGCAGCCGATTGATCCTGCTGTTGGGCAACAGCCACAATTTCACCACTATTTCAAATAGGTTCGTTAACGACAGACCGTTCAATCACCACAGCGGCCAGCGCGTTATGACCCGTGATAAATCCGATTGAGTTGCTCTTTCGGCAACCATGATGATTCATATACAGGCTTGTTGACCTGCACTGATGGTGATGCGA
>CAYSIR010000077.1:0-3466 GCA_964431105.1 uncultured Leptolyngbya sp. | reverse complement strand
CGACGGTGATGCGATCGACGGTGACCCAATTGAGCAGGCCGGATGTTCATCATTCACCGGCACAAAGGAATGGCGATCGACATCGTAGGCCATCACCGAGCCGCTTTCAATGTGGTACACCCAACCATGCAGATGAATGGCGTTACGGGCAAGGCGAGAATGCACCACTGGGTAGGTTTTCAGATTTTCAAGCTGAGTCAATACATTTTCTGCAACCGTCAGCTCCATCAACGGTTCGCCCTCTAGATCTGCATAATTTTCGCGGATGAGGCGACGGGTGGACTCAGCATGGCGCAGCCAATCACACACAAGCGGCATAGATTCCCGCAGACTGTCTAACTTTAGCAGTCCCTTCATCGCACCGCAGTGAGAGTGCCCACAGATTACAATATGCTGCACTCCCAAGGCATGCACCGCATATTCGATCGCAGCCCCCTCGCCCCCGTTGGCCGCACCGTAGGGCGGCACGATATTCCCTGCATTGCGAATGACGAACAGCTCGCCAATCTGGGTTTGGGTAATCAGGTTTGGGTCAACCCGCGAATCGGAGCAGGCAATAAACAACACGCGCGGTTTTTGCCCATGCGATAGTTGTTCAAACAATTCCTGATGCCGACAAAAATATTGGCTTTGAAAATTCCGCAGCCCTTTGATGAGTTTGTCCATAGCAGCCGTTCCATTCCTTCCAGTTCGGCCGTGCCGTTTGCCCGACCCTGTTGTCTATTTTCGGTCACTTTGGCGATCGCAACACACCATCCTCCGCATTGTTCAAATAAGAAACGCTAAACTCTCTCATCAGCAATGGGCAATCGCCACCCGCCCTCAGCCTACTGCCAACAGCAACCCCGTCGCGATCGCCCGCAATTTACAAAACGCAACAAAAACATTTCATTTAGTAACGCTCCTTACAGTCATAGGCGATCGCCACCCGTCACAATACAAGGTAAGGTTAAGTCAGCATCTCCATTCACTATCTTAGTTAAACGTTAGTTAAGTCCAAGGTTGCGTCCAGACGGTCTTAATTTACAGTTCATCCACTCCACAGCGATCGCAGCATCACTGGTTTCAAGTACTCTTTCCCACTGTAGTTTCCTTGAAAATTTTTGATTGTGCGTCAGACATGTGTGGGAAAATCTGTAACAATAGCTGAAGCTCTTATGCATCAGTCTTTTTGGGCATAGACAGTCATACTCTGAGATTCCTGGCGATGCTAGATCCCACATTTTGCTGAATCACGACCAAATTTTCTGAGTAGGCTTTAGTTTTGCGCCGTCATTCATCTTGAAATAGGTCTAACAGAAGCATTGAAGGCGACGGTTAAATCCTAATTGAGCGATCGCAGATTAGCTGCGCCGCAGCCAAACCGATAGAGTCACGCGGTCACGCTGCACCACTCCCTGCATTCTGAACAATATGCATTTTCAGTTTCACCCGCATCTAGCGTATTCGGCAAGCTAGATCAGGAAAATAACGCTAGCAATGAGCAACCTATCTACCAGCGCCATCACAGAATACTTCAGAGTAAAAACAGTGGGTGACTCATATACTTCATCAAATTGTCACATTTACTAACTGATCTTCACCTAACCATTAGAAATTCTTGCTGAAAACAGGATACTCGCTTGTTTACATCATTTCAATAGATGGCATGCGATCGCTGCTCCCCTGACCCTAGAAGGATCGACGGTGTCTACCGTGCAAGATTCCTTGGTAGCGTCAGAAAGCGATCGCCGTTATTCATCTTTTAGGGATTCTTGCACTAATGAGATATTCATTTTCTCACCCGCGATTAGAGCAGTTCAACTACGCTATTTGGGTTTTGCTACAGCCCCAAAGTTCAGAGGCGCGATCGCTAATGGCATTTATCCGGCGATCGCTACGGCAATTCTGTTTGTATGGCTTATACAGCGACATTGATATTTTCATGGATGCCTACCTGCGCGGCGTCGATCACATATCTGATCCAAATAAGCCAGATATCGGCAACGTCTATGCATGGATGCGCGCCACCAGCTACAACGTTATTCGAGAACTGTCCCGTGAGCGCCGTAATCGTTTTTGCGAATTCACCGAAGCGATCGAACAACACCAGCACCGGCATTGGACAATGGATAAATTTGCAGCACTACAAAACTGCATTGAAGAACGCATCCAGCGAGTCGTTCAGGCATTTGCCAGCCTATCTGAAAAAGAACGTCGCATCATTGAGCTGCGCTTCATCCAACAACTGCCTTGGTCAGATGTTCAACAACAATTAGTCCAAGACCATGGCGAACTGCCCTCAAAAATTCCAGCCCTGCGGCAGCGCGGCAAACGTGCCCTGAATCGACTGCGCAACGGTTTCCACAAGCTGGAGCAACCCTCTTAGCTTGCGCCAACAGATAACCCAGCACAACGCGACCTTACTACGGTAGAGGTGCGATCGTCTAACAACCGTAGAAATGGCAGTCGTTGACCCACCCAATAGCGAAGTCCGCTGGCATTGACCGTGAATAGCAGCACCAATAACCTAACAATCCAACGGGCTTCGCACTCCCCGCCCACCCCGATTCAGCACATGGGTATAAATCATTGTCGTCTTCACATCTTTATGCCCCAGCAACTCCTGCACTGTACGAATGTCATAGCCATCCTCAAGCAAGTGGGTGGCAAAGCTATGGCGAAAGGTATGGCACCCGATCCGCTCAGCAATGCCAGATGCACAGACAGCTTGCTTTAGCGTTTTCTGTACTCCACTCTCATGCAGATGGTGACGACGAATGATGCCGTGAGAGTCACGCGAACGCCCTGTCGAAGGAAATACAAACTGCCATATCCAGGCGCGATCGGCATGTGGGTATTTACGCTCTAGGGCAAAGGGCAAGTAGACCAAGCCATACCTCTGGTCTAAATCCAATTGGTGCAGGCGCTTTACTTTGCGCAGGTGCTCCTGCAAAGGCTCAATCAAACTATCGGGCAACATAGTGACCCGACTTTCATTTCCCTTGGTATCGCGGGCCACAATCTGGCGCTGGACAAAATCAATATCCTTGATGCGCAAACTCAGCCCTTCACTGAGCCGCAAACCGCTGCCATACAAAACCCTAATCACCAACCCGTAAACGCCTGAAATGTTTTCTAGAACAGAGCGAACTTCACCCTTCGTCAGCACTGTAGGCAGATAATTCGAGCGTTTTGCCCGCACAGTATCCAAGACCCCCAGGTCTTGGTTAAGTACATTACGATACAAAAACAACAGAGCACTGAAAGCCTGATTCTGAGTTGAAGCCGATACGTGCCCCTCTACGGCCAAATGGGTCAAAAATGCTTCGACCTCTGTCCTGCCCATATCTTTTGGATGCTGCTTATTGTGGAAGAGAATGTACCTGCGAATCCATCCGACATAGCTTTGCTCGGTTCGATAGGAATAGCGCTTTAGACGAATCGCGTCGCGAACCTAGTCAAGCAGCTTTCTGGGTCGAGATTC
>CAYSIR010000076.1:0-16774 GCA_964431105.1 uncultured Leptolyngbya sp. | reverse complement strand
GTCAGAAGGGCATCTGCAATTCATTAACGAAGACCCGCGAAAGCCATAAAATACGCTTTAAGCTTGAAACTAGGACACATTCGACGCTGCACCGCATGAGTGAGACTCCATCTACATCTCCAGAGGCATCCCGCGATCGCACCCCTGACTTGCCGGAGCGCTTGCAGAAGCACACTGTTCGCCACGCCGACTACCGCGAGATTGATCGGGCCCTGCTGACCCCCATGTTTTTGCAGTATGCCGAGATTAAGGATCAGTATCCCCATGCGCTGTTGCTGTATCGAGTGGGCGACTTTTTTGAAACGTTTTTTCAGGATGCAATCACCATTTCGCAGGAACTGGAATTGGTGCTGACCAGCAAGGATGCGGGCAAGGAGGTGGGTCGGGTTCCCCTTGCAGGGATTCCCCATCACGCGGTCGAGCGCTACTGTGCCCAATTGGTAGAAAAAGGATTTGCGATCGCCATTTGTGATCAGGTAGAAGATCCGGCCACGGCTCAGGGCTTGGTAAAGCGAGACGTGACGCGGGTGATTACGCCAGGGACGGTGCTAGAAGACGGCATGCTCACCGCCCGGCAGAATAACTTTTTAGCAGCGGTGGTGATGGCGGGCAACCATTGGGGGCTGGCCTATGCCGATGTCTCAACGGGCGAATTTTTGACGACGCAGGCGGACAACTTGGATCAGCTTGCCCAGGAACTCATGCGGCTGCAGCCGTCGGAAATTCTGGTGCCCACCAATGCGCCGGATTTGGGCGGACTGCTGCGACCGGGGGAACGCTCGCCGAACTTGCCGGATTGCCTACCGCGTCAGTTTTGCTACACGCTGCGATCGCAGGTAGCGTTTGAAGCCCACGAAGCTCGACAGCGCTTGCTGGAAACGTTTCGATTGCGATCGCTAGAAGGGCTGGGCTGTCACCATTTGCCATTGGCGGTGCGGGCCGCTGGCGGGCTGCTGCACTACCTGGAAGACACGCAAAAAGCAAACACGATTCTGCTACAGCCGCTCTCGACCTATACGATTACTGAATTTTTGGTGCTGGATCATCAAACCCGCCGCAATTTGGAAATTACCCAAACTGTGCGGGATGGCACCTATGCCGGATCGCTGCTGTGGGCCCTCGATCGCACCGTTACCGCCATGGGCGGGCGACTGCTGCGCCGCTGGTTGCTCCAGCCGTTGTTAAAGATTGACGCGATTCGCGATCGCCAGCAGACCATCCAAGAACTCTGCGATCGCGGCACCCTGCGCCAGACCCTACAAACCCTGCTGAAGCAGATTTACGACATTGAGCGGCTGACCGGGCGTGCGGGGTCCGGGACGGCCAATGCGCGGGATTTGGTGGCCCTGGCAGATTCGTTGGAAAAACTGCCGGATTTGGCAGCGATCGCCGAGGCGGCTGAATCGCCCTATCTGAAAGCGCTGCAATCCGTGCCGCCAGAGTTAGATGAACTGGGACACACCTTGCGATCGCATCTGCTAGACAATCCGCCCCTCTATCTCACCGAAGGCAACCTGATCCGTTCGGGAGTAGATGAACGGCTGGACACCCTCAAGCGACAGGTAGAAGCGGATCAGCACTGGATTGCCCAATTGGAAGTCACCGAACGGCAGCGTACGGGCATTTCCACCCTGAAAGTCGGGTTCAATAAAACCTTTGGCTACTACATTGGCGTGTCCCGCTCCAAGCTGTCGCAGGTGCCCGATGACTATATCCGTAAGCAAACCCTAACCAACGAAGAGCGCTACATCACCGTTGAACTGAAGGAACGGGAGTCGCGCATCCTCAACGCTAGGGATGATTTGAACAAATTGGAATATGAGATTTTTATAGAACTGCGGGCGGAGGTGGCCAGCCACGCCGATCGCTTGCGGGATGTAGCCAAAGCGATCGCGTCAGCCGATGCGCTGGTGGGTCTGGCGGAGGTGGCGGTGTATCAAGGCTACTGCTGTCCTGAAATGACGAGCGATCGCACCATTCACATTGAAGACGGTCGCCATCCGGTGGTAGAACAATCGCTACCCGCTGGATTCTTCGTGCCCAACGCGACCCATCTCGGTCAGGAGCCGGATGCCGCAACCCTGCCGGATTTGATTATTCTGACTGGCCCCAACGCCAGCGGCAAAAGCTGTTATCTGCGTCAGGTGGGGCTGCTGCAATTGATGGCGCAAATGGGCAGTTTTGTGCCAGCCCAGTTGGCGCGGCTTAGCATTTGCGATCGCATCTTCACCCGCGTCGGAGCGGTGGACGACCTGGCTACCGGGCAATCCACGTTTATGGTGGAAATGAATGAAACCGCCAATATTCTGAATCACGCCACGTCGCGATCGCTGGTACTGCTGGATGAGATCGGGCGGGGGACGGCCACCTTTGATGGCTTATCGATCGCGTGGGCTGTGGCAGAATACCTCGCTACTGACCTGCAAGCCCGCACAATTTTTGCTACCCACTACCACGAGCTGAATGAGCTAGCCTCGATTCTGCCAAATGTGGCCAATTATCAAGTCATGGTGAAAGAGATGCCCGATCAGATTATCTTTTTGCATCAGGTGCGCCCCGGTGGAGCCGATCGCTCCTATGGCATCGAAGCCGGGCGATTAGCGGGGCTGCCACCTTCGGTCATTCAGCGGGCAAAGCAAGTGATGACCCAAATCGAAAAGCATTCACGCATTGCCGTTGGACTGCGCCAGGGTCGTGCGCCGGCCGCTGATGCCAAAAAGCGTCGCCGCGTGAAAGAAGCAACGCCAATGGAACAATTGGATATTTTTTGAAGGGCGGTTGGATCGGAGCAGCAACGGAACCCACTCGACCAAGGGCAGGCGTTCATCTTGAACGCTCATCCTGCTACTGAGATCCCAATCATTGACATCATGCAAAGTATAAGGACTGGAACAGGGCGATCGGCAGGGTGCTAGTCTGCGGCTCGCTTAGTCAATCACTCGAACCAGACCCGCACGTAACCCGTCAAACACTCGGCTAACTTGATGCTTCTCTGACTCACTCAAAATATTCTTAGAGAGCATCAAGCCCATCAACTGCTCTTGGTCAGCACGAGTGATACGACGAGTCGTAAAAATTCGCTCAATCACCTGTTCAATCGAAGCTTGAGGTAAACTCACCTGACTCTGCATGACAGCCTCACTCATTGGGTAGACACTTCAGGAGCAAAGAGACTTTATTACTCCTTCACATCATGGCAAATTCCACATCAAAAATTTGTGATGTACGCCACAGGTATTAAGTGACATTCATCACGTCCCAATAGAGGAATCATTACGGCGGTTTATGCTTGAACGCTTGGGTGTTTGGGTACCTCTCAGCATGGGCTGCGAACCACTGATGCACCGCGTGATGCAGCCTACCATCAAGTCCGAGTTTTTACTGTTGTATTCATTCTACGCGATCGCTGCCGCCTGTGAACCATCTGGTAAATACTGATGAGCTGCGCACTTTTTCTGAATGACGTATCGGTTTATACATTGAGCGGCTGCAAAAATCAGTCGAATTACAGAGTACGGTGCTGGCGATGAGGGCGATCGCTCCCCTTGACACGCTCTCTGTCGCTAGTCTGTGCATTACGCAAAAGCCGCCAGACCTTTTGCCTCACAACCTTTCTAAGGGTTACTCAGAATCCTCGTTTTTGAACTAGGAAATGCGGGTTTCAGCAAGATCTGCGTAATGGATAGATGTCGCTAGTGGGGTAAGGATAGATAAAATTCAATGCGATCTCTGAAAGCATGATGCCCTGATGGCATTCATGTTACTCCCCACAGAAATCGTTAGGATTAGGGTCAACGGGGTGTTATCCGCCGATGGATGCGATCGCCCCCGCCGTTGTCTATGCTGTCAGTCTGCCCATGAATCCAGTTATTGATTACCTTCGCATTAGCCTGATTGATCGCTGCAATTTTCGATGTCAATACTGTATGCCGGAAGGTCAGGATCTTCAGTATGTGCTTCAGCAAGATGTTCTGACCAATGAAGAGTTGCTAACGCTGCTCCAAGACGTGTTTATTCCAGCAGGATTTACGCGGTTTCGGCTGACGGGAGGTGAGCCGCTGCTGCGTCCGGGGGTGGTGGATTTGGTAAGGGCGATCGCGGCTCTGCCGGAAACCCAGGATCTGGCCATGACCACCAATGCGTTTCTCCTAGAAGACTTGGCGGCGGATCTCTACCATGCCGGGCTGCGGCGCATCAATATTAGTTTGGATTCCCTTGATCCCGATACGTTTAACACCATCATTGGCAATCGCGGGCGATCGCGCTGGCAGCAGGTGTGGAATGGTATTCAGACGGCGCATCGGGTTGGCTTTAGTCCACTGAAGCTGAATGTAGTCGTGATTCCGGGCGTGAATGACCACGAAATTTTGGACTTAGCCGCCCTCAGCATTGAGCGGGAATGGCACGTCCGGTTTATTGAATTTATGCCGATTGGCAACGGCGAGTTGTTCGACCAGTCCGGATGGGTGGCCTCAGAAGACCTGCGCCAACAAATCCGCGATCGCTGGGGTCTAACCGAGGGGCAGGTGCGCGGCAATGGCCCGGCGGATGTATTCCAAATTCCGGGTGCGAAGGGAACCCTTGGGTTTATTAGCCAAATGTCGGAATGCTTCTGCGATCGCTGTAATCGAATGCGACTGTCGGCGGATGGCTGGCTGCGCCCCTGCCTGCTGAATGAAACTGGACAAATTGACCTGCGATCGCAACTGCGCGGCGGCGCTCCCCTCTGGCAGTTGCGAAATCAGGTGAAAGATTTAGTAGACATGAAGCCTGACATTAACTACAAACAGCGAGAGTCCGGTACGACCGGCCGCTACAGCCGTACCATGTCCCAGATTGGCGGATAGCCCCTACGGGGTGGGAGCAAATTCGGTTGAACCGGCGGAATCCGTTGGGTCAGCAGCGGCACGATCGCCCTCGGCAAGCCGATCCAACATCTCTAAAATTTCTCGCTCAAAAGATACCTGAGCGCGATTGGTGCGACCGCCAATGTAAAGCGTTTCGCCCTCTTGCAGCGCCCACACTTGGGAATGGGAGACGTAGCTCATCAATACACCGATCATCAACAGTCCGAAGCCGAGATAGACGTAGGGAATACCCGGATCGGCTTTGATTTGTAAACCGCTGCTGCCGATGAGATCCGCGATCGCCAGGGTAATGCCATTCACCTCCACCGACATTCCCTTGCGTACCGTTGCAACTAGGTTGCCATCCATGTCGTAGACTAGCAAAATTCCTTGCAGATCCTTGGTAACGAGGGAAACGCCCTCACTCAAGTCCGGTTTGGTGGGAACCCAGGTGCCCCAAATGCGCCCGCCTGGAGTATCCAGTTGACCCATCGGCAGTTCCAGCACCGGGCTGTTGTTGAGTTTTACCCGCACGGCTGCGATCGCCCAGTCTGCTTGATACAGCGTCACGCCTCGATAGCGCATTGGCTCATTGACGTGAATGGTTTTGCGTTTGACTTCTTCGCCCTGGTTATCCAGCACTGAGAGATCGGAATAAAACTGATCAATGCGCCCTTCGGGAGTATAGTCAATCCAAAACCGGTTCACTTTCACAGCCCAATCCTTGGGAATTTGCGCCTCGGCCCATGGCCCAGCGTCAAAAATATTTTGAACCATGAATGTTCTGCCGCTCGGAACCATCTCCTGGGCAAAGAAGCCGGTCATCGCACCCCAAATCGCTCCGCCTAGGATAATCAGCATACTGGCATGAACCACAATCGGCCCAATCCGTCCCACAATGCCTTTGCGGGCATAGAGCGTTGATCCGTCTTGAAAGGTGAGATACCGGTTCTGCGCTAGCATCGGCGCAAGCTGTGATAATGACGCCTGCGGTAGCTCAGCGCTCAAGGCTAGTTTTTGAAACTGTCGGGGTTTATCGTAATATTTCCAGCGGCGGGCCGCCTTCAGCGACGGAAACTGACGGGTAAAGGTGCAGGCGGTGAGGCTGGCTCCAAACAAAATGAGCAGCGATAAAAACCACCAGGTGCGATAGACGTGATCAAAGCCTAGGGTCAGTAAGACTTTCCACGATAGGAAGCCAAATAGGGCTGGGTCTTCGGGATAGTTCGCTTGGTAAAACGCCAGGGATTCCCCTTGTTCAATTACAGTGCCGGAAATGCTGAAGATGGCGATCGCCAATAGCAGCATGATGGCCAATCGCAAATCCGCCAGCAAGGGTACTACATCTTTGGTGACGTAGCGGCGCAATGCTGCGATCGCACTGCGACGCTCGTCCGGTGAAGGAGATTGCTCAGAAGTCATTGCCTAAATCCACATCTATAATTTGCCCACGGCTTAGCCTGCCCGCTAAACCCCTGTCGGCATTACCCGTAGCAAAATGGAAAACACGCCAAACCCCACCAGCAGCACTCCGCTAGCAGGAGTAATCCAACCCGACCAGCGCCGCAGCTCTAACAGTTTTTTGATGGAAGCGGTGAACGTGCCAGCCAGCACCAGCGGTGCAACGTAGCCGATCGCATAACACAGCAGCAGCACCGTACCCAACAGCGGATCGCCCGTCCGAGAAATCCACGCCAGCAGTGTGGCCAGAACCGGGGTGCTACAGGGGGATGCCACTAGCCCAAACGTTAGCCCCAGCAGGTACGATCGCACGCTATGGGGCAATTCTTTAGAAATCCAGTCAGTGCTGCCGATGGACGGAAGCTGCAGCGGCAGGGCATTCAGCAGGTTTAGCCCCATGACGATGGCGATCGCCCCGACCACCAACGGTAGTCCAATGCCAATTTGCCCATAGATTTTGCCCACCACAGCCGCAAAAATGCCGAGGGCAGCCAGCGTCGTCGCCAACCCCAGCGCAAACCAAATCGACTGGATGGCTGCCTGTAGTCGGGTTTTGGTTTCATAGCCGCCGATGTATCCCACGGTAATCGGCAACATCGACAGCATACAAGGCGTAAGGCTGGTCAGCAGTCCAGCCAAAAACAGGATGCCGATGCTAAGCGGGGTGAGGTGTGTGAGTTGCCCAGCAACAAGGGAATCGGCCAAGGACTGGAGCTGATATAAGTAAGTTTGCAGCGTCTCGAATGGAAGCATCTCGAACATAGAGCGATCGCACAACGTCGTGCGGTTAAACAAAAGCGGTTAGAGCCAAATCAGTGACCTGCCACAGTCTTTATTCTATCGAACTGCAATTGCCCGTACCGCTCACCGCCTAACAGTCTGCTGCGATCGGTATAGTCACCACATCCGCTTCCCGGCTCTCCCGCGCCACCCGAATGAGCAAGCTAGCCGCCATCAAACTCGACAGCATAGAGCTACCGCCATAGCTAAACATTGGAAAGGGTAGCCCTGTAGTGGGCAATGCTCCAGTAGCCACGCCTATATTCAAGAGAGACTGCCCGACCAGCAGCACCACGACACCGATCGCCACTAGCCGATGCACTGGACGGCGCGATCGCAGCGCTACTCGCAGCCCCATCGTGGCGTACAGCCCCAGCAGACCTAGCAGTAGCACACTGCCAATAAACCCGAACTCTTCAGCATAGACCGCAAAAATAAAGTCAGTATATTGAATGGGCAAGTAGAACAGTTTTTGCTGCGACATACCAAAGCCTGCTCCCCAAAGACCGCCAGAGCCGATCGCCATCAAGCTTTGCACCAGTTGATAACTATTCTGCGTTGGGTCAGACCACGGATCTAGAAATGCAGTCACGCGCTGCCATTGGTAAGGATTGGAGGCAATGCTCACTAGGGCGATCGCCATTCCGCTACAGGCTGACCCTACCAAATAGGCATAGGGCAACCCCGACGCAAACGCCACCAGCCAAATGACCATGCCACACAGTGCCGCCGTACTCAAGTTCGGTTGCAGCAGTACGCCCAGCAAAATAACCAGGAAAACGCCAAGCCATCCTAGGCGAGTCGCCCAGGTAAAGCGTGCCCATTGTCCAAAAATGCGAGCGCTCTGCAATACAAGACAAGGCTTAACAAACTCAGATGGCTGAATCGAGAATGGGCCAATCACCAGCCAGCGGGTTGCCCCATTCACTGTGACCCCAATCCCCGGCACATGAGTCAGAAGAATCAATCCTAAAAATAGCAGCAATAGCCAATCTGCAATGCCCAAGACGTATCGCAGCGGCGCATTGACCAACACATTGAAGCCCACCAGCCCGATCGCAATCCACAGCACTTGGGCGCGAAAATAGTGCAGTCCATTGCCGTATTCGGCAACCGCCACAATATAGGACGAGGAAAACAACACAACTAGACCAATCATGAGCCAGATGAAGGTCAGCCAGCGGATAATTCGTGCCTCGATCGCCCAGTCTTTCACAAGCGGATCCCACACTGGAACCAGGTATCGAAGAGTATTCAAAATCGTACTATCTCCTCATGGGCCGAATCGTCTCGTCATGTTCTCAATTCATTCACAGAACATGACTCAATGAATGCAGCCAGTATAAGAGTCCAGTTCCAAAATCGCTAGGATTGCGCCCAAGGCTGAGGTCGGATCTAGCGTCCAGCCCTGCCACTGATCGCGCGCGCTCCAGTTGCCGCGATGTTGCGATTCGGCTCATCAAAAAGGAGACCGCAGTTTTACGATCTCCACAGCGTTCAAGCCTATCAACCTAAGGCGTGGAAAGACTCACAACGTCAGAAGCGATCGCCCCAAAACCGTCATTCCATAGCCGCCATCATCCCTAGCTAACCGGCCAAACCCCAATCACAGAAAGTCAGGCTCCCTCCCCCATCGTCTAACGTTCTGTGAGCAGCTTCTTCGACCAATTCAAAAGCGTTGCCATGCTTCAGCCACAGCCTAAGCCAAACCTGTATTCATTCCAGGCTTACCAGTAGCCAACTCAACCTTAATAATTTTGCCACCCATTTTCATGATGCGCTGCTGCTCACGAAACCAATTATCGTAGGCAACCAGTTTTGTGAAATATGTATTCTGCAATTCGCGCTGAGTGCGGATTCGAGTCTGGCTCGGCACACAGGCAGTAACCTTAAACATTCGCATCGGTGGCTCTCTCCCTCAATGAACTAAAGCGTTTCTTGAAAATCTACTAAAACAAGTATCTTATATTTGAGTGCGTTATTTTATCGAAGACTGGAAGCCAGGAATCAATTTCACGCTACGAGAGTCAGCCATTTGCCGACGATGTCAACCTAAAACTCACTCCTGACTGTCCAATCTCCATTTCATCAAAACGCAACTGTTAGGACGGGTTGCTCAGATTATCCGGGCAGCCGTCGCTCCAGAGCTGCAATTAGCTCAAGCCAGAGCAGATGTAGTCGAAGTAAACACCCATTTCCTTACCTGCATCGGGGCCCACCAAGCTAGCCGTGACTTCTTTCATGGCTTGGATGGCTTGAACTGTTGCACCGATGGGTACGCCCAGGGAATTGTAGGTTTCTTTCAACCCGTTCAGTACGCGCTCATCTAGGATGGACGGATCGCCAGCCAGCATGGCGTAGGTGGAATAGCGCAGGTAGTAGTCCAAGTCGCGGATGCAGGCGGCATAGCGACGGGTAGTGTACATATTGCCACCGGGACGGGTGATGTCGGAGTACAGCAGAGATTTTGCGACAGCTTCTTTCACAATGCCAGCCGCATTGGCGCTGATGGTGGTGGCAGCCCGAACGCGCAGTTCACCGCTTTGGAAATAGCCCTTCAGCTTTTCCATGGCAGAAGCGTCCAGATACTTACCTTGAACGTCAGAGGAATTGATTACAGAGGTAATAGCGTCTTGCATGATTTAGCTTCCCTAAACGAAGTCGTTAAAATCCAAATGATTGAATGAGGTGAGGCGCAATAGGAAAATCCCTTACTGCATTGCACCCACAACGTAGTCGAAGTAGGCACCGGCTTCAGCCGCATCTTCTGCTGACATCAGCGAGGTGGCAACGGCTTTCATTGCACGAACACTTTCGGCAACAGCGTCGATCGGGGTTCCCAAGGAGCGGTACATTTCACGAACGCCAACGATGCCAATTTCTTCGATGGGGGTGACATCGCCTGCTACTACACCGTAGGTCACAAGACGCAAGTAGTAGTCCATATCGCGCAGGCAGGTGGCAGTCATTTCTTCGCCGTAGGCGTTGCCGCCGGGGGAAACAACGTCGGGGCGCTTTTGGAACAGTTGGTCGCCCGCTTGCTTGATGATGCGTTCGCGAGAGCTGCTGAGGATTTCAGCAATCCGAAGACGAGCTTCACCAGAGGTCACAAAAGACTTGATGCGATCCAGTTCGCCGGGGCTGAGGTAACGTGCTTCAGCATCAGCATTCACGATCGATTTCGTGACAATACTCATTGATGGATTCCTCCAAGGAATAGAAAAATAGGTATATCCAAACTTGCGATCGCTTGTGAAGAATGGCCGCTCTGAGCAGCTAATTGACTACTACAGATTCCAATGCGCCAGCAGCACGACACAAGCGGTTAAACTTAGCTACCTTCGGGAAACATTTTGCGGCATTTGGTTCATCTACTTCGCCTGTTTGCAATATTTTGTAACATGACGTTCATTTTTAGACATACCAAACACCCACGGCGTGAACCCACGAAAACGTTAGACCTTAGCGAATTCAGCGGTCATGCAATCGCTAAGGTCAATGACGGGGCGATCGCAATTTCTGAGAACAACATCAACTGCATTCTCAGATAAGGAGCGCGGATACCGTTGCCCCAGTGTGACTATAGGGACAGGTGTTGGCTGAGGCGATTGTGCGATCGCCCCAGCAGAGGGTTTACAGCATTTAACTATTAGACAGGGAATCCTCCGCCGGAACGCCCATTCGTGGAACGACAGGCGTAAAGCTAGGAACCACCAAATCACGGTTTTGCTTCGTGAGTTGAGTGTAGAGCCGCTCCGTGTTAGGGAAATTGGCAGCAGGCAAGGTCGGGAAGCGGTTGTAAGGCACCACATCCTCACCAAAGGTTTGGAGATACTCCATACTGTTCACCATCGCACCGATAAAGCCACGCAACCCCTCTGAGGCCAGAATTTGATTGTACTTACGGATTTCAGCTTGATCCCGTGGGGCCCGCCCCAGGAAGTGCTTTGTTCCCAGTTCAATCACCTTAGTGTTGGGATAGGGAGTGTAAAACTCCTTGATGTACAGCTTCGAGCAGCCCAGCCCCTCGATAAATTCTTTGAGGTTAATTTCCTGATTGCCCAACCGACTTTCAAGACTGGTGAACTCATTCTCAATGATGTACAGATCAATATCTCGCTCGAAGACCTGGCGATAGGCCGCCGCAATCACCGTTTTCAGTTGCAGTTTATCTTGGGCGCTCGTTAGCTTAAACACTTTGGTTTGTTCGCGACGCTTGCTCACGCCTTGGCTCACTCGGTACTGGACATCTGGCTCCGTTCGCATTGAATCCGAAGCCGTACCCAGCTCCACAAACCGTGGCGTTTCGTCTTGAACAATCTTGGCATTTTTGTCGCCAATGCTGCCCACCCGCGATGTCCGCAGCGCCAATCCCTTTGGCGTAACATAGCGCTCGTAGGGAATCGTGTCTTCCCCAAAGGCATCGTTGTACTCTTTGCTATCGATAATCGAATCCACTAGGGCATAAAACCCTTTTTTAGCGCAGATGTCGAAATATTGATTGGTTTCTTGACGGCCATAAGTGGGGCGGCCCAACAGACGACGGTGAATGTACTCGACGGCTTTCATCACGTACAGCGATGTCCAATACATCTTGCGGAACGCATCCGACTTCGCCAATCGACGAATGAACTCTCGAACAGTGATGTCGCCATTTTCCAACTTAATCTCGGCAACTTTTTGGCGCTGCCCTTCGTATACATCTCGCCCAAAGACTTGCAGGTAGGCAGCCCGAATCACAGCTTGAGTTGAACTTTCTGAGAACTTGACGCTGACGTTCTTGGTGCTAGGAATTTGGTCGAGCTTGAATACTTTGGGCCCCAACGTTCCTGGAGCTGCGCCCCGCGCACCAGGGTTGCTGAGTTGGTTATTGATGCCTGGGCCGCGATTGATAAGAATCCGGCGTGTGTCTTTACTGAACGGTGCAGGGCTGCTGCTAGGGTTGCGGGTTTCTTTGGGGAAGATGGCCCCAAATTGAATTTCCAGCGGATCGTTACCAGAGCCGTAAGGATGCTGATCGGGCAGCGGCTGGTTGTAGGCGGCAAAGGTGGTGATGAACTGAGGGATTTTGCGGAAGGGAGCGCTGAATTTAAACAAGTCTTGTTGCGGGCCCCAGTTGCGACATTCCTGCGCTTCTTGCCCTAAACCACGCAGATAAGGAACGGTTTCCTCGCCAAAATAGTCGGAGTATTCTTGGGAACCAACGAGGGCATCAACGAGGGCTGGTAGACCGCCTTGCGATACGACAGCGAAGTATTTTTGCACTTCTTCGCGGCTGCTGGGGCCGCGTCCTAAAATGTGACGGAAGGCTAGCTCTAGGGCCCGGCTGTTGATGTATGGCTCGAAGAAATTTTTGCGATATAGCGGTGACTTGCATAGACGGCGCACAAATTCCTTGATGGAAATGTCGCCATTTTTGACTTTGGATTCCAGATCCGAAATGTTGAGGGAGTAGGCGCGGGTGATGTCCCGCTCAAAAATTTGACGATAGGCAGCTTTGATTACCTCGTTTTTTTCTGAGGTAGACAACCCCGGCTTCATGGCATATTTGGGTCGCCGTTCTGCGGCGTTGAAGTAAATTTGAGGCAGTTCTAGCCCTTGCTGATCGGTTTTGGGACGCTGACGCAACTTGTTGGATGGGGTTGGTGCTTCAAATTCGCTGATCAGCACATCGAAGTATTGTGCGACGATCGCCCCGGCGTCGGCATCCTTTTTGAAATAGCCCAGGGCTGCCTGGCGCATTTCTCGCAGCGCCACGATGGTCGCAATACCAGAGCAAGCATTTTCGATGATTTCCCGCAAACCGCGCACGTTTACGGAGATGATGTTTGGATCACCGGCTACGATCGCATAGGTGACATAGCGCAGAAACCAGCTTAGGTCGCGCAGTGACTTTTGCATATTGCTAGGGCCGTACCGCGCCACGTTGATGGGGCGGAATCCAGCAGGAACCGGGCCGCTGCTGGTGGCACTAAAGAGCGATCGCAACCCTTCCAAAAAGCCACCACCACTTTCAACATAGGTTGCGGTTCCGAGTTTCATCGACTCCTGAGTGGTCATTTCCTGGCCACCGACTGTCACCGCGACGGGTTGATCGTCATCGGTAGGCCGTTCCAAAAATGCGAGCGGGGAGCCGCCGACAAAAATCCGGTTTGCAGCGCGCGATACGATTAGTTCAGAATTGGCTGTTAGGATTTCTGATATTTCTAGCCGTCTTAGCCCGGAGCCGAAATAGCGCGACAGCTCGTTGAGTTCGCCACGCCCCAAGAAGCGATCTTGCTGTTCCGCCTGGGAAATCGTTGCCACGGGTAGGGTTTGATATAACTGGGGTCGTGCTACAGAGCTTCCACCACTTGCCTTAACACTCATCGGATTCCAAAAGCTCCCTTAGATTTTGATACTTGCATCTAATAAATACCCTCAAAGCGTCATTCACTCACGATGGGCTTTTGCCAGTGCCGTGGGCGATCGCAGCGGTTGCTGCGGACTCGAACGACAGCCTAGGGTTCCAAACTCAGTTTTTAGATTAAAACGTTTTCGGTAGGGCACAGATGTTTATTAAAAAGTATGACAGCCCCAGCGTAACGCCTTGATTGAGATCATAAGAGATAACGGGATTTTTCCTGAGAGTAGGTATAAGTTTTGTTACGTTAACGTTACTCAGTGCTGTACTGATTAAGCTGCACTGCAATCCAGGTTGGAATTTTGTACATTGAGTGAGTTGACTGAGCTAGGTCACTTGGCAAAACGCTGGACAGAGAGCTGGTTTTCAGGACGATGGACTTGACTATAGACTCTGGCTCAGGTTGGTCTAGCCCGATCGGTTGACGGCGGGCGCGATCGCTTGTGATCCTTTCCCATGACCCTAGCTATCATGACCCTAGTCAAGATGACTACAGTCAATATGACTACAGTTAATGGCTGATATTAAATCCCGGTTGGGGCATCGAAGTCAGACGAGTGCGTAAGGCACAGGCAAGGATGGCTGATTTTGGTTTTGGGATGTGCGTTTCCGGATTTGATATAACTTGCTGTTCTGAAGAACCTATTGTTGACGCACTGAAAGGCTGGACTGATTGAGCAAGGCCCACTGCCGAATAGCCAACTGCGTCTGACCGCAACATTGTCATTGCAAGGATCGTTTGGTATGCATCGCGTCTTGTCTCGTTCCTGCCGGCATTGGTTTGGTATGGCGATCACGATGGTTCTGGCGGGTACTGCGATCGCCTGTCAACCTTCGACTGAGCCATCTGAACCGGACGTATCCATCCCTCCAGCCACAACCGATGAGGGACTCAAGCTAGGGGTACTGCTCCCTGCGACGGGTGATCTCGCCTCCATTGGGCAGCCGATGATTGCTGTACTGCCACTACTGGTTGAAATGGTGAATGCCTGCGGCGGGGTGAATAATGCCCCCGTGACCCTCATTCTTGAAGACAGCCAAACCGATCCAACGGCGGGCGCAGAAGCCATGACCAAACTGGCTGAGGTGGATGGGGTTCATGCTGTGGTTGGTGCATTTGCCAGCAGCGTCTCGGCAGGTGCGGTCGATGTGGCCGTGCGAAATGAAGTGCTGTTGATTTCTCCTAGCAGCACTAGTCCAGTTTTCACTGAGCGGGCAGAACAAGGCGACTTTCGGGGCTATTGGGGACGCACGGCACCGCCGGACACCTACCAGGCGGCAGCCCTAGCGCAGTGGGCGATCGACAATGGCTATGAGCAGATTTCCACTGTGGTTATCGATAATGACTATGGGGTAGGGTTCGAGCAGGCGTTTGTATCTACCTACGAAAACCTGGGGGGAACGGTCATCAATAAAGAAAATCCTACCCGCTATGATCCCAGAGGGAGGACGTTTGACGCTGAAGCTGCTGCTGCCTTTAGCGGGCAGCCCGATGCGGTGCTAGCGGTGCTGTACGCGGAAACAGGGAGTTTGTTACTGCGATCGGCCTATGAGCAGGGACTCACCGACGGCGTGCAAATTATGCTGACGGATGGGGTGCAAACCGAGTCGTTTCCTGCGGATGTGGGTAAGACCGCAGACGATCGCTTTATTTTGGCAGGGGCGATCGGAACGGTGCCTGGGGCAGGAGGCGCGGCGCTGGAGGCATTTGCGACGCGCTGGGAGGAGAGACGCGGCCGACCACCGGGTGCCTTTGTACCGCACACTTGGGATGCGGGAGCCTTGGTTATTTTGGCGGCCGAAGCGGCTGGAACGAACGACAGACAGGCAATTATGGAGCAGGTGAGAACGGTGGCAGGGGGCGATGGTGTAGACGTTACCGATGTGTGTGAGGGACTTGAGCGGCTTCGCAATGGCGAGAGGATTAATTACCAGGGAGCCAGTGGAAATGTGGATTTGGATGAGAATGGCGATGTGATTGGTAATTATGATGTTTGGACGGTTACTGAGGAGGGAGCGATCGAGGTCGTTGAACAGATTAAGCTCAACTAATGCCTACCAGGAGGCGATCGCCCATCGGGGCTGACTTCTGACCAACGCTCACCCGGTTGCGCTTAGGCATTAAATGTGGACAACGATTCATTACCGCGATGCTCGGCTCAGTAATCCCACTCCAAACCCAATGCCTAACAAGTTGGGGAGCCATGCCCCCAAGAATGGTGAAATTGCGCCGGTTTGGGCGATCGCGCCCGTAACTGATGCCAGCAGGTAATAACAAAAAATCATCAGGACACTGATCGCAAAACTGGTAGCCCGCCCGGTTCGACTAGCCCGCGTTCCCAATACCGATCCGACAATACCAAGCGCCAGGCAGGCAAAGGGCAGCGCATATTTTTGCTGAATCCGCACCCGAAACTTTTGAATTTGGCGGGTATCTCCCGTTTTTTCCACCAACGCCAGTTCTTCATGGGCTTGGGCAATGTTCATTTCGTCGTAATCTAGCCGCCGCGACGCTAAGTCCAGCGGGGTGCGCGGTAGGGTAATTTGCTGTTGCTCGAAGGTCACAATATTGCGAAAATTGCCATCCGCAGAGACAACATAAATCGTGCCATCGTAAAAATCCCAAATGTTGTTGGTAGGGTTCCAGGCGGCTGCCGCTGCGATCGCAATTTGGCTAGCTTCTGGGCGGGATAGGTCAAGATAGGTGACGCCATGCATCTGATCCCCATCAAACTCACGGGCATAGAAAAACCGGGTTAGCACATTTTGGCGATCGCCATTTTCCAGCCGCACATCATCAAATTCTTGATACAGCACATTTTCATCGCGAAAGGGGAGCCGATCGCCACCCAAGGCTTGTTCAAGGGTAATCGCCGCCTGGTAGTTTGCCGCTGGCACAATCAGCTCATTGAACACAAAGGTGCAGCCCGTGATAATCAAACTAAGAATGATGCCGGGCACCACGAGGCGGGCAATGCTAATTCCACAGCTTCGTAGGGCTACCAGTTCGCTATCGGCCGATAGCCGACTGTAAGTCATCAGCGTAGACAGCAGCGTAGACATGGGCAGCGCATAGGCGATGAACTGCGGTAGGTTTAACAGCAAAATTTCGATCGCCAACCAAATCGAGAGTCCGGATTCGGCCACTCGACGAATTAGCTCAAACACCGCCCCCACGGATACCCCCAGGGACGTAAACAACCCCACACCAAACAAAAATGGCAAAATCAACTCTGTGAGGATGTATCGATCCATCACTGAAAAACGAGGAAGCCAAGACGGA
>CAYSIR010000075.1:0-16994 GCA_964431105.1 uncultured Leptolyngbya sp. | reverse complement strand
CGGGTGGGTGTCGGTCAGGCAGGGGGTGGTGCTCATCTTCGTCTGGGCCATCTGCTCAATGGTTGCGAGCAACCCATCACGCAGATGGGGCCACCATGCCTCGCCATGTTGGGTGCGCATATACCTGTCCCAGGTGGGAGAGGAATTCTGGACACGCTGGCAGTGGACTTCGAGCGTTTCGGGGCCCACATAGCGAAACACGCTGTCAAGGATAAGCGCGGCAATGTGGGTAGTAGTTTCGCAGACCGCGTGCATAGCCGCAATGCCCCCGGCGCTCATCCCAAAGATTGGCGCGGGGGTGTCGGGCAATAGCGCGGCGAGCAAGTCTACCAGCGCCTGTCCCTGCATCACAAAGTAGTTGGTGGTGAAGAGATTGTCGGGCCGCGCCGAGTGGCCGTGCCCAAGCATATCTATACTGATAACCTGGTGTGTGTCGGTGAAGTGGTCGGCCAGGCGGTGCTGGCTATGGGCCGTCATCGTATTGCCGTGGATAAGGAGCAGGGGCGGGCCCTCTCCGCTGGTCGTATAGGCCAGGGTGCCGTGGCGAGTAGCGACGGAGTGTACGGGGGTGTCGCTGGCTATCGCGGGTCTGTCTTTATTATCTATTGCTGCTGCATCCATCGCTGCGCCTGCTTTCCTAGTGTGGGACTACTGCTGCGGCGTCCTCCCAGGTTTGAATGGTTGCGGGTTTGTCGTGCAGCACGTCATAGACAACGTGGTGAACAATGCTCCGGAAGATACCCCACTCGTGCCAGCGGCCATCTAAAATAGGGTCGTTCCCACTACCACTCGTCACATTGGCCAGGGTTGCCGCCATCGCGGGCAATTCGTCGGGGCGAATGAGCAGATAGCCGGCCAGGCGCTCGTTCTCATCCTGCGGTTCCAGTGTGCCGCCCGTTTCGTCAACCAACAGCGCAAAGGTGTAGAAGGAGCGCGGGGGAGTAATGGGCAGGCGATATTCGATAATAGCCAGGAAGCGGCGGATAACCGCATCAAGCCCGGTTTCTTCGTACGTTTCGCGGAGCAGCGCCCCTTCGATGGGCTCGTCGTGGTGGATGCCCCCCGTGAGCAGGCGGTAGCCGTCGGGCGGGTAGAACTCTTTGCGGGCTGTGACCAGGCGGCCATCGGTGCGGCGCACAACCATACAAACCTCGCCAATGCGGTCGGTTTTGTTGAGGGGGTCAAACATGGTAGGGACGTCAACCGTGAGGCGACGCGGAACGCCGTAGCGGTTGGCCAGGTCGGTTATTTCGGCTTCGCGTTCGGGCGACAGTGGCATGCGGTAGCTTCTCCTCTCTCTCTGCGTGTCAACAGCCGACACGCCGTCACAACAAACGTAGCCGGCCACGCGGCAACCACCCCATCCCCGCGCCGGCCAGGTTCAGCGTATGTCGCAGGCTCCCCCCACCGCCAGAGCCAGGGAAATTACTTCTTGCCCACGGTCGTAACATCCACCCCAAACACACTGGGCGGCAGATGGAAACCAGCCGATTCCAGGAGCGGAGTACATTTCGGGCGTACCCCCGTCGGGCGGTGCTCACAGGTATACGTCCCTTCTGGCGTACGGCCCGTAATATGGTTCAGGAACACATCCGTCATCACAACCGTGTTTCCTTCCATACCCTGAAGCTCGGTAATATGCGTGAGCTTGCGTTGCCCATCGTCCAGACGCGATTGCTGGATATAGAAATGTACCGCACTGGAAATTTGCTTGCGGATAACTTCCAGCGGCAAATCCATACCCGCCATCATACACATCGTTTCGGTACGGCCAATAGCCTCGCGCGGGTTGTTGGCGTGGAGCGTCGCCATAGAGCCATCGTGACCCGTATTCATCGCCTGAAGCAAGTCGAGCGCTTCGGGGCCACGCACCTCACCAATGATAATGCGCTCAGGACGCATACGCAACGCATTGATAACCAGATCGCGGATGGAAACCCGCCCGGTACCATCCACGTCGGCCGGCTTCGCTTCCAGCCGGACAACGTGATCCTGGATCAGTTGCAACTCGGCGCTATCCTCAATCGTCACCACCCGCTCTTTGGTTGGAATAAAATTCGACAAGCAATTGATCAGCGTCGTCTTGCCCGAACCAGTACCGCCAGAGATGATAATATTGCGGCGAGCAACCACAATAGCCTCTAGAAATTCGGCCATCTGGGGCGTAAACGCGCCAAAGTTAATCAAGTCTTGCACTTTGAGCTTGTTTTTGGAAAACTTACGAATAGTAATTATTGACCCATCAATGGCGCACGGAGGGATAACCGCATTCACACGGCTACCATCAGGAAGACGCGCGTCTACCAGGGGCCACTTGCGGTCTATGCGGCGTCCGAGCGGGCGAATAATACGGTCAATGATTTTTAACAGGTGGTCGTTATCGGCAAATACGATAGGCGAAACCTGGAGCTTGCCCTTCTTTTCAATGTAGATTCGGTTGGGGCCATTCACCATAATTTCGGTAATATCGGTAGACTCCACCAGCGGCTGCATGGGGCCAAAGCCAAGCATCTCATCAAACACCAGCTTGAACAATTGTTTCGCCTCTTCGTCCGTAATATCGCTGGTAAGGGGCGACTGGCGCAGAAAATGGGCAAAGCGTTCCTGAAGCATCTGCTCCGTTTCGGGGGTTTTTTCAAGGTTGGTGTTGGCGCCGAGCGAAGCCTGGATACGGTCAACCAGTTGGAGCGAAATACCGACAAGTTCCTGGTAGCGGCTACTCCCGAGCGGCGGCAGAGTCCGATCATCGGGTATTTCAACCGTTGCTTCTTTCGGTTTTACTTCTTCTGGTGGTGGTGGTGGTGCCTGTTCTTCCTTCTTCTTAAAGAGTGCCATAGTGTTTTTCTTTCTCCCATTTGTGTGTGAATAAGAGTTTTTGCCCCTGGCGTAGGGGTTATGTCAGCTTGACAAAGTAGGCCTGGCACGCCCGATCTATCAATTGCTTGGTCATAGACGGTTGGATACCACGATACTTGGCTTCGTCAAGAATCTGGTCGCAGAGGTCGCGGGGGTGACATGCGCGAAGGTCGCGCCCGGATTTCATATAGTGTTCCTGGATAAGGTAGCGCAGTCCATCATCACTATAGGGGATTTTCTTATGTTTCGATACGCGCTTAAAGATTTCGCGGAACTCGTTGGGGGTCGGGTTGGGAACCTCAATTTTGTGGCGGATACGCCGGAGGAAGGCATCGTCAACGAGATCTTTTGGCGAGAGGTTGGTAGAGAAGACGATAAGCACGTCGAAGGGCACCGCAATTTTCTTGCCGGTTTGCAGCGCAAGATAATCTACCTGTTTCTCAAGCGGCACAATCCAGCGATTGAGCAGATCTTGCGGGCGGCATTTCTGGCGTCCAAAGTCGTCTATCAAAAACAGGCCCCCATTTGATTTCATCTGGAAGGGCGCTTCGTACACTTTGGATATAGGGTCGAAGATAAGTTCAAGCTGTTCAAGAATAAGCTCGCCACCCACAACCACGTGGGGGCGCTTGCAAATAATCCAGCGTGCGTCGGGGGGGCGTTTCACCTCCGCCGGGCCACTAAAGGGGTTATCGCCATCGTCCAGGCGCGTTACATTATGCTCAGCAACAACTTTGTGATTTAACGGATCGAAGAGCTTGATCACCTGGCCATCTATCTCTATCGTATGGGGGATAAGAATATTACCACTGAGCAGATTGGCAATGCCCTCAGAAAAGGTCGTTTTCCCATTGCCAGGGGGGCCATACAGGAAGAGCGACCGCGCCGAGTTGGCCGCGGGGCCCAGACGGTCAAGCATTTTCTCGCTCACAACCAGGTGGCTGAACGCCTTGCGAATGGTCGCCTCATCCACAATCATATTGCCGAGCGCCTGCCTTTTGACCATCGCAATATACTCGTCAAGCGGCACTGGCGCGGCCCCAATGTACTGGGTGCGCTCCAACACCTCGTTGACTTTATTCAGGCCTTTGCGGGCAATAGCATATTGGAATGTACGTTCACTAAAGCCACCTTCGGCCCCAATAATGTCTACATACTCTTCGAGCTTGAGATAATTCAAAATTTTGTCTAACACATTGAGGAAGGGGAGTTTGGTCACTTCTTCCATCTTCTGGGCGGTAATAGCACCGTGAAAATAGATAACTTTCAACACCAGATCGGTGAGAAAGCCCATACCCAGGCCGGTTTGGTCAATATTCTCTGGTTGGGGCGGAATTTCAGCGACCAGTTTATCTTCAGGGGCCGGGGGGGGGGGGGGCAGCTTTTTGGGGCTCTTCTTCGGCTACAAACTCATTGAGGCGAAAATTCACTGGTTCCTCCTTCCTTTTGGGTGGGTTGGATGGGTTGGTAGAACAGGTTGTTGTTTTCTTTATTATAGTCGTTTGGCAGATAGTTGGCAATAGGATGTTGGCGGTTGGCGGTTGGCGGTTAGCGGTGGCGGGTGACATCGTGTCGGGCGCAGTAGGGGGCGATGGGACACCCACTACAGCGCGGCGAGGTGGGGTGGCACACGTGCTGGCCAAGCGTGACCAGCAGGCGGTTTATCGGCTTCCAATAGCGGGTTGGCAATTGTTCGCGCAGGGCCATCTCGGTCTGAAGCGGGGTCTGGGTCTGTACATAATTCCAGCGGTTGCAAATGCGATGTACATGGGTATCTACGCAAATGCCGGGCTTGTTATACGCATTCGTCAGGATAAGGTTGGCCGTTTTGCGCCCAATGCCCGGCAACGCGACAAGCGCTTCCAGCGTATCGGGCACCTCACTAGCATACTGCGTTATCAACTCGCGGCTAAGCGCCAGAATAGACCGCGCTTTGGTACGGTAAAACCCGATAGGGTATATGCGCTCCGCCAGTTCCTCCTCCGTCAGTTGCACCATCGCCTGGGGCGTACTGGCCGTTGCAAACAGACGCGGGGCCACCTGCGCCGTCAACGTATCTTTCGTGCGCTGGCTCAAGACCGTGGCAACGAGAATCTGGTAGGGCGTCTTTTGCTCCTCGTCCATAGCGTCTATCAGCGGGGTTGGGTAGCGGGCCATCTCGCGCTCCAAAATGGCCATAACCGTCGCTATGTCGAACGATTCCGCCGGCTTGCGTTCTGTCGCCATAGGTGGCTCTGCTCCGGCTGGCTACGGGTTAGGCTCGTCGTCGGGTTGCTGCTCACCGGGCGCAAAGGTCGGGCGCATGCGGCGGATCATCTGCGTTTCGCGCTGTTCAGCCCACTGCACAATATTTTGCCGCAGTCCGCGGTCGAGCAACCCCCCGATGCCGCCCTGGAGCCCAAGCCATTCGCCAGTGGTATGGGCCGTCTGGGCCAGCGTCGAGATAACCTCGTCGGTCGTCACCGGCTCCTGCTCCGGCGGCTTTCGCAAATGCTGCCACGCTTGCTCGATAATATCGGCCAGGCTCAACGATGATTTTGCCATAGCAACTCCTCCTTTCCTGCTTATCTACGGTTTGGGTTTGTCGGCTTTGGGGGCCTGCTGCGGTGGCGGCGTTGCCGGGTCGGGGTGGTGAATGGGAATAGGCGTCTCCTCCGTATCCGCTGCGGGCGCGGCCGGCTTTTTGACGGTGGTATATTTCAGTACCGCCGGGCCCGTCCGAATGCCCAGGCGTTTGAGAATACGGCCAAAGACATACCCGGTTTCATAGGTTATCGTCTGGACATCATCCCGATCAAGCCCCCATAACCCCTTCTCGCCCACAAGAAAGCTAATCTTCTCGATAGCATCCTTGGAATGGCGCTCGCCCGATGGCGTAGACTGGTGTGCTTTGGATGGTTGCGGCTCCGGCGGCGTCTGGCCGGGTGTCCCCGCGTCGGGCGCGGGCGGTTCTGGCGGCGTCTGGTCGGGTTGTCCCGCGTCGGGCGCGGGCGGCTCTGGCGGCATCTGGCGTGTTTCGGGTGGTTGCGATTCCGTCATACTTGTACCTCTCCTTCTTACTCTCGCTTGCTGTTCCGGCTTATAGTTCCAAACCCATAGAAATCTATGGAAATGTTTATGCGGCAAGCCGCAACGGGTGAACTACGCACCCTCTACTCCCCTGCGCGAACGCATCAGGAGCTACTTTTCGGATCATGTTGTATGCACCATTCACGTCGGCATTGCTATGCCGTCCATCGGCGGCTCGAAACAATCCCCGATGGACCCGTTTTCCTTTGTACGATGCGTGATGTCCCACTGGCTCATCATCCAGGAAACTACACTTACTGGTATGGCTTTCTTCGGTAACAATGACCTGAAGGCCTCGTAATTCAGCTTTGTATGTCAGCATATGGACAAACCGAGCATGGGGGATGGACACAAACGTCTGGTTGTTTCGTTTCCCAATCGCTACCCGCTGTTTCCATCCGTCGTTTTTGCCAATGACGAGCGTTCCGATGCCTTCCTGTACGAGCAAATCAATGATGTGCTTGCTGGCAACGTGGAGTTCGTGGTCAATCCGACGATTGCGTTTGTCCGTCAGACGGTCAAGCCGATGGGTCGTGAACCGCGTATCCTCAAACGCCGCTTGTATTTCCGCTCGTCGCTTATTGTAGAACTGGTTGATGGCTTTCAGGGGACGACCATGAACAATCACGGGAACAAACCCCGCTTTGTTTGAAGCTATCGTCGCCAGATTGTTGATGCCCAGGTCTACCCCTGCGACAAGCATCGGGTCAACGTCGGCAGGGTCGGGGGCTTTTTCGTACACCACTTCGATCATGTAGTGCGTTTTCTTGGGGACAATCCGCACCTGGTCTGCGGTGGTTTGTCGCGTTCGGATACGAACACCCAGTCCAGACGGATGAATCCATCCCTGCCGTAGCGCAGAGCGACTGATTGCTTGATCCGTGTACACCAACACAAACCGTCCGCGTTGCTTGTCCAGATACTGCGGCAGTCCTGGACGCCCCAGGAACTTCTCTGGATGCCGGCTCCATTCCCGCCGGGCCATAAGGAATCCCCGCCAATTTTTCTGAAGCGTTTTGAGGACCTGCTGCGACACTTTGCGCGGCAAATCCTGATAGGCCGGCAGGTGTTTTGCCTGATGGTAGAGCGTTTCGTAGGAAAGTACCTGCTCGCCCTCGAAGATATACGCCTGTCGCATCAGGTAATTGGCGGCGTTGTATAGGTTTTTGGCCGCAAATGCGGCGTGATCAATGGCTGCAAAACGTGGGTCAGTTCGCTTGATAACGTGTCGTTCAGTCAGTTGCATGGCCGTTCCCGTTCACTTCAAGTTCAGCAACAATCTTCTCCGTCTTGCGTTTGGCGTGTCGCTGTCCATAGAGTCGCGCACAAAATGAGTAGATGATGCTGGCCAAATCAGCCAGCAAGTCTTCTGTTTCGTTGTCAGACTGATTGACCACTTCAATCAATCGTCCTTGTCCCCGCAAAAGGGTTTCGATGTACCGAAAACCAAATCGTGTCAGACAGTCTTTGTGTTCGACCACAATGAGGGATATGGTGGTATCTTCCAGGAGTGCGAGCAGTTTGGGACGACTATCATTGATTCCCGAACCGACCTCTTTGACTACTTTTTGCACTTGATAGCCCTTTGCAACACAGTACGCAACCAGTCGCTCCGCCTGAGAATCCAGATTGGGCTTGTTTTCAGCAGCAGAAACACGGGTATAGATAGCAACCCGTTTCCCGTGTTCGGTGGGGGTTGTGTCGTCCTCTGTGATAATGATAGTGCCGGTGTCCAGTTGATAGCCAGAGAGTTTCCCTGCTTTCCACCAGAGCCATGCGGTTTTATAGGTGACTCCCATTTTCTTGGCATATTCGTGTAATCTCATAAGAGAAGCATACCATAAAAAACCACAAATTTTAATGAATTTCTACAAACCAGAACAACGACAAAGATACCAGATTCGGGTGATGACTGCTCCGTACTGCTCAACATCAAACGCATACGTATCACGGAGCATCGCCTCACGCATCACTCGTCACTGGTATTACTCCTGCTCCGATAGGCTTACGATGCGTACCCGTGTCCAATCCGGGGCAATAATATCAAGGGGCGTATAGACCAGGCCATGGACAGTGGGGCGCAAAAGAATGTTGACCTGTGGGTTGTAGAGCGGCAACCACCCCACCTCATCCAGCGCAATCTGCTCAGCCTGGTTATACAGCTTGAGGCGTTGCGATTGCTGTTCATACGCGCCCATCCGGTCGGCCTGATCAACCAGTTCATCAAATTGCGCGTTCGACCAGTGGCCATTATTGTTGGGCAGATCGGTACGGAGCTGTTGCGAAAGAAAATTCTGCGGGTCGGGGTAGTCGGCCCCCCAGATGCTCAGATACATAAACAAGCCCTGGTCTGGCTCGTAATAGGTTTCATCCAGACGCTGGCTAAACATTTTCAGATCAAGCGGTTCAAGCGTAATATCCACCCCAAGAATATCGTACCAGGTTTGTTTCAGCGACTCGGCCACCAGCGCGTTGTCGCCCTCCTCCCCATACGCGAGGGTGAGGGGGGGCAAATCATTGCCCGTCAGATAGCCGGCCAACTTGAGCGCCGCACGGGCTCCCTGCGGGTCAAACGTCTGGCCGCGTATGGGCAATTTTGACCCCATCAGGCCGCGGGGCAGAATGCGCGTGGTGGGCTCGACCGTACCGTTCAAAACCCGTTGGGCAATATCCTGCCGATCTACAGACAGGGCAAACGCCTGGCGCACATTGATATTATCAAAGGGGGGCTTCTCGTTATTAAAGCCAATATAGCGCACTGCCAGCGCAGGCGTCGTCCGATAATCGGGCTGGTTTTCCACCTCGGCTATGCGGGCGGCCGGAATACCGGTCTGCGGATTGCCCATAATATCGAGTTCGCCTTGCTGATAATCCTGGAAAGCCTCTTCGCTGTCGGGGTAAAAGGGCATCATAATCGTATCTATGCCGGGCATTCCGCGCCAGTAGTGGGGGTTAGCCTCTAGCAGGATATACTCGTTATGGTTCCACTCTTTTACCCGAAAGGGCCCCGTTCCCACCGCCTGATCCGTCCAGGTATCGCCCTGTTCTTCAATACGGTGGCGCGGCACAACCATGGTTGTAGGCGAGCCAAGCAACGAAAGGAAATAGGCCAGGGGTTCATCCAATTGAATTTCTAGCGTATGGTCATCAAGGGCTTGCAGTCCACTGGCCGTGTCGGACTGCCCCTCTATCACCGCGGAAGCGCCGACAATATGTTTCAAGAGGTCGGGAGCCGAAAAGCCCCCCGTATGGGGCATCAATGAACGATTGATAGAATACACAAAGTCGTGGGCTGTAACGGGGGTTCCGTCACCAAACTTCAGGTCGGGGCGAATAGTAAAGGTATACGTCTTGCCGTCGTCGCTCACATCCCAATACTCGGCGGCATCTGGTTGAATAGCCAGTTCCTCATCCAGACGCACCAGGCCGCTAAACACCAGGCGCATCACCGTAATAGATTGTTGCTCGTCGGCCAGGGCCGGGTCAAGGTTGCTCAGATCCTGAATACCGTCTATGCTCCAACGCAGTTGTCCGCCTCTCGGCGTATCGCTCGTGTCGGGGGGCGTCGTCGTTTGTGTACAGGCGGCGGTTGTCAGAACAAGGAACACCACAAGCGTCAACACAATATACGAGATACCAGATTTCATGGGTTCTATTCCTCTGGTGGAATTTGCAATCCAAAGGTTGTGGCCAGATGGGCCAGGGTTTGCTGGGCCGCGGCAATATCGCGTTGTTCGTGGGCCGCAGTCAGCGTATCATGTACCAGCGTATGCAATACCGTCAGGGCCAGGGGGGTATTCAGATTGTCGTTGAGCGCGTCGGTAAAGGCGTCGCGGGCGCGGGTGGCATCCAGGGGCGTCTGGGGCCCGCCCGTTGTCGTGAGGGCGTTGGTCAATTGGGCTACGAGCGTCTCCGTCTGGTTTACTGCGTCGGGCACATAATCAAAATCGTTCTGGTAGGGTTGGCTCAGCAAATACCAACGCAGCGCGTTGGGGGTATGCCGTTCGAGCGCTTGATGGGCAAATACCAGATTGCCAAGCGATTTGCTCATTTTCTGGCCATGGAGCGACACCATACCCGTATGCAACCAGAAGCGCGAGAAGGGTTTTTTACCGGTGACGGGCTCGGTCTGGGCTATTTCGCAGGCATGGTGGGGAAAGATAAGGTCATTCCCGCCACCATGAATATCTATCTGGTCGCCCAGATAGCGGGTCGCCATCGCGCTACATTCAATATGCCAACCGGGGCGGCCCATCCCCCAGGGACTCTCCCAGATCGGATCGCCGGGGTTGCCCGTCTGCCAGAGCACAAAATCAAGCGGATCGCGCTTGCGGGGGTCGTTGGGGTTATTGCCGCGCTGGTTGGCCGTCGCCAGCAATTGATCATAGCCCATACGCGCTATCTCGCCAAAGGTCGGGTCGCTGGTAATATCAAAATAAACATTTCCGTCGGCAACGTATGCGTGGCCCAGGGCTATCAACTGTTCAATGATGGGAAGCATAGTCGTAATTTCTTCGCTGGCTCTGGGGAAGTAGTCCGGGCGCGTCATATTGAGCGCGTCGCAATCATCTACAAAGCGTTGCGTTTCGCGGCTGGCCAGGTCTTGCCAGGCGATATTATCGCGTTGGGCCCGTTCAAACAGGGGGTCGTCTACATCCGTCACATTTTGACAATAGCGAATAGTTGCCCCCTGGGCCCGAAGATGGCGCATCAACGTATCGAAAATAAGGTAGGTACGGGCATGCCCCACATGCGTGGTATCGTAGGGGGTGACGCCACAAACATAGATGGTCACAGGCCGATCGGTTGGAATAGCGAAGGGCTCGTTCCGGTTGGTAAAGGTGTTGTACAGTTGCACAAATTCTCCTTGATTTGGCTTTGGTTCCGGGTTCTAGTTTAACATAGGTTGTGAGGTTGAGACGATGGTACGTTCCAGATTCCAGGTTCCCTGTTCGGTGCAGGTTGGATAGACGGCCAGCAAGGTAATGTCGTCGTGTTGATCGGTTTCGCCAATGAAATGCTGTACATCATTGAGAATAATCTCTATCAGTTGTTGGGCGGTATGGATGTGATGGGCCGTGTTCAGCAAATGTTCGAGCCGTTCAAAGCCATAAATCTCGCCATGCTCGTTGTGCGCTTCGACAACACCATCACTGGTGAAGAGCACCATATCACCGGGTTGCAACGGAATAGTCACATCCGTATAGAGCGCGTTGGGCATCGCCCCGATGGGCATACCGCCAATCTCAATCAACTCGCTATGGTTGGTGGATGACCCATGGTTATTACCACCAACTCGGCGGATAAGCATAGGCGCGATCATTCCTGCGTTCGCCACCGTCATGGTATGGTTGTGCTGGTCGAAGATGGCATAGAGCAGCGCGGCGTTCATATTGTTGGCATGCATACGGGGGCGCAAGAGCCGGTTCAACGTCGTCAACACATCGGCCGGGGTTGCCGTCTGCCGCGCCTGTGATTCTACCATGCTGCTGGTGAGCGCCATCATCAACGCGGCCCCAACCCCCTTGCCAGAGATGTCCCCGACCGAAATAGCCGCGTTGCCATTGGGCAAGGCAATATAAGAATAAAAATCGCCGCCCACCTCGTAGGCCGGTATGGAAATAGCATAAACGGTGAGCATATCATGGCTCCAGGGCGGCTGCGAGGGCAGCAACCCCATCTGGATGTCGCGGGCCAGATAGAGCCCTTCGCGCAGGCGGTCATTTTGCTCTTCAATTTCCGAGAGACTTTCCTGAAGTTGTCCCGCCATATGGTTAAAGGTATGCGCCAGTTGGCCCATCTCGTCCACACCGGTCACGCGAATACGATGCTGAAGGTGGCCATCGCCAATGGCTACCGCCCCTTCGCGCAGGGCATTCAGCGGGCGCAAAATATTTTGCGACAGCAGCAGCGCCACCCCAAGCGACAGCAACCCGACCACCGCGACCAGAATGCCAAGCAACAACCCGGTCTGCCACACATTCGCAAACGCAATATTCAAAGGTTGCTCTACCACCACAGACCAGGTACCGGGCGTAATCGGCGCAATAATAGATAACACCGCCTGATCGTTGCCATCGGTATAAATCATCACCCGGTTATTATCGCGGTGGTATTGCACATCTTCTTCATCCATCTCTATCAAGTTGGCAATATCCGGGGGAGGATTCCAGCCGGGCGTGCTGCTTTCGAGAATAATGGTATGCTGCTGGTTAATGAGATAGGCTGTACTAGCCGAGTCTTTGCTCAGAATGCGGAGCGACATGGCAATCGGGGTTGCGCTTATTTCTGCGTGGATAGCGCCAATAATACGGCGGGTCTCGTCGCGCAACGGCAGCGCAATGGTAAAAATAGGTTGCCCCTCCTCCGTCTGGTAAATGTCGCTGCGGTTGCCCTGGCCTTGCAACGCGCGGAGGATCATAGGGTCGTCGGTACGGCGAATATAGGTATCCGGCGGATAGGTACGCTCCAGCGATACATGCGTTATTTGATTGCGATTGATCGTATAAATAGAAACCGCGCGCAGGTTGGGATAATGCACATTGATCAACTCGCGCAGGGCGTTGTTGCGCTGATCGCGGAAGGTATCGGGTTGTAGCCGATGGCCAATACCAAGCAGTTGCGTTTCTATAGTCGTAATATAATCGGAAATTTCGCGCACCGCCTGCGATGTAAGCGTCACCTGTTCTTTGTACACCGTCTCCTGTTGGGTACGAAAATTCAGGTAGATCAGCAAAGTACCCACCAGAATGAGCGGGAGGGTTGACGAAATGAGATATGTCCAGCGCATACGCACACTGATGCTGCGCCGGGGCCGCATGGGCTGCGCGTGCGGGGGAGATGGGGACGGCTTGTTGGTTTTGCGAAAGAGTCGCTGAACCATTGGCTCCTCTGCATTCTCAGCAGATGTATGGGCAATAGGGTGCAAAAAATTGGGCGTACGCCTGTCTATTATACCAATTATACCATGGGGGTAGCGCAACAGGGGTGGAGGTGTGGTGAGGATGCGGGGAATTTTAAGGACGGAAAGGGGGAAACGCATAAGCCGGAGGAACAATCCTCCGGCTTATGCGCTGTTGACGTACGAATACGAGTTTTTCGGTTTCATACGGTTACTATCTATAACTATCAGGCAACAAGCTCAACGCTGCCGACGGGCTCGGCCGTGGCCGGGGCGCTGGTTGTCTGGGCGTGGCGGGCCGCGCGGCGCAGACGACTATCCATAACGGCGCGTACATCATCGGTGGTTGTGCCGGCAAGTGCCGCGGCATTGGTAAGCGAACGGTGCGACGGGTCTATATTGTGCAAGCGCAACGTATGACCCGCGCCTGGTACCTGTTGCAAATAGGTGTCAACTCTCTTTTGATCCATAACGTGCATTTTCATACGATACCTCCTCATGTCTTTGCTACTCCACTGTGCTCATCTCGGTTGCCCAATTGCCTCCGAAGTGAGGGCTCCTGCTCCGTTGCAGGTGTTCTGGTTAGTATAGTAGCACGCCCATTGGACAATTTCAACAAAAAGTAGGGGTTTCTTTTTGTACATAATATCCAAACATGCACAGTGCGCCAAAAATCATCGGGGTACAGCCAGACCATGCCCCATTATCGCCTGTACCATCGTCCGGCTACCCAGACGTGGGTTGGTTCAGTGCGTGGGCAATACCGGCCTGCAACGTACTCAACGTAATCATACCGCTCAAGTCGGCCCCAAGGTGGACGAGTGTCTGCGCCATCGCTGGACTAATACCTGTCAGAATTACCCGCGCTCCCAGGAGTTTGACCGCCTGGGCCGTCTGGATGAGCGATTGGGCGACCTGCGTATCTATCGTTTTCACGCCGGTCATATCTACCAGCGCTATCTCGGCCTGGTGGCGGGCGATCCCTTCTAGCAACGTTTCGAGAATCTGTTGGGCACGGCTCTGGTCAACGGAACCAATCAGAGGTAAGGCAACGATTTTGGGAGCCAGGGGGAGCAAGGGAGCCGAAAGCTCGCGCAGAATAGCCTGTTGGGCCTCTATCGTCTGATATTGCAGCAAAGCGCGTTTCTGCTCCTGCTGTACTTGCTCGGTCATATCGTGGTGGATAGAGGCAATAGCATGGGGCATTCCCCGTTTGTTGTACACCAGGAAGGTGGACACATGCACGGGAAAGGTGCTGCCATCTTTGCGCTCGTGGACAACATTACCTTGCCAGGAGCCATCACGCTGGACATTTTCGAACAGGGCCTGGACCCGCTGGTGGTCGCCCTGGGCCATAGCGGAGATGTGCAACCCAAGCATATCATCATCATAGCCATAGAGCGTATGGAGGGCTTTGTTTGCGTAGGTAATATAGCCGTCAAGACCAGAGGCGAAGATACCTTCGGGGGCGTTATCAAAGAGGGTTTTAAAGATATAGAGTTCTTGTTCTTGTTGCTTACGCTCGGTAATGTCTTTCCAATTACCATAGATGAGGGTTTTACCATCGTGCGTGATGGTATTCAGCGATACTTCGACGGGGAATTGCTGGCCATCTTTGCGCTGGTGCGTCCATTCAAAGCAGACGTGGCCATGCTGAAGAGCAATAGTTATTTTTTCCTGTGCTTTTTCGAGGGAGGGGCGGCCATCGGGTTGGTGGGGCGGGGAAATATTTGTGGGAGTGAGGGAAATATGCTCTTCTTCACTGTAGTAGCCAAGCATCTCGGTGAAGGCGGGGTTATAGGCAATAAATGTGCCTTCGTCAAGCAGGAAGTGGGCGTCGCCAGCGTGTTCAAACAATTGCGTGAAGGTTGGGGTCGAACTGGCGGTGAAGGGGGGGGATATATTCCTACTTTCAATCTCTCTTTGTGTGTTACTGTTCATACTATACCTCTTGCGCTTTTTTGCCCATGGGGAGTATGTTTTAAAGGAACGAGTCTCCGGTAAGTATTGTAGCATGGGTAGGGGGATTTCTGGGGAACAAAACGGGGATATATCAGAGTCATGTTGCAGCCGGGGGGCGGGCGGGCCGCGCTGTTAGCGCACCCCCCACACCGTTACCCGCCCACCGTGCAACACGGCCAGCAACCGCTGCCCGGCATCGAACGCCACATCATCGGCGGGGCCGACCAGCGAGTAGAGCAGTTGCCCATTGCTCAAGCTATACCACGCCACCCCATCGGAGCCGGCCGCTATAGCCATCTGATTGTCGCCGCTAAACACAACCCGGCGGGCCGCGCCTACGATAGCCTGGGCCATAGGCGTTTGCTGGCCCACCGGCCACACCAGCAGCAACCCATCGTCGCGGAGCGCCCCCACCAGTGACCCATCCGGACTGAAGATAATCTGCCGTATGGCGTTATCGGTATTGACCGCATCATACAGGTAGCCACTATCGGTTTTCAACAACTGTACCCGCCCCCCGGCATCCCCCACCGCCAGCAAACTGCCATCCGGGTTAAATTCGAGCGCCGAATATGCGCCCGGCTCGGTGAGGGTGAGCATGCCGCCGGGGGCCGTGGGCACAGTGTCTGTGACGGTCGTGTTATAGCGCAACTGCACCGCGCCGCGCTCGTCAACCCAGGCCACCATACCGCCGGCCGGGTTGTACGCCAGCGGATGCTCGGCTACACTATCGGTACCCTCGAGAATACTCATGCTCCACACTTCGCGCCCGGCGCTTTGCGATACCATATCCCAGGTGGTAATCGCGGCCCCAAAGGCTCCATATTGTTGTACGGTGGCTTCAACCGCCAGGGCGATACCGCCGGGCGCAAAAAACGCGCTATCGGGGTGATGGTTGGCCGACCAACCCCAATCTGCGGGGAACTGGCGTAGCAGCGAGCCATCAACCAGACGCCACAGATCTACGGCCGGGCCAATCCGCGCGGTCGCCAGGGTAAGCCCGTCGGGGTGGAAGGCCACCGCCGAAAACCAGGGCATAGGTAATTTCGTGGGGGTACCGCTGTCCAGGTCTATCAACCAGACCCACCCATCTACCGTCACAAAAACGGCGGTAGATCCATCGCCGCCGCCGCCGCCGAACGTTACCAGATTGGCGGTATGCGCATAGCCTGGATCGGTAAAGAGCGCGTCGGGGTTTTCGTACAGCACGCGCCCATCGTCGGCGCTTATCAGGCGTACCCCAAGCAGCAACCCTTCGCCGCCGCCCCCAATCTGTACCAGCGTATTGGACGACGTGGGCGACGTGCCAGACGTGCTAAATGTCCCGGCCACGGCCAGACTGGTAGAAACGTTGTCACTGGTGATATGCCAACTGCGCAAGCCATCATGGGCCAGCACAAGCAACCGTTGCCCATCGTCGCTAAAGCGCAGGATGGCCCCGCCACTCTCTATATCGCGGGTGTGTACGACATCTAGGTCGGGCACGCGCAAAATCTGGATGCCCTGTTCGTTGGCAATCGCCAGCAAGGGAGCCACCGGGCTAAAGATGGGCGACCACCCCACCATATCGCGCAGGAGCGCCCCATCGCGGCTGCGCCAGACCAGAATGGCCGGCTGGCCCTCCGATTGCGTCTGGATGGTCACAACCAGCGCCCCATCCAGGCTAAAGTCGGGCGAGTGCCCCACCATCATACCCTGGCGCTCGCCGCTCCTGGTATTCCAGAGTATGGTCGTGGTTTCTCCGCTTTCGAGATTGTGGCGTACGGTGGCAATGTATTGTCCGTCGGGGCTAAACGTCGGGCTTTGCCCCTCCAGTACCGCCTGCTGTTGGCCAGAGCTTGTTTGCAGCAAGAGGGTATGGGCGGTGGAGCCAGTGCCCTGGGTCGCCGCTACCTGTTGCCCGTCGGGGCGAAAGACCAGCGTATCTACGCCGCCGTCAATCGCATCAAACCGCACGTGGCGCAGGGTTGCCCGGTCGAACCAGGCGATACCAGCGGAGGTCGCCACGGCCAGCATTGTGCCGGCGGGGGCGACGCGGCCCTGGTGCGGCTTGCCATAGCCTATCTCGCGCTTGACAACCAGGTTGGGGAGCGTTTCGGGGCGGATGGCTTGTTGGGGAAAGGCGGGTATGGCGGTGGGGGGCAGCATCGTGATGGGTATGGGGGTGGGGCGCGTGATAGCCAGCGTGGATGATAGGGTTATCGTC
>CAYSIR010000074.1:14529-17041 GCA_964431105.1 uncultured Leptolyngbya sp. | reverse complement strand
CAAGTTAATTGTTGACCAGGCTGATGTGATCAGGCTGTTTTTTTAGCAATGTAACGCTGCATGGCACTTCTGGGCAGCACCCGCAGCACTTCACTAACGGTGGTGGCACCCGCAGTGACTTTGGCGATCGCGGCAGTGTGGAACGAACAAAACTGAATGTCGCGCAGGTAGCGGTGCAATTCAGTCATTGTTCCTTCGTAGATAATTTGGCGAATGCGATCGTCCATATCAATCAGCTCGATGATGGCTTCCCGCCCAGAATAGCCCGATTGAAAACAGCGCGAACAGCCGCGACCCTTGCGCCAGGTTTTAGTATTGGTGTGCGATCGCTCTAGCCCCAGCATTTTCAATTCCTCATCGGTTGGCGTGTAAGGCTCAGCACAGTGAGGACAGATTTTACGCACCAGCCGCTGCGCCACAATCCCCAACAGCGCATCGCTGATCAGTCCCGGATCAGGGCCAATATCCTTCAGCCGAGGAATGGCGCTGGCCGCATCATTGGTGTGGAGCGTAGTGAAGACCAAGTGCCCGGTCAAGGCTGCCCGAATTGCCGTTTCCGCCGTTTCATGATCGCGAATTTCACCCACCATAATGATGTCCGGGTCTTGCCGCAAGATGGCCCGTAGCCCCGCCGCAAAGGTCATCCCTGCCGCTTCATTGACCTGAGTTTGGGTAATGCGGGGCAGCACATATTCCACCGGATCTTCCACCGTCACCACATTGACGTGTTCTGTTGCTACCGTTTGCAAACTGGTGTAGAGCGTGCTGGTTTTTCCCGATCCCGTCGGGCCGGTGAAAATTACCATGCCCTGGGGCTGCTGGAGCCAATTTTGATAAACGCCCAAGGTTTGCGGCGTAAATCCCAGTTCTTCAATGCAAGTAAACGGATTATCGTTGGGCAACAGTCGAATGACTGCTTTCTCGCCGCCGACACAGGGCAGCGTACTCACCCGCATATCCAGCCCCAAGTTGAACTCACTTCCGGCGGCATAGCGTTCGCCAATGCGGGCATCCTGCGGCCGACGGCTTTCGGCAATGTCCATATCTGACATCACCTTCAGCGCCACGATCGCCCGCCGACTAATGTCTGGCGGCAGGGTAGTGATGTCCCGCAAAATACCGTCAATGCGATACCGCACCCGCAAGCCTTCCGCCACGGGTTCGAGATGAATATCGCTAGCCCGATTCCGCAACGCACCCGACATGATGGTTTTGATGCGGCTAATTTGATCGGCTGCTTTGGAGAGATATAGTTCTGTCACCTCGCCAATGTTTTCGGTTTCGACCTCGCCCGTGAGGGGATTGATGATGGGGTCGGACGAAATTTGGGAATGGTCGAAGGCTTGCTTGTGGTACCACGATCGATAGCTTTTATCATCGATGGGAATGACGCGAATTTCGGTGAAGGTGCGATCGCTCAGTTGTTTGATCGTGTCTTCGGACAGTTCCACCGGGCTGCCCAGGTAATAGCAATTGCGCCACAGCAGCAGCGGCACTACTGGCGGCAGGGTATTGGGAGCCGGAAATTCTCGCAAAAACCGATAGCTGACCTCATCATCCAGCAAGCTCAGGTTCACACTTTTTTCTGGGTTGACCAACAACGCCAGTGCTTGCTCACAGGTAATGTCACGATGGCGGAGCCGCTGCCAGGCGGACTGGGTTGATTGGGCAGATTTGGCGGGCGTGGAGGTCATGGACGGTTCAGGAAGGTGTACGACACAGACAGGTTACGCGCAGGCACATCGGGCGCTGACGCAACGGGGCATCCCTGTGGTCGATGCTATTCCTATTTTGGCGATCGCATCTCAAAACGGCGATCGCAATTTCACTCACATTTAAGGCGATCGCACGGTGATGTATCTCAAGTCACCCAAGACCGTCATGGATGAATTTGGCTGAGGATAACCCGTAGGCGATCGTAATCGTCCTTCAGCATGACGCTGAGCGTGCGCCCAACCTGCACCAGCCAGTCGCGATCGGCCTGTCGCACGCGGTACACTTCCCGAATGGCCGCCGCAATCAGCGCATCCACTGGGGCATTGTGAATATCCAGGAGCGATCGCAAAAAATCGAGATTCTCAGAAAATTGCGCAATATCATCCGGTTCGCCGCGCAGCACGGCTTGGTGAACCTGGGGCGGCCGAGGCGGCAGATGTTGATAAATGGTTTCGCCAATTTTGCGAGGGCGGTTGCCGTTGCCATCCGCATACTGAACAGTTTTGAACCCGACGATCGCCGCACTAAATTCCGTTTTTAGCATGGCAAAAATCTGCGGCTGCTGTTCCCGCAGGTCTTGCAGCGATAGCCCTAGCGCTCGGGCCCGATGCACAGAATCAATCGGGCTAGTCGTGGCGTGATAGACAATGGCATAAATTTGGTTGCCAGATTCTTCGTCGATCGCTTTCACCCAACTGCCGAAGGGAGGCATGGACGGAAAGTTTAGCTCGTCCGGTTCGAGGCACTGTGCTAAAAAGTGAGTCGTTGACGTTTCAATCACTTCAGCGAAGTGACC
>CAYSIR010000074.1:0-14429 GCA_964431105.1 uncultured Leptolyngbya sp. | reverse complement strand
CTGCCCATTCGGATGAAGTCGCCTGCCTACTTTTTGCGCCCTGCTGTGGCGTCTACCGCTTCGATCTCGTTCAAATTAAACGTCACCAGCTTGTCCCAATTGCCGCCTTCAAACAAGACGGCTACTTTGCCGTCGCTAATGCGCTGCACTAAGCCCTGAAAGCCGTAGTAGGTATCGTCGGCGTTAATAACCTGCACTGCTGAACCGGGAAAAATCATGATGAATCCTGCCTAATGGTAATTAGAACATGACTGACGCATCAGTATCTACCGATGAGAGTTGCCGCGTGCGTAACGCTCGTTTGAGCCTTGCGATGCGTAAGTCTTATGGAAAAAATTGGCTACTTTTACTCTAGGCGATCGCGGACGGTTGGAACGTTGCCCCGCCAATGAATTTTCTAATCAGTGTGATTATCCAACACAGCCCTGTCATTGATTAAAAACGCGATCGCGGGTGGCGATGGTTCGCCACTGATTCTACTAGACCTATGGCAATAAAATTGGTGAGCAGGGCCGATCGCCCATAGCTCATCCAGGGGAGCGGAATACCGGTGACGGGTGCGAGGCCAATCGTCATACCAACATTGACCATCATCTGGAAAAGCAGCATCGACAACACGCCGATCGCCAGCAGTGACCCAAAGTTGTCCTTTGAGTTTTGGGCAATGATCACCAACCGGAGGCAAATCAGCCAAAATGCCGTCAGAAGTGCGATCGCGCCCACAAAGCCTAGCTCTTCACCCACCGCCGAAAAAATAAAATCGGTATGCTGCTCTGGAATAAAACCAAGTTGAGTTTGGGTTCCCTGACTCAACCCCCGCCCCCACAGTTGCCCAGAACCAATCGCGATGCGCGATTGGATCAAGTGGTAGCCGCCACCCAGCGGGTCTTTATCTGGGTCGAGGAACAGAATTAGCCGATCTTTTTGGTAGTCCTTTAGCAAATCCCAAACAACCTGCCCCAAACCACCAGACAATAGATTTAACATCGTTGCCCCCATTGCCCCAAAGAAGGACCATGGCAGCGTCAGCCAGCCCACAATTCCCATCGCCACCACCCAAACGACCCACGCGGGGAAGGCAACGCTGAACAGAATCGCAGCCACCAACGGCGATACCAGCAGCAGCAGCCACCCCGGATTGGCATTACCCCAATACAGCATCCCTAGGGTAATTGCCCCAAAGACTAGCGAGGTTCCCAAGTCGGGCTGTAAGAAGACCAAAGCCCAAGGAACCGCCGTCACGGCTAGTGCTTTCACCATGGCGGGAACAGTCGAGGCGGTGCGTTCGTGTAGAATGCCGGCCATGGTGATGATCATGCCCAGTTTGGCAAACTCAGAGGGCTGAACGTTGAAGCCCCCGATGGTAATCCAGCGCTGTGCGCCGAGGGCATCTGTGCCGACAAACATCACAGCTATCAGTGCAATGTTCGTAACAGCGTAGACCACCCAGTACCATTGAGCCAGATAGTCATAGCGCCATCGGGCCAGCACAATGGCGATCGCCAACCCGATGCCACCAACCACCCAATGCTGCCACCAGTCCGTCAGTTGCTCGCTCAGCTCAGTGCTGCGAATAACAATCCCGGCGAATGCCGTCACTGCCACAACAACGGCTAGCAGGAACCAGTCCACATCCTGCCAGGGTTGAACGATTGATTTCAAACTAAAACGAGACGAAACGGATTTATGCAGCATGGAGCTTTCAGGGAGACGATGAACCGATATGTAGGGCTGGAGAGCCTAGGGATTTTTGTGGAACGGCTAAGCTGTCCTACAAAAATCCCCTGTCCTAACCCAAATGGTGCCATACCCGGTGATCGATGGTGCTGTGTGTACCCTTCAGGGGTGGCGTTAACTGGTCAGGGCAGCGACCGAAACCCGTGCCGCCACCTGTTGGGCGATCGCCGTTAGTGCTTTGGCCGAGTCGGATTCAGGCGCACCTATCACAATGGGGATGCCGCGATCGCCCCCTTCTCGCAGGGCTGGCTCCAAGGGGATGCAGCCCAGTAGCGGCAACCCTAGCTCTTTGGATGTTTTCTCACCGCCGCCGGAGCCAAAAATGTCGTACTTGCGATCGGGCAAATCCGGTGGAATAAAATAGCTCATGTTTTCCACAATGCCAATGACCGGCACATTAAGCTGCTGGAACATTTTTAGACCGCGCCGGGCATCGCTTAGGGCCACCGTTTGCGGCGTTGTGACAATCACGGCTCCGGCCATAGGCACGGCTTGGGCTAGGGTAAGCTGTGCATCGCCCGTTCCCGGCGGCAAGTCCACAATCAAATAGTCCAACTCGCCCCACTGCACCTGGTAGAGAAATTGACGAATGATGCCGTTGAGCATGGGCCCACGCCACATCACAGGCTGATCGGGATCAATCAAAAAACCCATCGAGGCAAGCTTGATGCCATGATTAAAGGCGGGTTCGAGGATTTCGCCCTGACTGCCTTCCTGCACGGTAATTTGGGCGCTAGACAAGCCCAGCATAATCGGCGCATTGGGGCCATAAATATCGGCATCTAGCAGACCCACTCGCGCTCCGGATTCCGACAGCGCCACGGCAATGTTGACCGCCACGGTGCTTTTGCCTACGCCGCCCTTGCCGCTGGATACGGCGATGATATTTCGCACACCATCAATGCCTTGGCGATCGGGGAGTGCCTTTTGCTGAGGGATTTCCGCTGTCACGTCTACGTCAATGGTTTCAACGCCGGGCAGTTGTTTCACGGCGGCCTTACATTCATCCACAATGAATTCACGCAGGGGGCAGGCAGGGGTGGTTAACACTAGGGTAAATTTCACGTCGCCGCCCGCGATCGCCACATTGCGAATCATATTCAGTTCGACCAGGCTTTTTTGGAGTTCTGGATCTTGGACGGGGCGCAGAACATCTAAAACGGATTGTGCATCGAGGGTTTTGGGCATGGTGTTCTCCAATCTCAGCGGGGGAAGGTCGGCCGTTACAGCGAATCCTTCACAACTATTAGCGGTTTGATACGGTTCTTAATATCTGATCTTAGCGCTACGGGCGATCGCTCGTGCCTCAAACTCTCAATCATTGGTATTGGGTTCAAGGAATTGGGTTCAAGGAATTGGGTTCAAGGAACCGGTTGCAGGCTCAGCCTTGAAACCGCTCGACTGCCAACTGCGCCAAGCGATCGAGCAGTTCGGCAAACGGGACACCTGCCGCTTCCCACAGCATCGGGTACATACTGGTGGCGGTGAAACCAGGCAAGGTATTGACTTCGTTGATCAGCACCTCGCCGGTGGCTTCCACATAGAAAAAATCCACCCGCGCTAAGCCGGAGCCATCGATCGCATGGAAAGCTTGCAGGGCAGATTCTTTAACGATCTGGGCGATCGCATCGGGCACATCAGCAGGAATGTGGAGTTCGGCCGCCCCCTCGGTGTACTTGGTTTCATAGTCATAAAAATCGCTAGTGAAGGTAATTTCACCGATCACCGATGCTTTGGCTGGATGGTTGCCCAGCACTGCCACTTCCAACTCACGGGCCGTCACCCCCGCTTCGACGATGATGCGGCGATCGTAGCTAGCCGCGCTGTCTAGCGCCGCCTCTAGTTCAGCCCGCGATCGCACCTTAGAAATGCCCACCGACGATCCCAGATTGGCCGGTTTCACGAAACAGGGATAGCCAATTGCCGTTTCCAGGTCATCGCACAATTTGGGAAACACGCAGGGATTCGACCACACCTCCGATCGCGTCACGCCGCGATAGGCCACCTGTGCCAGTCCAGCTTGGGCAAAGGCGCTTTTCATGGCTAGCTTGTCCATTGCCACCGCCGAGGTCATCATGCCGCAGCCAACGTAGGGAGTCTGCATCAGTTGCAGCAGCCCCTGAATCGTGCCATCTTCGCCATTGGGGCCGTGCAGCACCGGAAACCAAATGTCCACTGTTTCTACACCCGCCGGAAAGTGCCACAATCCAGCGCGATCGCCCTCTTCGGCATCCAGCGGCGTTCCAGACTCCAGCACCGACTGCGCCACCGCGCCACCGCGCCACACACCATTTTTTTGGATATAGAACAGCGAGAGGTCATACTTGTCGGTATTGGGTGCGGTGGATAATCCCCGTGCGATCGCCCGGGCCGAGCTAATCGACACCTCATGTTCGCCCGATCGCCCGCCAAACAAAATACCGACTCGTTGTTTTGTCATGGTGTTACCTCCGCCGCCTGGGATTGCCGCACACATCATCGGTTAGCCTACCATGCAGACTGAACGGAGTGAGGCCTAGCACATGGCTGGGATCAAGGGTTCACCGGTGAGGCTAAAGGCGCGCACTTCAGTAATCTTGACCGACACTAACTGACCTTTGAGTTCGGCAATATCGCCGCTAAAGAAAGTAAGGCGATTGCCGCGAGTTCGGCCCATCACTTGGCTAGAATCTTTAGGGTTTTGCCCCTCTACTAAGACTTCTTCAATGCGATCGGCATAGCGCTGCGATCGCTCCGCCGCCTTCACCGACACCAAATGATTCAATCGCTGGAGGCGATCGCGCTTTACGTCTTCTGAACGCTGGTTTTCCCAAACGGCCGCAGGTGTACCAGGGCGAGGCGAATAAGCCGCCGTATTCAACTGATCAAAGCCAATGTCATCCACCAGCTTCAGCGTATTTTCAAACTGTTCCTCGGTTTCACCCGGAAACCCCACGATCGCATCGGCACTAATCGACGCATCGGGCATATAAGCGCGAATGAGGTCAATAATGCGACGGTAGCGTTCGTGAGTATAGCCCCGCGCCATCGCTTTCAGCACGGCATTATCCCCAGACTGAAACGGAATGTGGAAATGTTCGCAAACCTTGGGCAGTTCAGCACAGGCGCGAATCAGCCGTTCGGTGAAGTAGCGAGGATGGCTGGTGGCAAATCGGATGCGATCGATCCCCGGCACATCATGAACAAAGTAAAGCAGGTCAGTGAGCGTATGCAGATGGCGACCTTCCGGCGTGGTGCCCGGCAAATCGCGACCGTAAGCATCAATATTTTGACCGAGCAGCGTCACCTCTTTGAACCCCTGGCGGCCCAGTTCGTCCATTTCGGCGCGAATCGACTCTGGCGTGCGAGACTGCTCCACCCCGCGCACATTCGGCACCACGCAATAGGTACAGCGCTCATTGCAGCCGTAAATCACATTCACCCAACCGGTCACGTCACTATCTCGGCGCGGCTTGGTAATGTCTTCAACGATATGAATTGGCTCCGTTGCTACTACCTGATTGCCGTCAAATACTTGCTCCAGTAAATCCTGGAGGCGGTTGGCGTGTTGCGGGCCCATGACCAAATCTAGTTCCGGCACTCGCCGCAGCAATGATTCACCTTCTTGCTGAGCCACGCAGCCTGCCACAATCAGCGTCAGGTCTGGCTGTTCGTGCTTGCGTTTGGCCTGCCGTCCCAGATAGGAATAAACTTTTTGCTCGGCATTGTCGCGGATGGTGCAGGTATTGTAGAGAACCAAATCCGCATTTTCCGGCTCTTCTGACCATTCAAAGCCCATGGTTTCTAGGATGCCAGCCATCCGCTCGGAGTCGGCTTTGTTCATCTGGCAGCCAAATGTCGTGATGTGATAACGGCGCGTCGTCATGGCAAGTATGGAATGAACGGCATTCAAACCTTCACTATATCTAAGGTGATTGAGCGATCGCAATGGGTAACCCAATGGTGCGGCTTTGATTCACGGTACGCGAGCTATAGCGGCAAGCGATCGATACATTTATTGGAACCAATCACCACCATTGCTGACCCCTTACTCAACCGCATGACCGGGCTAGGATTGACCTCAAACTTATCGTCTTCCCCAATTGCCAGTAAATTTAGCCCATAGCGCGATCGCAATTCCAGTTCCACAATGGTTTTGCCATCAAATTCCGGCGGCACCGACACTTCAACAATGCTGTGATCTGGGTCTAGCTCAAAGCGATCGAGAATGCCCGGACGAGTCAGGGCGCGGGCAAGTTCGCAGCCCATTTCGTGTTCTGGATACACCACCTGATCAGCGCCCACCCGTTGCAGCAGCTTACCGTGAATTTCCGAAGATGCCTTCGCTACAACGTAGGGCACGCCTGCCTCTTTCACATTCAGAGTTGTGATAATACTTTCTTGGATGTAATTGCCGATCGCCACAATCACCGTATCAAAGTCAAAAATACCGGCTTCTTTAAGCGCCAGGGGTTCGGTAGAATCCAGTTGCAGCGCATGGGCGGCCAAATGTTCCGTCATGGCTTGGGCAACACGCCGTTCATCCGAGTCAATGCCTAATACCTCATGCCCCGAATGGTGCAGCGTCATGCAAACCGCTCGCCCAAAACGCCCTAGCCCGATTACTGCAAACTGCCGATTTTCCAGGCCGCGTAAATTCCGAAAGAAGCTAAGGGACGCGAGGGACGACAGGGACGATAAATTCACGTCAAGACTCCACAGAAAATAGAGACGGTAAAATCAGGCGGCTGGCAAAAGATGCGGCAGGATGGGCGGAAACGATTCCTCTAGAGGATCTTAGACGAGGTGGAGCTATTTTCTGCCTCTTTAGCCTGATTCTCTAGGTAGTTGGGGTTTAGCCAGTTTTATCAGTCGAACCGTTACGGGCGCATCGGCGATCGCAGGACATTATTGCTCTATTATCTGATACGACGGTCGCACCGGCCGCCTCAGACGGGGTAGATTTTAGAAGGCATTTGTTGCTTGGATCATGTCAAACTGGAACACCCTGACCGGGCAGCCGCCAATCGCCATTGCCCATCGCGGCGCTAGCGGATACCGCCCAGAACACACCCTGGAGGGCTACCAGTTGGCGATCGCCCTCGGAGCCGATTTTATTGAACCCGATTTGGTCATTACCCAAGATGGCATTTTGATCGCCCGTCATGAAAATGAACTGTCGGACACCACCGACGTAGCCGATCGCCCAGAATTCCGCGATCGCATCACCACGCGCACCATCGACGGCATCGCGCGATCGGGCTGGTTCACCGAAGATTTTACGCTGGCGGAACTGAAAACTCTGCGGGTGCGGGAGCGGCTGCCGTTTCGGGAGCAGACGTGGAACGACCGGTTCACCATTCCGACGTTTGCGGAAACTCTAGCACTATTGCAACAGGCGACAGCCACTACAGGGCGATCGCTCGGCATCTACCCCGAAACCAAGCATCCCAGCTATTTCCGGGCGATCGGGCTGCCGTTGGAGGAACCCATGCTGGCCGTGTTGGCAGAATTTGGGTACGATCGCGCTGATTCCGCCGTATTTTTGCAATCTTTTGAAACCAACAATCTGAAATGGCTGCGATCGCGCACCCCACTGCCGCTGATTCAACTGATTGGCGACGCGACTGAGCGCCAGGCCGATACCGGTCGGTTCTATTCTGAACTGCTAACGGACGACGGATTGGGGGCGATCGCCACCTATGCGGACGGCATCGGCCCCGATAAGCGCTGGATTGTGCCCGTTGATCCCGACCGCCCGGACACAATCCTGCCCGCCACCGATTTGGTGCGGCGCGCCCACGCAGCCGGGTTGCAGGTGCATCCCTACACCTTCCGCAGCGAACCGGAATTTCTGCACCCGACCTACCGCAATCCGCTAGACGAATACCAACAGTTTTTTGAATTAGGCGTAGATGGAGTGTTCAGTGATGGAGTGGACATCGCTGTTCAAGCCCGCGATCGCTTCCAATAGACCCGCTAGGACTGCTGCAAGATCCAATCCACCGCCATCGACAGGTCTTCCGCAATGAAATCCGGGTGAGTCTGGTGTTGATAATCACCACTCAAGACGCGATCGCCATAGCCCGTTTGCACCAAAATTCCGCGACATCCGGCATTGTGCGCCAGATCTACATCCGTCGCCTTATCGCCCACCATAAAGCTACGCCGAGTATCCAGCCCATATTTCCAAGCTGCCGCCACCAGCATTCCCGTATTCGGTTTGCGCCAGGCCGTCCAGCGCGTGAACTCTGGAACCGTGCCGCCTTCCGGCTGGCTCAAGTCCGGGCAATAGTGCAGCGCATCCAGCCGCGCCCCAGCTTCCTCATGCAAGAGCTGACAGAGGCGATCGTGCAGAGCCACCACATGGCTCTGCGGGTAATAGTTGCGGGCAGGGCCAGACTGATTCGATACCAAACAGCAAAACAAACCGCGATCGTTAAGGGTTCGCACCGCTGCCGCTACGCCTGGAATCAGCTTCAGGTTTTCCACCTCGCGGATGTAGCCTGCCTCAATGTTCAGCACTCCATCGCGATCGAGAAACACCGCCGATCGCAACTCGGCTTCAGTCTCCATTGAACGCACCGTCACCTAGCCACCCCAAACCTGTTTTAGTACCTCAGCAGGAGCAATATCCGACATCTTGCCGGTTGGGGATTGAATGGCTTTGAACTTATCGCTCTGGGGCATGAGTTTAGCGGGATCAGTAGGCCCAAACAACGCCAGCGTGTACACCTGAAGCGCGATCGCCATGTGCATCGGGCCGCTATCGGTGCAAAGCATTAGGGTTGCCCCCGCAATCATTGCCGCTAGCTTGCCAATATCCGGCGGAGTCGTCACCGTCAACTCTGGAAACGCAGTAAGCAGTGCATTCACCAGTGCATCATCTTCAGGGCCCCGAACCACCACCAGAGGCACATCCGGCTGACGTTGGCGAATATCTTGGATGATCACTTTCCAATTTTCGACCGGATACAGCTTATCAATGCCTTTTTCTTGGGCAAGTTTACTAGAGCCGCCGTGAACCATAAAGTAACCGCTCGAAAGCCCCAGGGTGCGACGCTCGGCGTCAGCCCAGTCTAAATCTGCTTTAAGCAACTGAATCGACAAGGGCGGGCAGGGGGTGGTGATGCCGATGCCCTGCAACAAATCGTGATACATGTCCGCTGCGTATTGCTCCGGCTTCAGCGGCACAGGATTGGTCAACAGCCAGGATGCAGGGCTTTCATAGCCAACCCGCACGGGCACTCCGGTCAGCCACAGCAGAAACGCCACCCCCCACCGCTGCCCAAGGGAGAGCGCCAAATCATAGTCGCGATCGCGCATGATGCCCAGCAAATTTGCCCAATCCGCCGGACTATTGCGATCTTTGAAATCAAACAACACTACGTCATTCACCGACTGACATACCCGATAGGCAGCCTTGGCGCGGGGTTCAACCACCACGTCAATGACCGCATCCGGATACGTTCGTTTCAGATCTTCTAAGGTCGGAAAAAATAGAAGCTGATCGCCAATCCCACCAGGGACAAGAGCTAATACTCGCATAAGCATAATTACGTCTTACAGAATCATTGAACCACTATCGCCGCCGAAATCGGCAGATTTAACCCAAACTTATTGCAAGCCGCTGCCATGCCCCATTCTGTTCTGTGTTTTATGGGCGATCGCGGGTTTAAAAATTCTGGCAAACCCAAGAGCGATCGCTTAGGATCAACGCGCGAACTGCCAATACTGTTGATAAGCGCCATGCCCGACTATACAGCCCTTCATGTTTGTTTGCCGAGTTATGACAACCTAGGCGATCGCCTGGGAATGGCGGCGGCGGCTCCACTTTTTTCTGAACATAATCTGCATCTCACCATCACCACCGTTGATATTCGGGAACTGGTTAGCCAAAACGCCACGCTGGACGACCAAATCGATCGCATCAACCAAACCTACGACCTAATCATTATCGGTGCAGGCGGCTATCTCCATCCGCTGCATCTGCTACCGCGCATCTTCAGCAATACCGAAAGCTGGCGCAAACTAACCATTCCGCTAATTTTGTTCGGGTTTGGCGTAGCGAACCTGCATGAGAACTCTCACTATCCCACCAAGTTCGCTCTGCTGTCGCCCCATGACGATAATCACCTTCAGGCAGCTTTAGAAGCGGCCGCGGCCGTGTCCGTGCGGGACGTGCGATCGTGGTATGTGGCGCGGCGACTGTTGCGGCGATCGGCGGACAAGGTATTTCTGACTGGATGCCCCACAGTTTTTCTGGCGGGTCGGCAAAAGCACACCGTAGACATCACCCACGAGTTTGGCATCAACATTCCCTTCCGCCATGCCCTCTGTCGCGATCACTATGCCGTGCTAAAAAAACTGGCCGCCATTTTGATCAAGACCCTGCGCTACGCTGATGAGCAGAAAACCACCAAGCCCATTAAGTGGCTCTGTCATTCTGAGCAGGAACAGGCAGATGCAGAGCGATTGCGTGAGCTGCTAAACCAGGATTTTGATATTGCCAATCCCAAAACCTTTGAGGAAACTAGCCGTGAGTTTGCTTCCTGTCGCTTGGGGTTAGTTACCAAAGGGCATGCGGGTATTTTCTGTTTGGCTAACCGGGTGCCGTTTGCATTTCTTAGCTACGACATTAAATGCGATGCGCTGGTGGAATCATTGTGGGATGCGCCCCAAGACTTGTTGCTCTATATCCATCAACTTGATGAAGACAATCTCGGTGCCACGATCCAACCGCTGCTCAATCGACTACTGCGCCTCTCGCCGGATCTAAAACTTGCGAGCGATCGCCTCCTGGATCACTATGCCGAGGAACTGGAACGGTATTTCGATCGCATTAAACAGCACTTACACCGTTAACGGGCGTGTCATTCGCAAGACGCTGTTAGATTTGCTTGGGCATTGCGTCGCCACATGGCTGGCTTGATGCGTCGCAGCGCAGAGGCGGGCAGTCGTTGGTCATAGTCGGCATCGCTCAGATTGGCCAGTTCATCCAGCAGGGGCGCTAGATTCCACGGGTAGGGCTGGAAATCGTCTACGTCGGTCTCCTGGGCAAAGCGTTGATTCCAGGGGCAAACATCTTGGCAAATGTCACAGCCAGCGACCCATCCTGATAATTTTGTCGCGATCGCATCAGGTATGGCATCATCGCGGTTTTCGATGGTGTGGTAGGCAATGCAGCGGTTGGCATCCACCACAAACGGAGCCGCGATCGCCTGGGTTGGGCAAGCCGAGATGCAGCGCGTACAGGTTCCGCAGTGCGGTAAATGGGGGCGATCGGGAACCAACTCTAGATTGGTCAGCACCTCACCCAAAAAGACCCAAGAGCCGTAGCGCCGGGTAATCAAATTGCCATTTTTGGCAATCCAGCCCAGCCCAGCCCGCTCCGCCCAGACTTTATCCTGCACTGGGCCCGTATCGGCGTAGTATCGCGTTTCAGCCCCTGGGATTTGCTCCGCCATCCACAACGCCAGCGCCTTGAGCCGCTTTTGCAGAACGCGATGGTAGTCTCGACCCCAGCCGTATCGAGAAATTTTGGCATGGTGTGGGTCATCAGAATGGGAATGGGGGGTGTAGTAATTCAGCGCGACAGAAATCACCGATCGCACGGATGGCATCACTTGATGAATATCCTGCCGTTTGGGGGACGCCATCCAGGCCATGCTGGCATGGTAGCCCTGATGCAGCCAAGCATTGAGGCGATCGCGATTGTGCTGATCTGCATCTGCTTCGGCAGCACAAGCAATGCCAACGGCATGGAACCCCATATCCAACGCGGCTTGCTTAATGCGATCGCTCCATTGGTCATGCTCTGACACAGCTAACCCGTTTGATTATCCATCAAGAGACTGACTGACCGACAGCGACGTGTTGAGCGCCTGGGGTTCCGTTGCGCCAGACACAGTCCAAGTAATGTTGGTAATAGTGACATCAGTCGTGCCAGGATTCAACGTAAAATTGCTGCTGAACGGAATCGTCTGCCCTGGAGCCAAATTGCGGAGATTGAGCGCCCCCTGGGCAGTGGCGGCTGGGTCTGCGCTAGTCGCGTAAGTAATTTGCACGGTATCAATGATTTGGTCGGTGTGATTCGTAATGCACCCAAGAAAGTAGGTGGCACTGTTGGGCGATGCGGGTTCATCAAGCTGCACGTTCGTCAATTCAATCGGGGGCGATTCCTGAGTCGATCGCACACCCTCACAAACTTCTCCACCGGCAATCCGAACTCTGGTAGCTGGCAGAGCATTTGACGCGAGGGGCTGGTCTGCACCAGTTTGAGCAATGTCAAGAGCCTGCCGGGCATTCGTCAGCGCCGCCTGAGCCGGTTCATAATTTGGATCATCCTGCGGCACTTGCTCCAACAGCCCAATCACTCGCTGCCACTGAGCAACGGCTAAATTCCAATCATCCTGAGAGCGCGCATTGGCCATCAGCCCATCAGCCCGATTGGCCAACTCGACGGCTGTATCATAGGCTTCGGCTGGCTCAGTGGGTTGACCGTCCGCAGAGGGTTCGGGGGGAGCGTCGCCATTGGCATCATTGTCAGGAATGAAAACGGCGGTTGACTCGGAGCCAGACTCCGGGCTGTTGGCGGTTTGCCAAACGCTATAGCCCAAAATTCCAGCAATCCAAGCCACCAAGACCACAGAAACCGCCGCAAAGATAGCACCAACCCTGCGTCCGGGCGATCGCGGCTCCTCAACCCCAGGGTCGCTATCCGTCCCTTCGGGGAGGGCAGCGGGTTCAGCGGCTGGCGCTAGAAGCGGGGGGGCGGAATCCGGCTGTTCAGCGCCATAGTCACCCTCTTCATCCTCGGAGCTAGATAATGAGTCGTCGCTGCTGCCGTCCGTCCTATCCGGTTCATCCAGGTCATCCGGCTCATTAGGGTCATCTAACTCATCCAGGTCATGCGGCTCATTGGTTTCGTTGATCCCATTGCCGTCATACAAATCGTCCGGCGCGGCAACATTGCCGTTATCGGCTCCGTTTTGATGAACAATGCGACGGAGAACCTCATCCGGTACATCAATGAGCGCTTCGTCTTCATTAAGGTCAAGGGAAATCGGCTCATCATCCAATAGGCGATCGCTCAGCCGTTCATTATTCTGATTAGGCTCTGCTGCCTCTACAGGCTCACCGACAGATTGTAGGTCAAACGAAATATCTTCTTCCTCTGCCAGGGGTTCATTAAAGCCTGACGATGGAAATTCTGAATCTAAACCGGGCAGGATAGTGCTGTCGAGAGAGATGTCGGCCTCGTCGCCCATCTCATCCATTTCATCATCTAGACCGGCCATCGATGGCGGCGGCGGCGGCGGCGGAACCGGTCGGGGCGGTGCTGCCGGGGATTCAGCAGCCGGGGATTCAGCGATCAATTCATGGGGCGGCGTAGGGGGCGGCGGCGGAACATCGGGCACCTGCATCCGGCCCATCGGCGGCGGCGGCACGGGGCGCACATCAACAGTAGGGCGATCGCTCGTGACGCTAGGCTCGTTATCCTGAGCATCTTGAGACAGATTTGACGTTTCAGGTTCATCATCTAGCTCTGGCTCGACAGCAGGCTCTGCGGTAGCGGCAGCCGGAGCCGACAGCTCAAGTTCTTGAACCCAGGCTGGCTGCTCAGCGCCCTTCTTTTTTCCCAGGATGCGCACGATGCGAATGGAATCGTTTAGGTTAAGACCGTTAATGCCGTTCCGCACAAAGTTAGTCATCAGCATTCGGTTAGGCACTTGTTCGGCCTCGGTCATCACCATAATGCGATCGCCCTGCCGCGCCACTCTAGCGTTCATGCCCTGAGCATGGAGGGTGCGGTTCATCAGAGTTGCGATCGCTTGCGGATCGCCGTTTTGCGCTAATTCTAAAACCGTCGGCTGTGTCATGGCGTACCCAGAGATGTGGCAGTCAAAACTGCGTTTGGTTACAAAAACCTTGGCTCACCCGCATCAATACTCAAAAAACGGGCGATCGCCTCAGCATGGAATCGTAGACCGAGCCTGCAAATCCCATGAATGCCTCAGTCCTAACAAAGTTAAGCAGTCAAGAAATCGATACGTCTAGATTAGCAAGATAATTTAATAGTCACCTCTACTTTCTAGCACGTCCCAAATCCCACGGCGAGAACTCTACTGCGGGAGGGGCTATCCGTTGCGCCATCTTAGGTTCACCATTTGCTGTCATTGGAGAATCGGGAGTGATATTCCTGTCAGGATTTTGGGTGGTGTGGGCGTTGCCCACACCACCCAAAATCCTGATCACCAAAATCCTGATCAATCGAGGATTACCGAAGAATCGAGGGACGGTTGATCGAACGCTCAACACATCGGCAGGCTGGGAATGGCTCAACAGTTTGCAACGATCGCAGGGCTGAGATTTGCCAATCCACGAATTATATGAAATGAATGGGGCGATCGGGCCAAGCCAGCCGAACAACTGATTTGTGATGCTTCAAAATGACTAATGACTGGCGCTAACTAGGGGCTACTGGTTAGTGGTACTCATGTAAGGATTTTGGGCTGGTTGACTGACGAAAAATTTGCATTGGGCGCGGAAACCGCTCCTCTAACAAATTTTAAAATGTAGCATTACTCTCAATAATGAGAGCATGTCACGTTTGCAAATCCCTGTATTGCCCTCACCCTAAATCCCTCTCCCAAGATTGGGAGAGGGATTTAGGGTGAGGGCGTAAAGGTGACATGCACCCTCAATAATTG
>CAYSIR010000073.1:14334-17389 GCA_964431105.1 uncultured Leptolyngbya sp. | reverse complement strand
TGTGAGGCAAAAGGTCTGGCGACTTTTGCGTAATGCATAGCGGCGGGTTGGTGAACCATTGTTTAGAAACTGCCGGATTTTCAACACCGCGCCCTGCTCTTGCCATACCGCAGGATGTGAACAAGCTCTATGAAAGGAGTGCCGCAGGACATTCTCTCACTAGCCAAATCAGCGAATCCTTTAGCAGAGTAAGCTGAAGGATTTTGATCGCAATTTTAGGTTCACTCTTCCGACATGGGACTCAACAGGCTAAACTAATGCGTTAGAGCGTGGAAGCTTGACAAAAACGGGGGCGATCGCGGTCAGAATCGCAATATTCCCTTACTTAACGGGCGATATTGCGATCATGCCTTGCAGATTTCTGAATCATTGGGAAACGAGCGTCATGGATTAAGCGCTTCTCCAGAAGAGTTCGGCATTCGTGACGAATTTGTGACGAAGTGAGGATGGCGTGCGATCGCATCTAGCGAAGGATAGGATAGCCGAAGGTATTTCATCGTAAGTTTTATTGGGCATTATCCTGCCCGACAAACTGCCAGGATGAACAACAAAATGGCATCCTAGCGCTAGCTGGGTTGCCCCAAGTTAGGGAAAAGCCGTGACCTCGATTAAGATACTGGCGATCGCGGCAGCGTATCGCTTCAGAATCAATCCAATTGATCGGTCTGTGGAGCAGCCTGTCTACACCCTAATCCTAGATACGATGTCAGATATGCTCTGTTTAGTAGCATCAGCACTGTGTGTGGGGATCTCAAGTGACCAATTGTATGTTGACGCTTACATCCAGTTCCGTCTGGATGAAGGCATTTGTCTTAGCAAACAGACTACGCGGAGGTAGAGAGTGAGTATGAATCATCACGATACCAACAAACTCTCTGGATTGTGGTCGGGGCTATTTGCCAAGGCAGAATCGCTGCCCGCTGAAACAGCAGCAAATGTAGAGGAGTCATCCGACCCGTCATCGTCTCGACCGCGCCGTCGGAAACCCCGCCAGCCGCGCAAACTTTTCTTTGAACGCTATTGGATTTGGGCAAGCCTCGGTCTGTTAGTGGGCATTGGCACCAGCGGCTACTACACAGTGCAGCGCGCCCTTGAGGCCATTCGGCAAGATTTGCCCAACGCCGGAGACGTGCTGACCTACGCCCGTGATGGCACACTGACCATCAAAGCCGCAGACGGCAGCATTCTGCAAACCATTGGGCCGGCAACCCGCGATAAAGTGTCGTTTGGTAATATGCCGCCGATGCTGATCGATGCATTTGTGGCGGCTGAAGACAAGAATTTTTATGAACATGATGGTGTAGATTATCGGGCGATCGTTCGGGCAGTCCGCACCAACATTCGAGCGGGTGAGGTTATCGAAGGAGCTAGCACCATCACCCAGCAGTTAGCCCGAATTGTGTTTTTGGATCAAGACCGCACCTACGAGCGAAAGCTGCGGGAAGCCCTACTTGCCCAAAAAATTGAAACTGAGCTACCGAAAGACACCGTTCTTGAGCGTTACCTAAACCTGGTTTACCTTGGCTCTGGAGCCTACGGCGTGGCGGATGCCGCCTGGATCTATTTCAGTAAATCGGTCACTGAATTGACTCTGGCTGAGATGGCTTTAATTGCGGGTCTGGCTCCTGCGCCAACAACCTACTCACCACTGGTCAATCAAGATTTAGCCTTGCAGCGTCGGGACTTGGTACTCGATCGCATGTTGGAATCTGAATTTATTACCCCTGCCCAGTACGATGATGCACTTAGCGAAGAGTTAGCGCTGAATCCCAGCCTGCCTCGATACATCAATAGCGAAATTCCTTACTTTACAACCTATGTCCAACAGCAGCTACCAGAATTGGTAAAGCCGGAAGATTTGGAACTCGGCGGGTTAGTGGTGGAAACCACACTTGATCCAGAATGGCAGCGCATTGCGGAAGAAACGGTCAGTAACGCGATCGAAGAATATGGTTACTACGAAGCGTTTGAGCAGGCCGCTCTAGTCAGCCTTGACCCCAACACGGGCGAAATTAAGGCAATGGTGGGTGGCAACGACTTTGAGGATAGCCAGTTTAACCGCGTCACTCAGGCTCAGCGCCAACCCGGTTCCACTTTTAAAGTATTTGTGTATGCTACGGCTGTTGCGACTGGGATGTCGCCAAACCAAACCTATGAAGATGCTCCTTACAAAATCGGAGAATACGAGCCTCAAAACTATGGTCGCAGCTATAGAGGAACGGTTACGATTCGTGCGGCGTTGATTTCGTCGATTAACGTTGTTGCGGTTAAAACATTGATGGATATTGGCTTTAACCCAGTAGTTGAAACGGCCTACAAAATGGGGATTGAATCGGAGTTGATTCCCACTTATTCAATGGCCTTGGGCGCATCGGAAGTGAACTTACTGGAATTAACCAGTGCTTACGGAACGCTGGCAACCCAGGGCATCCACGTCAAACCGCATGGTATTACTCGCATCCTGGATCGCAACGGCGACGAAATTTACAATGCGGCGGATGCGATTCAAGGCGAGCGGGCAATTGATGAGCAGACCGCCGCGATTATGACTTGGATGCTGCAGGGCGTGGTTGAAAGCGGTACGGGTGGCAGTGCAGCGCTTCCCGGTCGTCCAGTGGCTGGCAAGACCGGAACGTCAGAAAATCGTCGTGATCTTTGGTTTATTGGCTATATTCCCCAACTGGTAACCGGCGTATGGTTGGGTAATGACAATAATGCCCCGACTTGGGGCGCTAGCAGCACGGCTGCTCTGACCTGGTATGACTTTATGCATCAAGTCGTTGGGGATATGCCGGTGGAGGAGTTTCCAGAGCTGCCGCCATTGGAAGGGCGGGAGCCTACGATCCAACGTCAACCGGTGCAGGCGACCACAACCTCACCAGAGTCCAGCTCTGGCGATCGCTACAATCCAGAACCAGCAGAGTCATACGCACCTGCCCCACCACCTAGGGAACCGAATGCTTCAGAGGCTGCCGCTCCCCGTAGAGACAATCCTGCGCCGGAGCCAGCACCGGAGAATGTGCCAGAGGCTCCGCCCCAGCTTGAGGAGCCTGTA
>CAYSIR010000073.1:6098-14234 GCA_964431105.1 uncultured Leptolyngbya sp. | reverse complement strand
CCGATTGAGGACATTCCGCCGCCGCCGCCCCCGCCTGTTCCTGTTGAACCTGGACGGGAGGCTGTTCCACTTCAGTAGGCGTGGGCAGCAGGCATGGCACCGCGTCTAAAAATTCTCAACGTTTGAAACAGGAATGCGATCGCCTGTCCACTGTTTCAAACAGGCTGGGCTGAAGCCGATGGGATTGTGAGCGGCTGATGAAAGATTTATGATGCGAGTTACGCCTATTTTGAGATTATGCTGGGACTTTGTGCCATGGGGCGATCGCTCCATGGCGAACGTACATCAGGTTATTGGTGATTTAGGACAAAAATATGATTTTACTACTAGAAGCGGGTGCGGCCTCAAATTTTCCAGTTGCGTTTACGTTGGTTTATGTCGTTGGCTTCATTGCCGCCGTAACGGTTGGCTCGTTAGCCTGGTATAACTCCAAGCGTCCGCCCGGTTGGGAAAACGTCGAGCGCCCTAACATTGTGCCCAAGGTAGCTGAAGATTCAGACCAGGGCGATGAATCCTAGGTCGAACCGCGCTGAGTATGGCTTGCATCATCTGCTAAAGGCGATCGCCGGAGCCGAGCTACAAAGAAACCATCCATGTTGTGCTGATGGGGCCAGATGGTTAACCAACCGTCTGGAGTGAGATAGGGAGATGCGATCGCTTCAGTAATGGGTATTAATGTCCAGTCGGGGCGATGGCTGAGAAATTGCTGCACCACCTGTTGATTTTCTAATGGATTGAGTGTGCAAGTGGAATAGACCAAATAGCCACCCGGTTTCACCCAGTTTGCAGTGTGAGTTAATAAATCTTGTTGCAGTGCGGCTAGTTCGCGGGTCGTATCCGGCGTTTGTCGCCAGCGGGCATCCGCATGACGGTGCAGCGTTCCCAGACCAGAACATGGCACATCTAGCAGAACGCGATCGCCCTGGTCAGTGAATTGTGTGAGTTCTCGCGCATCGCCCACACAGAGCTGGATTGAAGCCAGTCCCAAGCGATCGCTGCTTTGAGTTAGTCGTTTCAGCCGATTGGCGCTGCGATCGCAGCCCCACACCGTACCGCGATCGCCCATCAATTCAGCCATGTGTGTGGTCTTACCCCCCGGTGCAGCACAGGCATCAATCACGGCCTCCCCCGGCTGCGGATTAAGGATTTGACCGACCAGTTGGGCGCTGCTGTCTTGCACTGTCCACCATCCATCCTGAAATCCAGGCAGCGATCGCACTGCCCCAGCCTGCATCACCCGCAGCGCTCCCGGAATTGGCAATGGCGTTACCGTCAATCCAGCCGCCTCAAAACTGGCAACGACATCGTCCACCGAAGCGCGTAGACGGTTGACCCGTAGATCCAACGATGGCGGCTGATTCAGCCAGGCGCATAACGCCTTGGTTTGGAGAATCCCAACCTGATCGATAAATAGCTGAACCATCCAATCGGGGAAACTGTACTGAATGCCCAACTGCGCAACCGGTTCCGTCGGTGAGCAGATGACGGCTTGCCCCGCTTCGGCTAGCCGCGTGTAGCGCCGTAGCACCCCATTGATAAATCCTGACAACCCCGCTAACCGGTTGCGCTTCGCCAGGTCTACCGTCGTATTGACCGCCGCCGAGGCAGGAATATGAGTCAGGTAGTGCAGTTGGTAAAGTCCTAACCGTAAGAGCGATCGCACATCTGGCGGTTGGCGATCGGCTGGCTTGCTCGCCAAATAATCAATGATGGCATCTAGGGTTCGCTGGCGACGCACCGTCCCGTATACCAATTCCGTCATCAAACGGCGATCGCGTTCGGGCAGCGCATATTTTGTCAGCAGATTATCGACAACCACATCCGCATAGCCGCCATCCTGAACAGCCTTGAGCGCTAGAAATGCCAGTTGTCGGGCATTTGTTGTTGAAGAATTGAATGTTCGAGAATTAGTTTTTTGAGAATTGGGCACAGCCATTAACCTACTGGTGATAAACCCGAACTGCCCGGAAGCCAACACATCTAGCAGCCAAAGAACTCCATAGCACTACGCAGAAAACTTGGGGATTTTGGGTGAGACGGCTAAACTGTCCGACCCAAAATCCTTACCAAGAGAGGACGACCCAACACCAAAGGGCGACTGCCCACACGTCCTAGTTCTGCTACCCGCACCCTCACAAAACCACCGTTGCCCTGTCGTTGTAATTTCGGTAGCCGTATTCATGTAAAGATTCGCGATGGTATTGGCACAGCCCACACCATAAGAAATCTCTACAAAATCCCTACCACTGAAAGACAACCGTAATTTCCTCACCCAAGTACGATGAGGAATTGTTCAAAATCTGTACCATTTAAGTAGAGCAACAGAGCAAACTCAGGCGATTCAAATTGGAGGCATCCTATGCTGCCCTCACCCTCCATCTTGCTCCGAAGCTATCCTTTGCGCGGCTGAACCGCTGAGGTCGCCCTTCTAAAACGAGATAGTTGAAGAACGGCGGCAAGGACAATGGGGCTAAAAGTTTAACCACTTTTGCGTCATGAATAGCGCCTAGAAAGAGCAAGAAGCTTTGAATCTAGCTTTCCTGCGCTCATTTTGGAGGCAGGGAAATGAGAAATTGGCAGGCTTTCAGGTCAGCCCGCAGGCTTTCAACAGTGGGATGCTCCCTTCACATTTGCGATCGCCCTTTGCTCTGCTTGTCACTGATCCTAAACCGTTGGGTAGAACGCTATGGTACAAAAAATCAAAAAAACAGACGCAGAATGGCAGCAGCAGCTTACGCCTGAGCAATTCAAGGTTACTCGCAAAAAGGGAACCGAACGCGCCTTTACAGGCGAATATCACGACAACAAAAAGCCCGGCATTTACACCTGCATCTGCTGTGGAGCCGAACTGTTTAGCTCTGAGACTAAATTTGACTCTGGAACCGGCTGGCCAAGTTTTTGGGCCCCCATCCACGAAGACAGCGTGGCTTACCATACCGATCGCAGCTTTTTCATGACGCGGACAGAAGTGCTGTGCGCCTCCTGCGATGCGCATCTGGGTCACGTCTTTGAAGATGGCCCAGCGCCAACTGGCCAGCGCTACTGCATGAACTCCGCTGCGCTCAATTTTCAGCCGAAGCCTGAGTAATGCAGACTGTGGCCCAGTAGCCCGCTAACGCCACTCCAATGCGATCGCCTTCGTGAGAAGCTTGCAATGTTTCGTAACATAAAACTAGGATAAAACCAAGAATCTTTGCCAGCCAAGATTCAACGAGAACCTAGAGTCACTCAGCATTGTACAGATTTGAACCAAACGGGCGATCGCTCTCTCCATCCGCAGTTTGTAGACAACTGTGACTAGGTTTTGGCAAAACACTCGACAAATGAGACGATAAATGACGAATGCTCTAGCGATCGGCTGACGCGGAACCTGCTTCCCTCAACTTCTCATAATCGCTAGACTACTAATGATAATCTGAATCATCTCAACAAAATTCTTACGATAACGATGAGTGTAGTTAGCCAAGTTATTCTCAGTGCCGATGATGAGCTTCGCTACCCCAGCAGTGGCGAACTCAGCACCATACGCAGCTTTTTCAAAACGGGCGAACAGCGGATTCGCATCGTGACCACCCTGACCGAGAATGAAAAACGAATTGTAGACGAATCAAGCAAGCAACTGTGGCGAAAACGTCCTGACTTTATTGCACCGGGCGGCAATGCCTACGGTCAGCGTCAGCGGGCCCTCTGCCTGCGAGACTATGGCTGGTATCTGCGACTGATCACCTATGGTGTGTTGGCTGGTTCCAAAGAACCCATTGAAAGCATCGGCTTAATTGGCGTTCGGGAAATGTACAACTCCCTGGGCGTACCGGTTCCTGGCATGGTTGAAGCCATTCGCTGCCTTAAGGATGCATCCCTAGCGCTCCTCAGTGCTGAAGATGCGACCGAAGCAGCACCCTACTTTGATTTCATCATTCAGGCTATGTCTTAGAGAGGCATGGCTGCCTTGGTTTGATGCGTCCTAGATGCGTCCTAGTGGACTGTAAATTAGGTTTCCTCTGTACTGAAACAGGCGGTTGGCTGCGGGGCAGTCAGGAGTTTGTCGGCGCGGAGGAAACGTTGTGTATGGCGGGTTTGGCAGGGTGCATTTCTGTTTTATAGCCCGTTGCTGACATCCCTCCCACGAGAGACCCTTTTAGGGCTAGATAGTCCTTTATTGGTCAAGATATTGGTCAAGATTTTGGGACGCTGGGGAATGCAGAATAGATTGCCAAATGGACACATTGACAAACGTGTGGTGCAGTCATTTGACATTGCCATGACGGCGTCGGTTGAGATGGATGATCTGGTCGTTGCAGTCTAATCCCTGCTAGCAATATTCGGTAGAATCACGATAGATCGCATTGAGGGACAGCATGACCGCAGAGGAGCTTCACCGGCTACTGGTACATAAATGGGGAAAGTCCTACGACTTGCAACTGCGACGCATCCAGGATCAAATCTTTTTGCAAGTGATGTGGAAATATCTGGAACAGGCCTCTTTTCCCCGAAGTGAAGCCGACTATTTTGCACACCTAGGGGCGATCGCTGAATATTTGAATGCTTGGGGTAGTGAACAGTACATCCGTCAGTATATTGAACAAACCCGCGATCGCCCTCGGTTGGGCAAAGCCGTCAGCATTCCCATCGAACTGGGGGAACGAGCCTCCGAGTGGCTGCTAGAGTTTTAAGCTCATTACCAATTCAAGTCACGGGTTTCGGCGCTCCAGGTCTCAACCACAAGCGATCGATTGATGGGTAGTCCTCTATTGGTAATGCTTTTGGGTGGTGTGGGCAACGCCCACACCACCCAAAAGCCTGACATGAATACCACTACCGATTTATGAATTCAGACCCTTCCACCACGGACGCGACTCTTGATCCTGATTGCGATCAGATGCGATTTGATCAGGCCATGATGCAGCGCTGTCTGGCACTGGCCGCACAGGCAATCGGGCGTACGGCCCCTAATCCGTTAGTGGGGGCTGTGGTTGTGAAAGATGGCGAAATTGTTGGTGAAGGTTTTCATCCCAAAGCGGGCGAACCCCATGCCGAAGTCTTTGCGCTGCGGCAGGCAGGCGATCGCGCTCAGGGGGGAACCGTTTATGTCAATCTAGAACCCTGCAACCACTATGGTCGCACCCCACCCTGTTCAGAAGCCTTAGTGGCGGCAAGAGTCGCGCGGGTGGTGGTGGGCATGGTTGACCCCAGCCCCAACGTGACGGGCGGCGTGTCCCGGCTGCGGGCGGCGGGGATTTCTGTCACCATCGGCGTGGAAGAGGCCGCCTGTCAGCGTTTGAATGAAGCCTTTGTGCATCGCATCACCCAACGGCGACCCTTTGGTATTTTGAAATATGCCATGACTCTAGACGGCAAAATTGCAGCAACGGGCGGGCACAGCGCTTGGGTGACAAGTCCACTGGCGCGATCGCACGTTCATCAACTGCGGGCGGCTTGTGATGCTGTGATTGTGGGCGGGCAGACAGTGCGGCGCGATAACCCCAACCTAACGACCCACGGGCAGAGCGATCGCAATCCTCTGCGAGTGGTGCTGAGTCGGCACATGGACTTACCCGCCGAGGCGAATCTCTGGAATATCCAGCAGGCTCCAACCTTAGTAATCACTGAAACAGGGCAACAGCGCGATCGCCAAACTGCCCTACGAGAGCAAGGCGTTGAAGTACTCGAACTGGCACAACTCACGCCAGCAGCGGTGATGCAGCATCTCTATGATCGAGGGCATCTGTCAGCACTGTGGGAATGTGGTGGCGTGCTGGCAGCACGGGCGATCGCCGATGGATCGATCCAAAAATTATTGGCATTCATTGCCCCCAAACTCATCGGCGGCCCCAATGCACCGACCCCCATCGGCGAATTAGGACTCACACAGATGACCGATGCGATCGCCCTAGAGCAAATGACGTGGCAGGCGATCGGCCCCGATTTGCTCATTGAAGGATACTTGCCCAGCAGATGACGAGACTCTCAGATAGTGAGACAATGACAGACTAAACCCGCCGTGTCATCACTCATCGTCTCAGGCGATTAATCCCAACAGTCGAATGCCGCTGTTAGTCTAGCCCGAACGATTACCGATGACCGCGATCGCCGCCGCGATCGAACGGGCTTGAACACTGTTTGAGAACAGTTGAGAACAGTATCGTAATCGTTTGGATAGTGAATATGGCTCAGATTCAATTTTCTATGGGTATTGCGGAGTCTGTGATTCCTGATGTGCGCTTGACTCGTGCCCGCGATGGTAGCAACGGTCAGGCAATTTTTTATTTTCAAAATCCAGATGCGTTAGCTGACGACAACACTAACGAAATTACTGGAATGTATTTGATTGATGATGAGGGAGAACTCATCACTCGCGAGGTCAAGGCAAAGTTTGTGAATGGCAAACCAGAGGCAATCGAAGCCACCTATATCATGCGAAGTGCTGAAGAGTGGGATCGATTTATTCGCTTCATGAACCGATATGCTGAAGAAAATGAACTGGGCTTTAATAAATCCTGAACTGCGATCGCTCGGCTATGCGTTGATCCAACAGTTGCAATGGTAAAAATCCTTGAGGGTGTGGGCTGCGCCCATGCCCCGAAAATTTTTTACCACCTTCCGTTGTTGCTACCGTATTGTAGTGGGCGACCCTTTCCGGCTGTCCTGTGATTTTTGTCTAACCTATGCCCCATCCTCATCCGGATTCCGCCCATACCGCTATTACCTGCGCCATCATCACCGTCAGCGATACCCGCACCCCCGATACAGATCGCAGCGGACAACTGATTCAAACCTTGCTATCTGATGCTCAATACGTCGTCGCGGATTATGCCATTGTTAAAGATGAACCCGACGACATCCGCGATCGCGTCGAGCAATGGTGTGAACAGGCTCACCTAGATGCCATTATCCTGAATGGCGGTACCGGCATCGCCCCCCGCGATACGACCTACGATGCGATCGAAGCCTTACTAGATAAGATACTGCCTGGCTTTGGAGAGTTATTTCGGATGCTGAGTTATGAGGAAATTGGGTCGCGAGCCATTGCTTCACGGGCGATCGCAGGTGTTCGTGGCAGCACCCTAATTTTTTCACTCCCCGGATCGACCAATGCCGTGATGCTAGCCATGCAAACACTAATCTTGCCAGAGTTAGCACATCTTACTCATCAAATCAATCCTGGCAACCCATAATACTCAAAAAAAAGCTCCCGATAATCGAGAGCGGCTCGCGTTGATGATTGAGCAGTGGTATTCGTGTAAAGGTCTTGGGACCTCAACCTAGGTTACAGTTCTTACCCTGTGGACTAGGCGACGTAGGACAGGCTCAGCCTGCGGTTGCTGGTTAACCCCAGAATCCCCCGTTTTCTAAAGCATTACACAAAAGTGGCCAGACCGTTTGCCTCACAACCCTTCTAGCGGTCACTCAGAGTCCTCGTTGTTGAACTGAGGAATGCGGGCTTCAGCGAGATCTGCATACTAGATCTGCGTAATGGATAGGTTTTCTAAACGGGGGAGTATGTCAACGAGACTCAGGAACTCCACCCCCTGCGCATTAAGAAAACTGCTGCATTTCTAGTTCGAGGTGGCGAACCAGTTGCTCATCGCCATGCTCCTTGGCAGTATTGATGCGATGTTGCAGAGAGCGCTGGATATTTTGCCGATGAACATTCGACAGTTGACGCATTAAGACCTTACGAGCATTGATGGTTGGGCGCATGGTTATGACCTCTGGTGTAGCGAGTGTAGAAACGGGACTGACGGCATCTGGAGCGATCGCCTCCACCCCACCCTCTGCATTCACACAGTATTGAATACCGCGATATTGCAAGTTAGCCGTCATTTTTGGAACAGGAATGTGGCGAGGGTAGGCAACGGCCGGACGACCTTGAAAACAGCCCACGCTTTTCAATTCCAAATCATCAGCAACGATCGAATGATGTAAATGTCCGACACCGCGATCGCGCAATGGTGCAGCCGACATAGCGGTGGACGGCATAGCGGCAGGCAACATAGACGACCTCCAAGCTGAATTCTGAATCGACGATAATCAAAGATAAATAATCAAAACAAGCCGCCAGCCATAAATGTCCTCGCAGAAACCAAGGCATGGCAACTGTTTTATCCATGCTGGGAACTTTAGGTTGGGAACTTT
>CAYSIR010000073.1:0-5998 GCA_964431105.1 uncultured Leptolyngbya sp. | reverse complement strand
TTTAGGTTGGGAATTTTAGATTTGCTATGACGACTCGATGCATGAATGGATCAACTAGCTGACTGGAGTGAACTTAAATGTCTATATCTGTATACTATTTTACAGTTTTATATAAAAACAGCAATTGTATTCTTTTTTAATAGAAGCGACACAAAACCTTACATCCTGCACAGAAGAGGACAATCGGCCATTTCACTGAGATAACTGAGGGGTCGTGGTATTCATGTAAGAATTTTGGGGGGTGTGGGCAACGCCCACACCCCCCAAAATTCTTACCAATAGAGGACTACCGACCGAGGAACTTGAGTCCGGCATTTCTGTCATGATTGCTGATGACCACCGATCGCCCCAACTTCTGCTGTAGGATAGAGCGATCGCCAACTTGTGCGTCCCGTGCCTATGCCAACCGCTCAGCCATCTCCTGTTTCCTTGCCTGATCAACTTCCCCTAGTCCATTCCCCTAGCCCCACTCAGTTAGATGACATCAAAGCCCAGCTTGACCTCGCACTGCTAGCCCTGGAAACATTGACAGGCATTGGTTCCGAGGCGATGTTGCAGGCAGCATCAGAGTTGGGGCTGACTGAGGTAATGGGCGATCGCGTGGCGCTGTGGCGATTGCGACAGTCCAGCCCACTCCGCAAGGGGCAGGGGCGCAAACGGCTTGATGTGGATGAGGCGCGATCGCTCGTGCTAGTCATTCATTACCTAGCCCAGCAGCATACTGAACTCATCCGACGCAGCGTAGCACTATTAGAGCAACTCACCGAACAGGGTCGCCCACCCCACCACGCAGCCCTGCTCGGTGATTATATCGATCGCTTCAGTAATACTTACGAAGAGCGCATGAGTCAGCCACCATCAGCAGATAGTATGACCCACCTTGCCCTAAAGCTATTGATTGACCTCCTGTTCTACAGCGATGCCTACGGTGCCCGTCGGTTGTGGGGAACGCTGTTTGAGCGGGCACGCTAAGGTTAAATAGTCTACACACCTGATGTTGATTGAGTCCTGCCCTGCTCCACGAATAAACTATGCCTCCGGTTCTGCGTCGTTATACTCCACCCACCTGCACCCTAGAAATTATGGCCGCTGGCTCGGTGCTTTCCCGCTGGACAGAGCGCCAAGTTCTAAAACGGGTTCAGTTTCGGCTGCGGTTGGAAGACCCTCGGATCTCTAGAGAAGACCGGATAACGCTGACAGGCGATCGCACTCAACTAGAAGCACTCTGTCAGGCTGTATCAAGCTATGTACAAACCGTGTTGGTGATGGCCCCAAGCCCCGCCGTAACGGTTATGCCCATCCCGGCCGAACCGGCTCGTTCTGCGTCCATTCATCTAACAGCACGGGGCATCCTAAACCACACGCTGCATTTGGGTGAACTAGCCACACCGGAGACGGGGTCAACGATGGCGCTGACGGTAACGCAGCTCGCAGACTTGGCGACGGCCCTAGATGCCTACCAAGCCGATGCGATCGCTTTGCCCACGCTCGCGCGATCGCCCTCCAGCGGGTTTCGGAAACAGGGAATCATCGCGGCGGCAACCGTGCTAGTGTTTGGAACAACGCTCTCGTTGGCCAATCTATGGCTCACCGCGTCTCAAACGGCAACCCAGACCGAGGGTTCCGCCGAGGGTTCCGCCGAGAGCATCACCGAGCGTTCAGAGGATGCACCGATCGCCCTTGGTTCCAGAACGGCTGAGCAAGCAGACAGTATGGACACCCCTGGGGAGGATACACTGTCGAGTGCCCCCAGCGATCGCCCAACGGTTGAAGAGGATTCATCATCGCCGAGCGATCGCCCCGAACGTCTCAATCGTCCAGCTCCAACCCAGCCCAGCCCCACCCCGCAAGACCGCCCCACCCGATCGACCAATTCGCCACCTTCCGTTCCCTCAGCACTAAACGAGCCGAGTGAGACTTCTCTAGCAATGCCAGCAGAGCCACCCATAGCACTCGACTCCGCCGAGCCAGTCCGCCCCCAAATGCCTGGCCCAATAGAAGGGGAGCGCCAGAGCATACCACAGTCCCTACCAGAGACCGCGTTGCCGCCTGCCCCAACAGCCCCACCCACAGATTTAGCCCCCGGTACCGCATTCGATCGCATCCCCCAAGTGGCAGAACTGCGGCAATACTTCCAGCAGCGATGGGCCCCTCCCCCAGATCTCAATCAAGCACTGGAATACCAGCTCACCATTGATGCTAGCGGCGCAGTACAGACCGTTACACCATTGGGGCAACCCTCACGAGACTACAGCGGCAGTGCATTGCCAAGTTCAGGACAGACCGTTGTATCACCTACAACAGGCGAGTCGTTGAGAATACGGGTGTTGCTTCATCCAGAAGGATCAGTACAAACCTTTTTAGAATCCACAAATCCATAGTGATTAAGCCGCAAAACCGTAAGCAAGATTTCGGTCAGATACCATGCGTCCAGTCTGCGACATTGACAAATTTATGACGGATGGCGCTCGATTTTGCTTGCCGCGATCGCTATGCTGGTAATCGGGGTTTAATCATCTAGCTGAATGACTGGCGCGATCCAAACCTCTGGGTTGCCGCTGCCATCTTCATGCTTCCGCGAATGCTTAACATTGGACTGTTCCTCTATTCATGTTCAACGCCGTGCGGTTTCAGCCTTCACTGGCTGCCATGTTGTATAAAATCAGCCGCCGCAATCCGCTCACGGTCTTGCTGTCAATCTATCTACGATTCCATCCATAGTTCCATCCATGAACAGTGGAACTGCATCTTCATCATCCTGATGCCTGTTACCTGCATCAACCCACTCACCGGCCAAAGCTAGCAAACTGGCGTTTCGGGAGCGTCCTTCCCTCGCTCAGCCATCACTGTGCGCACTTGTAGCCCCTGGCCAACTCGTTGGATGCGTTCTCCTTACCCATCGGTGACTGTTCCTCACGATGGCTTTGTTGATTCTTCCTAGCTAAAACTGGGGCATCACTGGGGCATCACTGGGGCAATTATTGGGGCATTCTGGTATTTAGCCTAATTCAGGCGATCGGGCGATCGCCATTGACGGCAACACCATTCATGCAGTCGGTAGTGGTATTCATGTAAGGATTTTTTCATGGTCTAGGCATAGTCCACACCATAAAAACTCTTTACCGTTAAAGGACACCCCGTGCAGTCTTCTGCCTTTTCTGTGAGTCTACTGATATGTCTAGCCTATTGTTTTCTAATTTAGATCAATCATCTCTTGATGTTCTCATCGTGGATGATATGCCCGACAATTTGCGATTGTTATCCACGTTGCTTGAACGTGAAGGATATAGCGTTCGCAAAGCAACTGATGGAGAAATGGCGCTGAAGGCCATTCAAATCCTAAAGCCCGATTTAGTTCTGCTTGATATCATGATGCCAAGGCTAGACGGCTATGAGGTGTGCCAAAAACTCAAGCGAAACCAGGGGATGCAGGATGTGCCGGTTATTTTCTTAACCGCGCTAAATGAGGTCTTCGATAAGGTCAAAGCCTTTGATGTGGGCGGCTGCGATTATATTACCAAGCCCTTTCAGATTGAGGAAGTGCTGCTGCGGATTCGCAATCAAATTATGCTCAAAGATGCTGAACGGCAACTGCGAGATATCAATGCACAGCTAGAATTTCGGGTTGAGCAACGCACGTTGGAACTGCAACAGGCGAATACGCAGCTTCTAAAAATGGCATTGTATGATGCCCTAACGGGATTGCCCAATCGATCGCAATTTTTGCAGTTGCTAGAAGCTGCGATCGCCCGCTACCAGTCTGAAGCTGTAGGGTTTGCGGTATTATTTCTTGATTGCGATCGCTTTAAGGTAGTCAATGATTCCCTTGGGCATAGCTTTGGAGATAAGGTACTGTTCAATCTCAGCCAGCGATTCCAGAAAGCTTTACCTGATTCAGATGTCCTAGCACGACTGGGGGGCGATGAATTTGCAGTCTTGCTCAATGGAGTAGACATCGTAGAGGAAGCGATCGCCAAAGCTGACATTCTCCTCAATACGTTATCCAAGGCTTTGCACATTGACGGTCGCGAAATATTCTTAGATGCTAGCATCGGCATTGTATTATCGGACGAAAATTACACTAAACCCGAATATGTTCTACGAGATGCCGATACGGCCATGTATCGCGCGAAAGCCTCGAAGGGCAATCAATGTCATGTTTTTGATACATTTATGCACCAAGAGGCGCTCCAACGTTTGCAGCTTGAGGTAGACCTACGACGGGCGATCGAAAATAAGGAGTTAGTCTTACGCTATCAGCCCATTGTTTGCCTTAAGACCGGACGGGTGAGTGCGGTTGAAGCGCTAATCCGCTGGCTGCATCCCCATCGTGGACTCGTCTCTCCTGAGGAATTTATCCCACTTGCAGAAGAAACGGGCTTGATTCATGGGATCGGCTGGTGGGTGCTTGAAGAAGCCTGTCGGCAAATGCGGGAATGGCAGCGATCGGGGCTTGTTGATGCATCGTTTATGATGAGTATCAATTTATCTGTTCAGCAATTTCAATCGAGAGATTTGGTAGAGGGCATCGATCGCATTTTGGCGACGACTGGCATTCACCCGTGGCAGTTAGACTTAGAAATTACTGAAAGCGTGATTATGGAAGGGCTAAAGCCGACGATGACTACACTGCATCGTCTGAAAGATCGACAAATCAAACTGAGTTTAGACGACTTCGGTACTGGCTTTTCATCACTCAGTTATCTTCATGCCTTCCCCTTTGACGTTCTCAAAATTGACAAATCATTTGTACAGCGGCTCGACTCTGCCAACGAGTCGATTAACTTAGTGCCATCCATTATGGCGATCGCCCACACAATGAATATCAGCGTCATTGCCGAAGGCATCGAGTCGATGATGCAACTCAACCATCTGCAAGACTTAAACTGTCCGCTGGGGCAGGGCTACTTTTTTGCAAAACCGCTGCTGCCCCATGAATTGCAGCCGCTGCTAACAGCTCCATTTATTCATGCTTCCGTCTGCCATTCAAGCTGATGGATGATGCTGATAAGATAAGTTGCGAGAATAAGTAAAATTACTGTACCGGAGCCGTATTGCCCGCTTTTACCCAGCCTTCGATATCGCTGCCAGGAATCCGCACCCGCAACCAGGCTTGATCAGGACTTTCACCAAGAATTTCAATTTCGGTGTCGTAGGCTAAACCGGTGATCCGTCGGGATTCTTGGGTTGAATCTGCTCGCAGAATTAACCCAATGGGCTGCGTTACGATCGCCCGATACCCTTCTTCATTATCCGCCGCATTCTGATTATCCGCCGTATCCTGAGCCTCAGAATCGTCTTGAACCTCAGGCGGTAGAGATGGATTTACCGTCTCGGTTGGGTCATTAGCAGCTATGGGAGGATCAGCCCCCTCTACTGATTCAGCATCAGGGGGAGGAACGGCCGTTTCATTAGTGAAGACGGGGCGTTCGGGAGTAGTAGTTAGCTTTGTGATGAGATAGCGCGTGCTGGCTACCCCTGCCGCAAATAATAGAGCGATCGCCAAGAAAAATCCCGTGAGAAATTTAGCTAATCCAAGCATGAGCTTGCCTCCCGTAGTCGAAAGTATGTGCCATGAACGGCTGTTGACCCATGATCATACTCGATTTATCCGAGCGCATTCCACTTTTGTCCTCTTGTAGGTCTGTCCCTAATTTCCCAACCCTCATCCATAGGTTATGAAAACGTTGCGAGACCTTTCGCCGGGGGCATGTCAGGCTTGTAGCCTTCGCCCGAACTCTCTCTCCCAAGCCTCTCCATTACGCAAATCTAGCGGAAACCCGCCGTCCTCGGTTCAAAAACGAGGACTCTGAGTGACCGCTAGAAGGGCTGTGAGGCAAAAGGTCTAGCGACGTTTAATGCATCGCAAGCCTGGGAGCGGGACTTCGGATCGGGTCCCCCTTCTCTCAATTTTGGGGAAAGCATGTCGGGAGCATCCCACTTTTGCAAATCGCCCTCACCCTAAATCCCTCTCCCAAGCTTGGGAGAGGGATTTAGG
>CAYSIR010000072.1:14536-17396 GCA_964431105.1 uncultured Leptolyngbya sp. | reverse complement strand
CGAAGGGGGTGGGGGATGAGGGCAATACAGGGATTTGCAAACGTGACATGCTCCCCTGTTCGACCCTCTGCACCAGTCCACACGAGTCTACTTGAGCGGCATGGATCGATTGTAGCCCGCCGTTTACTCGCGGGGCGGGTGCGCGAACCCGTAGACTGGACGCACTGTCGGATGGCTCAAACCTAGACTTGCAAGACCAGGATGTCCCCAATTCAGCAGCGCGGCGGGTTGACTGATCCACTGTTCTGCATCGTTGGGGTGAACCCAGCGGACAGAATGGCTGAACCAGCCTGACCCAATTGGGTCAGAATTGGCGAAATCGCACGTTCCGCAGCCGTAGCGCATTCGTTACCACGGATACTGAACTAAATGCCATGGCTGCTCCGGCAATAATCGGATTCAGTAGCCAACCCGTTAGCGGATATAGTACGCCAGCAGCGATCGGAATGCTAGCCACGTTGTAGACGAAGGCAAAAAACAGGTTTTGGCGAATGTTTTGCATGGTGGCGCGGCTGAGTTGAATGGCTGTTACGATGCCGCGCAAGTCGCCGGAAATCAGGGTAATGTCGCTGGCGGCGATCGCCACATCGGTTCCTGTGCCAATCGCAATTCCTACATCTGCCTGGGCTAGGGCTGGAGCGTCGTTAATGCCGTCGCCCACCATGGCTACAATGCGCTGCCCGGTTTGCAACTCAGCTACTCGTTCGGCTTTTTGGTCGGGGCGGACACCGGCAAATACTTTATAAATTCCGGCTTCCTGGGCGATCGCTTCGGCTGTTTTGGCATTGTCTCCTGTCAGCATGACGACCTCAATACCTAATTGACGCAGCGATCGCACCACCTCAGCCGACGAGGGTTTTAGGGTATCGGCAATGCCGACAATGCCCTGTACGTCGCCATCTATTGCAATCCATACCACCGTTTTGCCATCGGTTTCCCAGGTATCTGCGTGTTGGCGGAAGGACGTATCTTGGCAGGTTTGTCCGCTGGTGTTGATGCCCAGGTCATCCAGCCAGCGACGAGTGCCAATATGGAGTTGGCGATCGCTCACAAGGCCCTGCACCCCACAGCCGGGGAGCGCTTCAAAATTTTCAACGTCTGGGACATCATTGGCGATCGCCTCTTGCCGCTGGGCATAGTTGACAATTGCCTCTGCTAGAGGATGCTCAGACTGCTGTTCCAATGCTGCCGCCAAACGCAATAGCTTTAGTTCATTGCCGTGGGCAGCTCCCAGCGCTGAAACAAACTGCGTCACCGTGGGTTTGCCTTCGGTCAGGGTTCCGGTTTTGTCGAGAATAATGGTGCGAATATTGTGAGCTTGTTCTAGACTGTCGCCCCCTTTGATGAGAATGCCGTGTTCTGCACCGTTGCCTGTGCCCACCATGATAGAGGTCGGTGTGGCTAAGCCTAGGGCGCAGGGGCAGGCGATAATTAGCACGCTCACCGTTGTGACGATCGCCAGCGCCAAATTTTGAGTAGTGACCATCCACACCACAAAAGTAAGACTGGCGATCGCCATCACCATTGGAACGAACCAGCCCGTGACGCGATCGGCTGTGCGCTGAATGGGGGCTTTGGCTGATTGGGCTTGCTGCACCATTTTCACAATTTGCGCCAGTAGCGTATCGTTGCCAATGTGGGTTGCCCGAAACTGGAAGCTGCCGGTTTTGTTGATGGTTGCGCCAATCACCTCATCACCGGGATGCTTTTCAACTGGGACGCTCTCCCCTGTCACCATGGCTTCATCGATGGTCGATCGCCCCTGCGTCACGATTCCATCTACCGGCACTTTTTCTCCCGGTCGCACTTGGATAATGTCATCGACCTGCACCGTTGCGATCGCTACATCCACGAGCTGCCCATCTCGAATGACGCGGGCCGTCTTGGCCTGCAAACCCATCAATTTACGAATGGCAGCGGACGTTTTGCTCTTGGCCCGATGTTCTAACAAACGCCCCAGCAAGATCAGCGTAATCACAACGGCGGCCGGCTCAAAATAGACATCGCGGGGCAGCCCCTGCGCCTGAAACCACTGCGGGAACGCCATGGGAAACAGCGAATAAAAATAAGCGGCGCTTGTGCCCAACACGACTAACGTATCCATCGTCGATCGCCCATGCTTCAGTGCTTTCCAGGCGGCTGTGTAGAACGTCCACCCACACCAAAACTGTACCGGCGTGGTTAAGACAAACTGAAGCCAGGGGTTGTGCAACCACATGGGAAATCCAGGCAGATGGATGCCCAACATGGCCGGCAGTGAACCCATCACCAAAATAAGGCTGATGACTCCACCGACCCACAGCTTCCGCATGAGTTGACGAGTTTCGGCATTGGCTGACTGATCCAAGGCATCGGGGGCGATCGCATCGGCATTATCATTCATCACATCCGCCCCGTAGCCCAAGTCTTCAACGGCTTGGCGGATGGTTTCTAGGTCAACTTGGTTGGCATGATGCACCATGGCCTGCTCCATTGCGAAGTTCACCGAACATTCGGCAATGCCGGGCAGGGTAGACAGTTTGTGTTCAATGGCGGCCGCACAGGAGGCGCAGCTCATACCGCGTAGCTTCAGGGTGGTGGTGGTCATAATTGGGGGGGGTGGCAGAAGACTAGAGGGATGGCTGACGCTTGCCCCCATCTGGTCAGCGATCGCCCAGACGATTGGGATGCGTCATGATTGATACCGTCAGTACCGTCAGTCAAACCGTATCCTACTCATGGCATCCTATAAGCTCCAGTAGACTGGAGAGTCAACTCCATCAGGCTGAGACCTGTTTTATTTTTGGCTAGATTGGGCAGGCTATAAACTGAGCAAAAATTGGCGATTGGTGTAGAGATTCTGGTGGTGTAGAGATTCTGG
>CAYSIR010000072.1:0-14436 GCA_964431105.1 uncultured Leptolyngbya sp. | reverse complement strand
TGGTGTAGAGATTCTGGTGGTGTAGAGATTCTGGTGGTGTAGAGATTCTGGGCGATCGCTGAAATAGCGGAAATCAGTAGCGCACGTTAGCAAAATCCATCTAGGGAACCTTGGCACAATTGGCATCGCACAACGGATAGAGATATAGATCACTGCCATTATTCCGATAATGGTGCTAGCTAGAAGAGATGGCAAAAAACTGAGCGAAAAACTGAACGGAGTGTGGGGAGTTGCCCAAACGCTAAGCCGCGATCGCTCCATTGGTCAAAGGCTAGGGCAATTAAAAAAACGGGGTGTACTTTAGCCATCAGGGCCGTTCAGCGCACATCGTCATCGGGTCTTTCTCCAGTAATCATCCAGCGAGTGTTGGCTCTTCCGCATTGAGCAACCTGCTTGCGAGGGATTTGAAGGATAGGGCCGGAGGAGGAGGGCAATGCAAGATTGGCAAACATAACAGGCTCCCGATGACTGCGAAGCTGGGATGCCTCCTTGCGCCTGCATCTTCTCTGTTGCGGCTGTTTTAGTTAACGCACTTTTAGCACTAAAGACATTAAGACTAGACGTATGGGAATAGCAGCGCACCAACTTCATGGCTATACCCTTGCAACGGTGCTGCATGAAACGGCTAGCACCATCGTGTATCGAGGGACACGCGATCGGGATGGACGACCGATCGTCATTAAGCTGCTGAAACCTGAATGCCCACCACTCAAGGATTTGGCCCGGCTGCGGCATGAATTTGGAATGACCTGGCCGCTCGCCCTAGATGGGGTGGTGAAATCCTATGAGTTGATTGAATGCGGTCATCGCCTGGCGTTAGTGGTTGAGGATTTTGGGGGGCGATCGCTCCAGTTTTATCTGACTCAGCACACCTTCACGGTTGACGATGTACTCAATATTGCCATCCAGCTTGCCGATACGCTAATTCACCTCCACGCCCGCTCCATCATTCACAAAGACATCAAACCCGGCAATATCATCTACAGCCCGGATGCCAACCTGACGAAGCTCATCGACTTTAGTATTGCGTCACACCATTGCCAAGACCGTCCGACACCGGCTGTCAATGGTTTAACAGGCACATTAGCCTACATGTCGCCAGAGCAAACCGGCCGCATCAACCGCACGATTGATCACCGCACTGACTTCTATTCTCTAGGGGTGACGCTGTACGAACTGTTGGTGGGTCATCCGCCGTTCCAGTCCACTGACCCAATGGAGCTAGTGCATAGCCATATTGCCAAACCGCCAGCGGCGATTGATGAGGTCAACCCAGCCGTGCCCATCGGGTTAGCGCGAGTGGTGATGAAATTATTGGAAAAGTCAGCGGACGATCGCTACCAGAACGCTCAGGGATTGAAGGCTGATTTAGAACTGTGTCGGACGGCATGGCAGGAAGATGGCGCGATCGCGCCCTTTCCCCTAGGACAAAATGACCATTGGCAGCGGCTACACCTGCCGGATAAGCTCTATGGACGCGTAACCGAAACGCGATCGCTCCTGGCCGCTTTCCATCGCGTTTGCCAAGGGGGAGCCGAGTTGGTGCTGCTAGACGGTCGCCCCGGCATCGGCAAATCGGCATTAGTCTACGAAATTCATAAGCCGATTGTGCAGCGACGCGGATATTTTATCGCGGGTAAGTTTGACCCATTTAAGCGGGATGTGCCGTACTCTGCGTTAATTCAGGCGTTCCATGAACTGGTGCGGCAGATTATGGCGGAGAATGCCGAACAAATGCAGCACTGGCAGCATAAACTGCGGCAGGCACTCGGCGGCAATGGCGGCCTCTTAACCGAGATGATTCCAGACTTGGAACGGGTGATGGGATCACAACCGGCGATCGCGTCTGTCTCGTCATCGGATGCCCAAAACCGCCTCACTATTGTTATTCAGTCCTTCATTCAGGTGTTTGCGACGGCGGAGCATCCGCTGGTCATGTTTTTGGATGATTTACAGTGGGCGGATTTAGCGTCTCTAAACTTGTTGCAGAGCGTTCTGACCAGTCCTGCTGCGCGGCATTTGCTGGTGATTGGCGCTTATCGCAATACAGATATTGTTACGGCATCTCCAGTGACGGCGATCGCCCATCAACTGCGGCAAGCCCATATTACTGTCACTGCTATTACCCTTGATAACCTGACGCTGGATGACGTGGTGAGCTTGGTTTGTGATGTATTACGGTGCGATCGCCCCACTGCCGAACCGCTGAGCCAACTGCTGCTCGAAAAAACCCAGGGCAATCCCTTTTTTCTAAATCAACTGATTAAAACGCTGCATCAAGACGGGCTGCTCACGTTTAATCCTGAAACCCGTCGCTGGCAGTGGGATTTGCGCCACATTCAAGCCCAAGCCATCACCGAAAATGTGGTGGACTTTATGGTTCACACGATTCGCCGATTGCCGCGTCCGGTGCAGTCTACCCTTCAAATGGCGGCCTGTTTGGGCAATCGCTTTGAACTCAACACCCTCAGCCAAATACAGCAACGCCCGGCTGAAGCCGTGAAGCAAGATTTATGGAAGGCGACCCAGGCCGGTCTGGTGCTGCCCATTCAACCCTCTGCCACCGCCGATGACCCCTCAGACCACGGCGAAACGGCGTACCAGTTTTTGCACGATCGCATTCAGCAGGCTGCCTATGCCCTGATTCCCGATGACCACAAAGCCGCCCTTCACCTCAAGGTCGGGCGTTTGCTGCTGAGACAAACGTCATCCGATCGCATCGATGATGTCTTGTTTGATGCGGTCAATGCCCTCAACCTAGGGCGATCGCTCATCACCACACCGCAGGAACAGCGGCAGTTGGTGCAGTGGAACTTCAAAGCCGGGCGCAAGGCTAAAGCATCGGCGGCCTATCAATCAGCGCTGCACTATCTGGGAACTGCGCTCAAACTGCTGCCCTCCAAAGCGTGGCAAGTCTCCTATGGCTTTGCCCTCAATCTGCATTTGCAAGCGGCTGAAGCCGCCTACCTCGCTGCCGACTACAGGCGATCGCACGCTTTGGTACGCTGCATCCAGGAGCGGGGGCGGCCGGGACTCGACCAAGCTAAGGCCTACGAAATCAAAATTCAGATTCACATGGCTCAGTCGGAACTGAGGGAGGCGATCGCCGCTGGATTGACGGCTCTTAAGCAGCTTAATATCGATCTGCCCAACATCACCAGCATTGAAGAATGCGATCGCCTCAGCCAAGCCCTGCCCCTGCCCGCTCTCGATCGCCTCGACAGCATTCCAGAAATGACCGATCCGCGCTACCTGGCCGCCCTGGGCATCATGCGGCTTGTGTCTTCTCCTGCCTATCAAGCCGACCCCGCTACGTTTTATCGATTGATTTTGGCACAGGTCAAGCTCTGCCTAGCCCACGGTCATTCGGTTCAAGCGCCTTTTGCCTATGCTGCCTACGGCTGGCTGCTCTGTAGCTTACTGAATGACTTGGATAAGGGCTATCAAGCCGGTCAAATTGCGCTCCATTTGCTGGATCAATTCAGGGTGCGATCGCTAGAGTGCTGCACCCACCAAATTTTTGAAACCTTCATTCGCCACTGGCGGGAACCGCTCCATCTCACCCTCAATCCACTCCTCAAAACCATCCAAACGGGTCAAGAAACCGGAGACGTGAGCTTTGCCAGCTATGCTGCCATGAATTACTGCACTCACCTGTTTTTGGTGGGGACTTCATTGGAACACGTCGCCGATGCCCAATATCAGCATCTTGAGTTGTTGACCGGGTTGAAGCAAGAACTGCAACTGCACTACACGCAAATTTTGTATCAGCTTACGCTTAACCTTCAGCTTCCTAGCCAGGAGCCAACAATGCTGTGCGGGCAGGGGCTAAATGAGCAAGACATGATTCCCAAATGGCAGTCGAGTTCATACCATCAAGCGCTGTTTTTGGTGTACGTCAGTAAACTGATCTTGGGCTGTATTTTTGGGGAGTTCGATCGCGCTGTGGAGGCGGCTCTCAATGCTGAAACCTATGTCAAAAGCGGTGCAGGGCTAGCGCTTGCGGGCGTGTATCGGTTTTATGAAATGCTGGCATTTTTGGGGCGCAGCCAGCAGGCCCATGAGTCTATTCCGCATACGCTCCTACAAAAAGCGATCGCCTATCAGCCGGTGGTGCAGCGCTGGGCCGAAATGGCTCCGATGAATTATCAACACCGGGCCGATTTGATAACCGCTGAAATTGCCCAGTTGCAGGGGGATGTGTTGACAGCGATGGATGGCTACGATCGCGCCATTGAGGGAGCAACCGCGCAGGGGTATGTGCATGAGGCTGCGATCGCCTGTGAACGGGCGGCTGTCTTTTATTTATCCATCGGGAAAGATCGAATTGGCAATGCGTACCTCACCGATGCCTATTATACCTATGCCCGCTGGGGGGCGATCGCCAAAACACGCCATCTAGAACAGCAATACGCCCATATTTTGAACCCGGTGCTGCTGCACGATAGCTACTCTTCTGGGAGTACCGCCACCACGTCCACCGCCGCCACCACCGCCCGCCACGGCAATGTGCTAGATGTTGCCACGGTCGTCAAAGCATCGCAGGCCATCTCTAGCGAAATTGTCTTAGACAACTTGCTGGATACCTTCATTGAAATCACGATTGAAAATGCTGGCGCGCAGCGGGGGGTATTTCTGTTTAAGGAAGAGCAAAACTGGATTATTCGAGCTGAGAAAACGGTTGATCAAATGGGTACGGCGGTCAACGCTACCTATACTCCCATGAATCAGCGATCGCTGCCGGTGTCGATGATTCACTATGTTGCCAATACGCAGGAGCGTCTGATTTTGGACGATGCCTGCGATGCGCCCAACTTTTTTGCCGATCAGTACATTACAGTTAAAAAACCGCGATCGGTGCTGTGTTTTCCGATCCTAAAACAGGATAAATTAGTCAGCATTTTGTATCTGGAAAATCGCTTGACGGCCGGAGCCTTTACGTCCGATCGCTGCGAATTGCTAAACGTTATCTTAACCCAGCTTGCGATCTCCGTCGAAAATGCTCAGCTTTATACCAGCCTGCAAGCCTATTCTCGCCGGTTGGAAAATAGCTCTATGGAGCTTCAGGTCAAAAACGAAGCGTTGCGCCAGTCTGAACTGCGAGAACGCGATCGCGCCCAAGCCTTGACTGAATCCCTAGAGCAACTCCAGCATACCCAGGCGCAGTTAATTCACACGGAGAAAATTTCTAGCCTAGGGCAGTTAGTGGCAGGGGTGGCCCATGAGGTCAATAATCCCGTTGGCTTTATCAGCGGCAATCTTACCTATGCGGAGGAATATACTCAAGACTTGATGGAGCTGCTGGCGCTCTATCGTCAGGCGATGCCGCTGCCGCCGGATGCGATCGCCGAAAAGATCGAAGACATTGACTTAGAATACCTGCTGCAAGACTTTCCCAAGCTGCTATCTTCGATGCGGGTGGGCATTCAGCGGATTCGCGACATCATGTCCTCGCTGCGAACCTTCTCCCGCATGGATACGAATGAAAAACAGCCCGCCAATATTCATAATGGCATCGACAGTACTTTGCTGATTTTGCAACACCGCATCAAAGCCAAGTCTTACCGTCCTGCAATCCAAATTCACAAACAGTATGGCGATGTGCCTGATGTTAACTGCTTTGCGGGGCAACTCAATCAGGTTTTTATGAACCTACTGGCCAATGCGATCGATGCTTTTGATGACCTTAACCGCGATCGCACCTATGCCGAAATTGAAGCTGACCCCAATACTATTTCCATCACCACGGCGATCGCCCATGCCTGGGTCACGATTACCATTGCAGACAACGGCCCCGGCATTGCTCCTGAAACCCAAGCCAAACTGTTTGAACCCTTTTTTACTACCAAAGAAGCCGGGCGCGGCACTGGACTGGGGCTATCCATCAGTCGCCAAATTATTGAAGAGCAACACGGCGGCCGGCTCACGCTGAAATCAACACTGGGTGAGGGCAGCCGGTTTACGATCCAAATCCCTCTACACTGAAACATGGATGCCAAGGCTGCCTTGGCTAGCTGCCCGTTGTTCATGAATGCCTGTTATGCATCAGTCGTCTTCCTCTCAGCCCAATTTGCTGCAACCCGATCATTTATGGGAGCGGGTGCGATCGCAAACTCAGCACGCCCTAGACTGCGGGGCCCTACATCCCATCCCGACCCATTACGAACGGGTGGAGTGCAGCGGCATCCATTTTTTGGTTCGCATTGTCAGTAACTGGGTGCGGAAGGAAAAAGACCGAGCGCAACAGGCGACAAAAGAAGCCGCCGGTAAACCTGCCAATCCGTTTTTGCCCTACGATGAAAATCTTTGCGTGGGGCATCTCTCCGCCAGCCACGTTTGTTTGCTCAACAAGTTTAATGTTGTCGATCATCACCTGCTGATCATTACCCGTGAGTTTGAGCCGCAGGAATCCTGGCTAGCGATCGCTGATTTTGCGGCGCTGGGGCGATGTTTGTCTGGGGTAGAGGGTCTGGGCTTTTACAATGCGGGGGAACCGGCTGGGGCCAGCCAACCTCATAAGCATTTGCAGGTTGTGCCGCTGGCGGCTGAAATTCCCATCATGCCTGTGGTGATGACGGTCTTGGATGAACACGATACCGCGATCGCAACGGCTCCCTTCCCATTTCGGCATGGCATTACCCGCCTCACCGATGTGGACTGGCATGGCGATAGAGTTGGGGATGTGTTGTGCGATCGCTACCTGGCCCTAGCCCGGCATCTCGATTTACTCAGCACCCCTCAACCGACAACCCCCACCTCACCGCCCTACAATCTCTTGGTGACGCGGCAATGGATGATGATCGTGCCGCGATCGCGATCGAGCTATGAGGGCATTCCTGTGAACTCCCTGGGGTTTGCCGGTGCGCTACTAGCCCGCGATGCGGATCAACTGGCTCATCTCAAAACGCTACAGCCGATGACGATTTTGGCGAATGTGGCGAATGTGGCGAATGTGGGATGTTAGGCGATTCATGGCGGTTCCGTTGCCCTAGGGCAACGGAACCGCTAGCGGTGTTAGGTGGGTACGCCAAAGCTGTTCAAGCTGGTGGGCGGGAATCGTCAGGTACAAAATATCCCCAGCATTGAGGTCAGTATTCAGCAATCCCCAGCCGTGAATGGTGCGGTGCTGCGTTTCGAGATAGAGCGGCACAAAGTCAGCCGCGATCGCAGCTTCTTGAACCGAACGACCACAGAGCGGATGATGGCTGGTAATAATGGTAGCGATCGCCACCCACAGCGTATTTGCCGTCATGCCATTACCGATGATGCGACCTCCTAGCGCTGCTGCCGCAAAGGATGGCGCTGCGAGTTCAGCCGGACTCAGCACCGCATCAAAGTCGAATACCTTTTGGGCCAGAGGCGCAAAGTGGGGATCTTGGTTGCGCACAATGACCGGCAGCTTGGAATGCAGCCCCTTCGCCGTGAGCGCAATCTCTAGATTCGAGACATCATCACTGGTGACCGCTATCAGGGCCGCTGCGCTTTGTAGGTTGGCTGACTCCAGCGTACTCGGCAAACTGGCATCCCCCCGAATGACCGGCACACCGAGCGATCGCGCTGCACTGAGAAACCGATTGTTATTGTCCCACTCGATAATGACCACATCGCAGCCGTTGGCCCGCAGTTGATTCGCAGTTTGCACCCCCACCCCGCCCAGTCCGCAGATGACATAGTGGTTGCGATGGGGCACACGGGCATGATCCCACAATTGGCGAAACCGAGTTCCCAACACAAAATCATTCAGCAGCGCGTAGCAGAGGCCAATCACCCCGGCTCCCGCCAGCATCATCAACGCCGTAAATACTTTAACGATGGCATTGGCCTGTTCGGCAACCGCTTCATTTCCACCGGCTCCCGTAATCATGCCCATGGAAAAGTAGAGCGAATCCACGATGGAAATATCTGGATTCACCACGGTGTAGGTGAGAGTCGCGGTCATAATCGTAGCGAACAGCCCCAACAGCACCATTAACGCCGACCGGAAGTGTAGCTGAAACTGGCGCACACTGGCGATGAGGTTCAAACCCCGCTGGAAGACGGATCGCCGCTGGGGCTGCGGCCGGGGCTGGGTTGCCACAATCAGGCGATCGCCTACGTTTAGGGACTGCCCTTGCAGCACCGCCGATACGAGATCCAACTGGCTATCGGCTGGTAGGTAATAAATCAACATTCGATGGCGATTGTCCCATAACCAACTGAGGGGCCGCCCTAGCCAGGGATGGTTATCGTCAATACATTCTTCGTGGATGGGCCAGGTTTTGTCGAACAGGGTTAGCTGCCCAATGATGTCGCTGCCGAGGGCCGAAAAGGCAAAGATGGGAGCCGACAGGGCTGCAACACTCATACTGTTATGGTCAGGCAAGGTGCGATCCAAGCGATCGCCCAAGCTGCTGTTAAACAAGCGATTGATGATGCGAACGTTGGGATTGAGAACACGGGCCTGCGTCAATACGGCTAAGTTTAGGGCATCATCACTGGTGGCTAGCACTAGCGTATGCGCGTCCCGAATCCCCGCTTCCATCAGCGTGGCGGCATGGCGCAGGTTGCCGATAATAATGTCGGATGTCGGCTCATCGTCCGGGCGATCGCCTGCCCTATCTGGCTGAGGCTTGTAGGTTGCATCCAGGGGTGCGTCCGTGATGCCAACGACTGATGCGCCTTGCTGTTTCAGCAAACTATAAATTTGATACCCTGTGCGACCAAGGCCACACACAATAATCCGAGGTTTCATACCATTCAGCCGGGGTGTGATGAGCAGGCAAACATCCTATTTTTAAGGAGCGATCGCAGAATTGCTGTAATGGGCAACACGAAGTTGGGATTTTTCCCTGATTGCGCTCCTCCGGATACGGGGCATGATGGAGGGAGAAGAGAATAAGATGTTGCTGAATGGCGGGATGAATTGAAACTTGGTTGCCGTTCGTCTAGCTCTAAAATTCATCCCCGGAATCAGCAACGCCAAGAATAAACCTTATGTGATTGCCCTATGCGCCGCCCTACCGCCAAACGCACCATTCGCCCTAAAGTCAGTACGATGCCGCGCCAAAAATCCGAGGCTGCCGCATTTTTAGACATTTATAAACTCACGGTTGAAAAAAAGCGGCTAGAGCAAGAGTTGGAATATTTGGAGCAGCGCCGCAGCCAAATTAGTCAGCGGTTGGTAGTGCTGGAGCAGCAGGTCAATGGGCTGGAAAATTCGATCGAAGTCATGCGGCAGGACTCTCCATCCCCCCAGTCATCTAAAGCCGATCGCTCAGAGCTGCCCCAAAATGACATTTTTGATATGCTGACGCTGGATTACTGATGTGCTGCCCGATGTTCAGACATGGCGCTAAGCAGCGAGCTGAGGGATTTTTTGTGGGGCGGCTGAGCCGCTTCACAAAAAATCTTAGGTTCTAAACAAAATGGCTACGACCATAACGCGCGATTGGCGCGATGTTGCGATTTCTAAAAGCCTTGGTTCATTGAGAACTGAGGCTTTTGCGGATCTTGGCTGGCGAAACGGGTGGTCTGTCCTGACCCTTCTGCGATCGCCCTGTAGGAGAAAGACATCATCTGGACTGACTTGTATCGGGTTAGCGCCAGCCCTCATCTTGCAGCGGAGTACAGAATCGGATATGCGTGCGTCACAGGTTACAGCCTGCACTTTAGCAGCGATCGCATGGGGTCTTCACGATAGCGCCGCCGCCAATCCCCCAGCCAGTCATCCATCCACCGCTCCACAATCTGCGTCCAGCCCTTCAGCGCCCGTCACGACCGTTGCACCGCCAGAAGCGGCGGCGGCTCCTGAATCGTTCCCGGAGCGATCGCCTGAATCGGCTTTGGAAACCATAGACGCAGAGGCATTGGCTGATGATGGGAAATCGCTGACCGATACGGCTGAGCCGGACACCCACGAGACCCTCGAATCCCCTGCGCTGATCGAATCATCGAGCGATCGCCCCGCTGCTGACGCGCCCCTCACTGTTCCTGCACCGCCTGCCGAACCGCTCGCCGATCTCGACCCTGCACCAACCGCTGCGACAGATGCTCCCGTTGCTGCGCCAGCGCCAATCTCGTCGATCCAGCGCGTCCCCGCTGCGCTCACCCCGCTCACAGCCCTAACCCGTTTACATCCGGGCAGTGCCCTCCGTTTGCCATCCGCGCTAGGGCAGGCTTCAGCCGAATCAAATGTGCCTGCTACCCGCAATATCTGTGGGCGATCGCCCCGCCCGTCCCAGACCGCAAACCGAACGATTGCCCAATCCGCCGGGCATCGGTTCAACATTCAGGCGATCGCATCATTGGATCAGATGGTTGGACGAATGGCGGGCGTTCAGAAAACCATGGGCTTAGCAGCAGTGCCGAGTGTTGAGCCGGTTCCGGCTTCGGTGCAGGTTGCTACGGCAAGCGATCGCCGCTGCCCGTTCCCCAAATTTACCACCACGAAAGTGGTGCGGTTTTCCTCTGTGCGTCCGGCGATGGCGGCGGCTGGCAACCCGGCGGCAGGCTGGCGGTTTCCGCTACCCATCGCGGCACCGATCACCTCTGGGTTTGGCTGGCGGCTGCATCCCGTTAGTGGCGATCGCCGCTTTCACGAGGGCATTGATTTTGGGGCAGCGATCGGAACGCCTGTCTTCTCAGCGCGATCGGGACAGGTTAAGACGACAGATTGGCTGGGTGGCTATGGGTTGACGGTAGTGGTCGATCATGGCGAATATCAGACTCTCTATGCCCATTTGTCAGACATTGTGGTGGAACCGGGCAGCCGAGTCGAAGCGGGAACCATTCTTGGTAAAGTCGGCAATACTGGCAACTCGACCGGGCCACACCTGCATTTTGAAATTCGACAGCGCACCAGCGACGGCTGGCTAGCGATTGACCCGGCGGCGATCGCCGCCCATGCCACCCCAGCGGTTGTGACCGTCGCGGCCCGCTCCGGCTTAGACAATGCCAGTCTCCCCACTGTCGCTGTTGCCGGAACCACCTCCACTCCATCTAACCCGCGATCGCCCAACACAGACGACTCTCAAACGATCCCTGTCGCAAACGCTCAGCACACCCTACCCACACCGCCGACCGTTCCCACCGTACGCCCCGATCGCATCGCCGAACTGCCGGATAGCATCACCACGCAGGTGCCTGCCCTGAATGTGTCCAACTTGGAATCCAATTTAGGAACGGTGGAGCCGCTGCCGCTAGAGACGATTGAGGATTGGGTGGCAGCCTGCCGTCGGCTGGCTGAACAGGGGCAGTATGGTCGAGCGCTGGCCGCTTGCGATCGCGCCATTGCCCTCCAGCCTCGGCAGATCGGGCCGTGGTTTGCGCGGGGGCAGGTGTTGATGCAGTTGGGACGCTATGAGGACGCGATCGCCGCCTATGACTATGTCTTAACTCGCGAACCGAATCAATCCCTGGTGTTGACCGAGCGGTGTAATGCCTATCGCGGTGCGGGGGATTTGCAGAAAGCTTTGACCGACTGCGATCGCGCCCTGGATATTAATCTCAACTGGGGCGATCGTGCCCCGCTGGTCGCCCATCAAACCCGTGGGATCATTTTGCTGCAACAGGAACGCTACGCAGATGCGATCGCAGCATTTGATACCATCTTGGCGGACACACCGAATCACTCCCTAGCGCTGACCTTGCGCGGGCGGGCCCATTTGGAACTGGGTAATTTGGATGCAGCACTCACTGATAGCGATCGCGCCTTGGAGGTGGATCAACAGTGGGAGTCAACCACAGCCGCCGTGGGCTGGTATCATCGGGCACTGGTGCTAACCGAACAGCAACAGTATGAGGATGCGATCGCTGCCTACGAGCAGGCCGTGCGCCTGGAACCCAACTATGCGGCGGCCTGGGCCAATCATGGAATGCTGCTGTTGTATGATGGCCGCCCCTCAGATGCGCTGCTTTCGCTCCAGCAAGCGACCCAACTCAATCCCGATGCGTCCCTGGCCTGGCTCCACCAAGCCGATGCCCTGAACCAATTGGGACAGCATGATCCCGCCCTGGCTGCCACTCAGCACGCTCTAGCGGCTGAACAGTCAGGAGACAGCGCCAAACTCTGGATTCAGCGGGCGGCCGCCCATGTCGGACTCAACCAACCCGATCGCGCCTTAGCGGCCGCTGATCGGGCTGTGAACCTTGCGCCCAACGAACCGGAAAGCTGGGTGCAGCGTTCGATCGCCCTAGAGAAACTCGATCGCCTCCCCGAAGCCCTTACCGCCGTAAACCATGCCACTGAGCTAGATGCCACCCATGCCCATGCCTGGCTCACGCACGGCCGCCTGTTGCACCACACCGGACAGCCCACCGAAGCGATCGCGGCTTATCACCAAGCCTTAAAACACGCCACCTCATCCCAGATGGTGCAAGATAGTTTGCATTACCGCAGCCTGGCCTACCAAATCCTAGGGCAGCTAGACGAAGCACTCGCCGATCGCGATCGCCTTGTCTCCTTAGCGCCGCGCTCAACCGATGCCTGGTATCAGCGGGCTGGATTGCTCCTCGCAATGGATCGATATAACGACGCGATCGCCGCCTACGATCAGGTGCTAACCCTCAACCCCAGCCACGCCAACGCCTGGGCCGAACGGGGCATGGCGCTGCGATTTTTGGGCGACGAAGATGGGGCGCTGGTGTCGTTTGAGCGGGCGGAACAGGTGACGGGCGATCGCTAGCGATAAAACATCGGCAATTCAATGCTCAAAAATCTTGTCGTAGTGCAAGAGATCCAGCATCGCGATCGTCGGCAAGCAGTGAAAACAATCCTGCGCCAGTTGCCAGCGCTCTTCCCGCTTTAACATTTCGATCAGCTTTTGCCGGGCACTCAGCAGATAGCGCACATCATTTGCCGCATACTGAAGTTGTTCATCATTCAACTGATGCACATTTCCCCAATCTGAACTTTGGGCGCTTTTGTCGAGTTCAACCCCTTCTAGCTCGGCAACTAACGCTTTCAGTCCATGCTGGGAGGTATAAGTTCGCGCCAGCTTGCTGGCAATTTTGGTACAGAAAATCGGGTTCACCTCAATGCCTAGGTGATAGCTCAGGGTGGCCACGTCAAAGCGGGCAAAGTGAAACACCTTCGTCACTGTGTCCTGTTCCATCAAGGTTTTGAGATTAGGGGCGATGGATTGACCCTTGATAATACGAACGACGGAGCCGTGCCCATCGCAGTCGCACAGTTGCACCAGACACAGGCGATCGCGCCAGGGCAATAATCCCATCGTTTCGGTGTCAACTGCGATCGCCTCTGCATTTAAATAAGTATCAAGCTGGGCGGTCGATAGGTCTTGATCAAAGACTTGGAAATCAGCAAAGTCCATCGGATACTGGCTCATACTGAGGATGTTCTGAACAATCGGATAAATGTAACGAATGGGCGATCGCCTGTCGCCGTCGCGCTCCCCTATTCAGCAGCCTCCGATGCTGCCGATGCATCGGGTTCAGGATTAACACTTTCGGCATCCTCTAGCTCTGCGGCATCTTCGATCGCCTCTGCTGATTCGCCAGCCGCAAATTGGTTAATCTGATCGCGATATTGAGCGGGGGCCATCGCTGACGATTGCTCAAATAGCGGTTGGGCTTCGTCGATGCGACCCATGGATTGCAGCACGATTGCTTTTGCTAGAACAGGGCGAAAATCCAGTTCATCTTGAACAATGGCATCGTCGTACACCGATAGCGCTTCGTCATCACGCCCGACTTCAGCATAAACTCGACCCAGCAAAAGCTGTACCGACACAACATCCACGCTGCCCGGCTGAACCTGATTGGCCTCATCTGACAGTTTCAGCGTATCTTCTAGCAAACCGATCGCGGCTTCTGGACGGGATTGCTCCACCAATAGCGCCACTAATCCTTGTAGCGCGTTCATGTTACCGGGCTGGGATGACAAGATATCTCGATAGACCTGGACAGCAGCTTCGCGATCGCCACTTTGCACATGGGCCTGAGCCAACAGCACCGCATAGTCTGTCTGTGCGGGGTTGAGTTCAACCAAGCGTTCGAGGGGAGCGATCGCTCCTTCAATGTCGCCCAATTCCAACCGTACTTCTAGCAATCCCCGCAGGGCCGTCTGATTATCCGGTTCGCGATCGAGGACGAGTTCATAGCCGTTGGCTTGGGCTTCAAGTTCCTCCTGGCGGCCCACCTGAACGCCGGGATCAGCGGCGGATGGCTCTGTCTGGCGGCTTTGGAGAATGCCCGCAAAGGGCAAGACCACCATCGCCCCGGCAAACGCAACGACCGCGATGCCGAGGATCAACGTTTTCATCCAACGGTTTTGTGATTGATTTTGTGATTTCGCCACAGACTGTCCTACAACTCGACCGTTTGAACTTGCAAATCGCTTAATTGGATCACACAAGCCCCATACCGCTCTCATTATCAACGACAGTGCCAAAACTGCCCACCTGACTTAACAGTTTTCGATAGTCTTATGGCTTGGCA
>CAYSIR010000071.1:14217-17490 GCA_964431105.1 uncultured Leptolyngbya sp. | reverse complement strand
ATGCAGCAGTTTGTAGGAAGCACTGGAAATGTGTGTACTTAGTAGCCCAAAGCTGAGAGAAGGAGGGATACAAATCTAACATGCTCCCCATCTCCATCATGGCCACAGGCACGGAAATGTAACGGTTTTGCGATCGTCCTGTTGGTTGGTTACAGCTCCAGGGCACTCTATATAGGAATCTCATGTCGAAAGACCATGGGAACGGCCAACCGAGTCGAGTGCATCCTAATGTTGCCAATTCTGCTATAAACTCCATTGCAAATTGGCCCTCCCTAGCCCTCTCTAGCAGATACCGCCATTCATTATTCATGAGGTATGACAATCAATATTGAACCAACACCAAACCAACACCGAACGACTAAACCAGCGCTACACTAACCAAATCCAACGATACACGCTAGCTGCCCCCCGGCGATCGCCGCCCCGTTCAGCAAGAGCAGCTCAAGGTTTTGGGTTGGCCGCCGCTTCACAATAGATGGACATCAAAACGACACTGTTCAACCAGCAACCCATTGTTACTTATTCTTGTATGATTCGCAGCGCCAGCCGCCTTTCCGTGTTTGGTGACTCAGACCAATACTCTGCGGCTAGCTTTGCCGCACGACTTCAGCCGATAATTATCGCAATCCAGTGGGGGGGATAATGCTCAGCCCGGAAACCAATATGTTTGCTAGATTTGACCCATCTCATGATCCAGAGTATGAACAGCGCCGCCTGCACGTACTGGCTGAATCGGGGTTATTGGATCATGAAAATTTGCCCGTCTTTGAGGAAGCAACCCAGACGGCTGCTCACTTCATCAATGCACCGATTTGTATCTTGGGGCTGATTGAGCGCGATCGCCAGATTTTGCGGTACGCGCTGGGTCTATCTCGACTAGGGTTAATGAATGACCTAGCGGCCACTCGTCAATTACCGCGCCAAGAGGCCTTCTGTGCCCAAGTGGTGCAGAGCCGTAGAGCAGTATCGATTGATGATGCCACCCTAGATGCCAAGTATAAAGACGGTCTATTAGTGAAGTATGGCATTCGATCATATCTGGGCGTGCCGCTCCTCAATCGCGAAGGTCTATGCTTGGGAACGTTAGCTGTGATGGATTTGACGCCGCGATCGTTCACACCCCAAGATGTTGCGTTTCTGGAAATGATTGCCCGCTGGAGCATCAGCGAGTATGAACGCGATCGCTTGGCACAGCGTCAGTTGGTTCCGCTCACGAAATCAGCGGCGATCGGGCCGCCCACCCCCAGTCCTAACTCATCTGTCTCACCGCCTCAGCGCACCGCTACCGCCATTCGCACTGATTTGTTAGTGCAGATGACCCAAGACTTAACTACGCCGCTGACATCCATTATGGGCATGACCCGTGTGCTGCAACGCGGCATCTATGGCACGCTGACGGATAAGCAAAAGGAATATTTAGATGTCGTTTACACCAGTGGTCAATATTTACTAACACTGGTGAATGAAATTCTGGAACTGGGCAACTTGAGCGATCGCGATCGCTCCCTGGATCTGTCATCTGTGGATATGGAAATGCTAGGACAACAGGCATTACAACCGCTGGAAGCGCTTGCCCAACAGCGCGGCATTTCAATTCAGCTTTCCATTGAGCCAGGGAATCGCCTGTGGTTTCTGGATAAAGATAAAGTTCGCCAAATGCTGTATCACCTAGTCTTTTGTTTATTACAGTCAACAGCTACTGACAGTTCGATCAATGTTCATGTAGCCCGCAAAGATAATCAGATGATAATTTTAATTGGAGCATCTCATCCCTGGTTGGATGATGGGCTGCAAAATTGGTCAATGGCCAAACTAAGAGCAGACGTTACGCTAACCTCAGACTCATCCAATCAAACATTGGATAAGACCAACTACACGCTTAAAAATCAGCCCATGTCTCAATCATCTGTGAAGGGCAGCGATCGCACACTTCCACCTCGGCAATCTCTAGGCATTGAACTGAGTCAACATTTAGCCAAGCTGCATGGCGGTGAGCTAACCCTGCAAATGGTGGAAGGCAATCCGCACTATATTATTGTCTTGCCGGAACTCAGTGCGCCCAAGTTCGCCCAACCCTAGAGTGAGGCGGCGATCCTTTGAGACCGGCTATGGATAAAACAATTGACGACAAGGGCGCAAGAATCGCCTCACCATCCACAGGGCGCTAAGCTGGGCGATCGAGGCTCAGGCGCACTAGCGACAGCACGAGGATAACCAAAAATAACACGAGTCCGATTGTACAAGCATAGCTAATTTCTAAGTTCTCAAATGCCTGTTCGTAGACATAGTAAACAATCGTTTTTGAACTGTTCAGCGGTTGCCCCTTGGTCATCACATACACTTCTTCAAAAACCTTGGTAGCCGCGATCGCCGAAATAACAGACACCAGTAGCAGGTAAGGACGCATCAAAGGCACTGTAATGTCCCAATGCTTTTGCCAGCCATCTGAACCATCGATCGCGCCTGCCTCATAGAGTTCATGGGGAATGCTTTGCAATCCAGCCAGATAAATGACCATATAGTATCCTAGCCCTTTCCAGATTGTAACCACCATAACGCTATAGAGCGCAACGTTTGGACTGGTGAGCCACGGAACGCCTACTTCAGATAAGCGAAGCCAGCGCAGTAATTGATTGAATAACCCCGTTTCTGAATAAAGCCATCGCCAAGCAATGCCCGCCACCACCATCGAAATAATCACCGGCGTGTAATAGGCAGCCCGAAACCAGTGAATACCGGGCAGCATTCGATTGACAAGAATCGCCAAGCCTAGCGGCAACGTGACTAAAATAGGGACAACCCCCAATAGATAGATAAACGTATTCGTCAATGTTTTCCAAAAGACCGGATCGCGAAACAATCGGCGGAAATTATCAAATCCGATCCACTGGGGCGGTTGGGTAATGTCAAACTCATAGAGGGTGAAGCTAAGATAAAATGCCTGGAGTGCGGGCCAAAAAACGGTCAGCAGTAGCACAATTAGCGCTGGCAACAAAAATAGATAGGGCTGCGATCGCTCAAATAAGTGCTGAACTCTAGAATCTTGAAGGATTGCCTGAATCCATGGGGCTTTCCTGGCTGAGTTTGATTTCATGGCTTTTATCCATTTCATGCCAATTGGGACAAAAGATTGTCGGAGCGATCGCACCGGACGAGCCTGACCCTTTAGAATTAAAACTACTGGGGGAACGTTTGCAAGCTGTCTTCCGTGAATGTCCGGGGCACTTGGGCAACTCACACCTAGACAATGCCGGACAATCCATGCCGGACAAT
>CAYSIR010000071.1:4399-14117 GCA_964431105.1 uncultured Leptolyngbya sp. | reverse complement strand
GGGGCACTTGGGCAACTCACACCTAGACAATGCCGGACAATCCATGCCGGACAATCCATGCCGGACAATCCATGCCGGACAATTCATTGAACCATATCGAGAGAGTCTTGTTTACAGGACCTCCCTGGCATGGCTTTGGCTCACGAGTGACGATCCCTGCGATCGCGCCCCTGCTGATGACGGCTTTCCCCCTAGGGCGGTTCTGTCTAGCAGTGAGCATTACCCTCTAGGGTCTGTGTCTAGAATCACCCTTTAGAATCACCATCTAGAATCACTTTGTTTGGAATCGCCTTACTTGACCTACTTTGAAGGAGTTGAATGCTGTGACTGCACCCCAGGCTACCCCAACCACCCAACCGGCGGATGATACTGCTATGCTATCGCCAAGCTACGCCATCCCAATTGTGCTGGTGTTGGCGGCTGCACCGTTAGCGTTGGTTCAAATTTGGCTGAGTGGGGCGATCGCGCTGTTTGGGCTGTTCTTGCTGCTCCAAGCCATGACGCTGCGTCTATATTTCACGGCAACCGCACTTGACATTTATCGGGGCGATCGTCTCATTCGTCGCTTTCCCTACGCAGAATGGCAAAATTGGGCTATTTTTTGGCCGTCATTCCCGGTTTTGTTCTACTTCAAAGAAGTGAACAGCATTCACTTTTTGCCGATTTTGTTCAATGCCCAACAGCTCAAGGCATGTTTGGTTGACCGCTGCCCGATCGCCGATGACCCGAATGCTTCCGGAAACTGACCCATCTCAAAAGCATCCTATGTAAATCTGCCCCGCATCCTCTATTTCCCGAAATGCTGTCCCGCAGAACTTAAAAGTCCGCGTTGATTCAAACCGGCATTGCCTCGAAAATGCAGCCTCTGAGTGACTACGAGAACGTTGGAGGTCAGAGGTTGGGTGACTTTTGCACAATGCATCGCAAAATAGGCGAGCGACCGGATTCAAAGTCTTTTGGCTGTTAGGCTGCTAAGTATGCACAAGCTGCCCGTAACACCGTTTAGCATTGTTCGCCCTATAAACCCCTCAATTCTGCTACCCATTACGCAGATATCGCTGAAACCCGCATTCCTTGGTTCAAAAACCAGGATTCTGAGTAACCATTAGAGAGGTTGTGAGGCAAAAGGTCTGGCGACTTTTGCGTAATGCATAGAATTCTGGGGGACTTCAATACGGGTCTTCCCCCAGAATTGGGGAAAGGGGCAATGCAGCATCTTGAGATAGGACTTGAGATATGTGTCCTTAGTATCTGTTTTGGGAGAGAGCGTTAAAGCTGTGAGAGGATGCAACCCTAGGTTAAGTCATCGAAACCACTTGAGATGACTGCCCTGTTGATGATGTGAATAACTGGCGCTACTTGTTTTGTTGAGTTTATGAACCCTGACCAACCGCTAAATCTTGACTCGTCTGCTGCATCGGGCGATCGCAATCCACCGGAATCAAGCCCAGACCGTCCAGATACGCCAACCCCTTCTCAGCGCAATCCGAGTTCGGAGCAAGACCCCATTCCCTTGTCCCTTGGCAACAGCGGGCGATCGCCCCAGCCGTCCTCTGCCCGTCCTGCGGAGCGCTCCTCTGATCAGCCGAGCCGTCGCACCTCGAACCGAACGGGCGATCAAACGAGCAGTCGATCCACACTAATGGGCGATCGGTCGCCGTCCCCATCCCCCGAACAGCGCGTCGCCGATCTTCGCCGTGAAGAACAGCGCCTTCGTCAAGAAATTGACGCCCTGCAAGCGTCCTACCATCGCATGATGCGAGAACAGGTTGTAGATGCCCAGCGAGCGATGGGTCGTGTTATCCAGGATGGGCTAGCTGAACTCGAACAGCGAAAACAGACGCTTCAGGTGGCTGTCGAGCAACTCGAACGACGACAGGAACGCATCAAAGCTGAAATGCGCACCAGTTTTGCTGGAGTCTCTCAAGACCTAGCGATTCGAGTGCAGGGCTTCAAGGACTACTTAGTGGGCAGTTTGCAAGATTTGGCAACGGCGGCTGAGCAACTTGAATTGCAGTCTCCTACAGTGCCACCGTCGCCCAGTGAGCCGGTAGCGGTAAGAGATGCATCGGCCCAACCTAGGGAGGCGCAGGCTGCAAGTCCAACGTTTGCCGACTCTAAATTTCAAGCCGAGCAGCGTCGAATTCGTGAATTGCTCGATCGCTATCGCACCACTCCTGATTACTACGGCCCACCGTGGCAATTGCGCCGCACGTTTGAGCCAGTTCATGCAGAGCGAGTGTCTAAATGGTTTTTTGAACAGGGCGGACGAGGAGCGCTGCGGAGCATTGGATCGCGGCTGCAAAATATCTTAATTTCATCGGCTATTACTTCGGTTTTAAATGTGCTGTATGGCGATCGCACCCGTGTATTGGTGCTAGCCAACAGCCCTGAACGATTGGGTGAATGGCGGCGTGGTTTACAAGATTGCCTTGGCATTTCACGGGCAGATTTCGGCTCAGAACAGGGTGTAGTGCTGTTTGAATCCGCAGAACCGCTGGCGCAGCGGGCCGATCGCATCCTGCGTCAGGGTGATCTTCCGTTCATTATTATCGATGAAGCAGAAGAACAAATTAGTCTCTCGGTGCTGGAGTTTCCGCTGTGGTTGGCGTTCGCGCCAGACCCCAACCGTCCTACATTTTATTAACAGCGTTCTCCCATGCCCATGGGTCTGTCGCCGCCCAATTTTGGGGAGTCTTCTCCAACATCTCGTTTGGTTGTGCAGAAAATCGGTGTAGACTGATACTGCTTGAATGTCTAGGGGATGGCAGATGGTTGCGTGGATTGCCCTGTGCGCTGTATTACTGGTAGCGGCTTATCTTTTGGGTTCGATTCCGACGGGCTACATTGCGGGGCGCGTTTTGAGAAGTATCGACATTCGTGAATATGGCTCCAAATCCACAGGAGCGACTAATGTATTTCGAGTGTTGGGCACTAAACCCGCGATCGCTGTCCTGTTGGTGGATGTTCTGAAAGGTGCCCTAGCGATCGCGTTAGTTCGTGGCGTTGTTTTGCTGCCCGGCATTTTGGATCAGATGCCAGCCACCCTCGACCTCACCCGCTGGCATCCTTGGCTAATTACAGTGGCAGCACTGATTGCAATTTTGGGGCACAGTAAATCGGTTTGGATTCGGTTTACAGGCGGCAAGTCAGCCGCGACTGGGCTTGGCGTTTTTCTGGGCTTAGCTTGGCCAGTGGGGCTTGGAGCGCTGGTCACTTTCTGTACGGTTCTAACCTTATCTCGGTTTGTATCGCTCAGTTCAATTAGCGCGGCAGTGGTTGGATTTGTTTTGATGCTGGTGTTCCAAGAACCCTTCCCATTTCAACTGATGGCAGCGATCGGCGGACTGTATGTTATTTTGCGCCACCGCTCCAACATTCAGCGGCTTTTGTCAGGGAATGAACCGCGCATTGGTCAAAACGTGCAGCCTGAGTGAATGCTGACCGAAACGCCCGTTGAAACGCTCCTCACTGAAACGCTGACGTAAAAGGAGCGATCGCTATTCGTATTTTCCCCACTTCAACAGCAGCGTAATAACATAAAGCAACACGGCTGAACCCAGCACGGCTGGAATGATGGCAACCTCTTTGATTCCCCAGCGCAACGCGGCGTGGTCAATACCAAATTGCTGGCGGATTAACTGGAATGCCCATTCGCCAAAGAATACTCCGGCAATACCCAAGATAAATAATCCAAAAATCTTACCGGGAATTTTGCGGGGAACAATAACCGTAGCGATTCCAGCGCAAACAACCGCTACTGCAAGTCGAACAACCATTTCAGAAAGTTCCATAGGTCTAACCTCAGTCTTCGCCATCATGAGAGGATAGTTTTAACATACCCTCACTGAAAACACCCAATTCAGTCTCTTTACTCAATTAAACGAATACTCGATGGAGTAGTATTCATGCCAGAAGTTTGGGCGGTGTAGGCAACGCCTACACCGCCCAAACTTCTGACCAATAGAGAACTACCTACTCGGCTAAACAAACGGAAGCGGCGGGCTGCCCTGAATGCTGTATCCCGGTAATGCCGTACTGCACTGGCGTGTCAATTGTCTGGGGGCTGCCATTCATTCAATCGCAACTCCCTTTCATCGCCAGTTCATAGCCAGACCGTTGGCGGATTTTGGGGCGGTGAGTGCGTCATTAATGATCCTGACCCGTTTCCATAGTGCATGACGGGCTGGTGTAAGTTTAGACACAGCGTGACCCTTAAACGGCAGCCAGTGATTAGCTAACCGTGGCTGCTAATAATTCTGGATCTTGAAACAGCGGTGTGCTGAGATATCGTTCTCCAAAACTAGGCTGAATCAGCACAATCAATTTGCCTGCATTTTCAGGACGTTGCCCAACCTGAATCGCGGCGGCTAGGGCAGCACCGGTCGATATTCCAGACAGTAATCCTTCTTCGCAGGCTAAGCGGCGGCCGTATGCGATCGCATCATCATCAGCGATCGTTATTACTTCATCAATCAAATCCACTCGCAGCACATCCGGCACAAATCCAGCCCCAATTCCTTGAATTTTGTGCGATCCCGGCTGCCCGCCCGATAATACCGGACTGTTGGAAGGTTCAACGGCGATCGCCTGAAAACCAGATTTACGCTGCTTCAGCACATCCGCCACTCCTGTCAGCGTTCCGCCCGTTCCAACTCCTGCAATCAGAATATCCACCTGCCCATCCGTATCATCCCAAATTTCGATCGCTGTCGTTTGACGATGAATGCGTGGATTAGCCGGATTGCGAAACTGTTGCAGCATATAAGCATCCGGCAAGCCATCCACAATTTGCTGCGCCCGCCGAATGCAGCCTCCCATCCCTTCACTGCCAGGCGTTAATTCCAGCTTGGCTCCATAGGCGCGCAGCATCGCCCGTCGCTCTGAACTCATCGTTTCCGGCATCGTGAGGACTAGCGTATAGCCCCGGGCGGCTGCCGCCATCGCTAAAGCAATACCAGTATTACCGGAGGTTGGCTCAACCAAAGTCGTCCGACCAGGCGTAATCAGTCCCTCTTTTTCCGCCGCGTCAATCATGCCCACCCCAATCCGGTCTTTCACCGAAGCTGATGGATTCATGCCTTCCAACTTGACGACAATTTGAGCAAGACAGCCCTCTGCCACCGGAATCCGGTTGAGTTGAACGAGAGGGGTGTGTCCAATTAGCTCGGTTACATTCTGGGCAATACGCATAGTCATCAATCGAGGTTAAGAGGTCATTAACGTCAAGTAATGTTGACGGAGGGGGAGATAGAAGGGTCAGGAAAGTGTTGCTAACGGCTGTGCTGCTGAGTCACTTACCTACGAGATACAAATGAATCGTCTCTTTAGAATGGCACGATTCTGTACTCCTGTTTAGCGTCGGTGAGCAATTTGCGATGAACTGTAATGTTCGTAGGCATCCCCATTGGATCGCTCATCTGCATCGGCTGCTGCCACCCATCGATCCTAATTTGTGGCATCCAAGCCATGAGCTGGGAGTAGACGGTTGAAGAAAATCCTAAATGTAATACATCAGGTTCCGTTGCTGGCGAGAATCTCGGCGATCGCTCAAATCCTGGAGAGTATAGCGCTGAAGAACGGCTGCGGCAGCTTGGCAGGCTTCTTGCCACACTTCAAGAACAACGATGGATTCAACTGATTTAGCGGCGTCATCAACCGTTTGTGGATTGTCCAAGCCTTCAATGCAGCTAACAATGTCCCATAGGGTAATCTGCCAAGGATCGCGGGTGAGCAGGTATCCGCCCTTTGCGCCACGCTGACTTTTCACAATTCCCGATCGCCGTAGGGTTGCCAGCAGTTGCTCAAGGTAGCGATCGGGAATGTCTTGCTCGGATGCAATTTGCCGAATTTGCAGCGGCGCGCCCAGATTATAGTGATCCGCCAGTTCTATCAGCGCCCGCAGGGCATACTCAGTTTTACAGGAAAGTTCCACAAGCGCTACTCGTGACAGTGGGACTAGATGAGACTTAAACAACAGAGCTAGACGAGTTCGCGAGACTGCGTCGTAGACACCTAACCGATCCAGCACTCGACGATCGCAATCAATAGATCTTCAACTCAACGCTGCCGCTCCAAAGAATAATGCACGATGCCAACATCACCAACTCGCTGCTTTAACCGCTACCTGGCAATATTTGGGCAAGAGGTCGAGCCAGATCTGCCGAATCCGGTTGCACAGACAAGGGCAGGGTGGAACCAATGCGATCGCTTAAAATCATTATACCCCGGTTCTCCACTGGGGTTTGCTGGATTCCAAAAATATAGCAATAGCCATTTTACTCAGGATATAAAAGCGTTTGAGCTATCTGCTGAATGCCATAGCCTGAGTTCTGTCAATCCTGTCAATCCTGTCATGGCTCATTCTTGTCATTGCCATGGCGCTCCGGTTTGGGTCATGCGCGATCGCGGTCTCATGCCTCTCATAAAGCTCAACTGGACAAACTGGTTAACCCCTAAGCATCGAGCGGGTCAACCTCCGACTTGTCTCCCGTAAGACAGCCACTTGTGCCCCCGATTCAGAAGCGTTTGTGAGCATCAGCGTGCAGTGCTAACGTTCCAAAAAAAAACTGCCCCAACCGTGTGAGGCAGTTTGACACTTGACGAAAATTTCGTAGAACCAAGATCCGGAGTTCCCACTTGGAGGGCCTTTAGAAACTGAAAACCGTTCGCACAGCACCAAGGACGGTGTCTTCAAAATCGTTATTGTTACCAGGATCAACAATCCAAATAATGCCGGGTGTGATGGAAATGCGATCGTTCACTTGGTATCGATAGAACCCTTCAATAACCAAGGACGCATCTTCAATTAGGGGAGGAATGCGATTGCCATTAACACTGACATCTGCAATGCGGGGCGGAACGCCGACTAAAATGCCGCCTAAGTTACCATCCCCAAGCAAATCCGGGAAGGCCAGCGTTGCTTGATAGCTCCAAATGTCTACATCGGTATCATTGCCGTCAAACACATCAGTGCTGATGTAAGTCAAGCCGCCACCCAGTTCAATACTCCTATTGAGGCGGTAGTTCACCTGGAATCCGTAGGTGTTCGCCGATTCCGGCTGAATGGAAGCAAACCCACCTGGATCGTAGGAGCGAATGTAGGTGAGGGCTGCATCCAAACGGCTTGAAAGATAGGTTAACTGAGCGATAAGCCCGAAGGAGCCATTGAACAGTCCATTCCCGTCTGATGGATTGGCAGCATCACCAGCGGTGTACCCCAAATCCAGGCTCAGATTATTGCTGAGTTGGAAGATAACGCCAGCCCCGGCATCGCCAGGAGCCGCAACGTCGTACTGAGGGGGGAACCCAAAGGCAGAAATGCTGCCGCCGGTCGAACTATCTAGCGGGCTGATGGTGCTGGCAACGAAGTCATCGACGGAGAGGCTGTTGGCACCAATGCGAACGTCAATGTTATCTGTCAGCGGAAAATCATAAAACAAGTTGTCTAGCGTAACGTTGCCACCAGAGCTGCCGCCATAGGAGAAACCAATTGGATCAACTTCAAATTGTTGAATGTCTCGGGCTTGTAGCCGCGCACGGAGGCGATCGCGCCCCGTAAAGCTAGAGTCAAAATTCATCCGCACGCGATAACCAAAGGTCATCTGGTCATCCAGCGTGCCGTTGTCATTTTGGTCGGGGATGGAATCATCGCTGCCAAAAACCGCTTGGACACCAAAAATAGCGTGTCCATTAAGTTTTGTCGTTGTTGAAAATTGGTTAGCTTCGAGTTCAGCCGTCCGTGCCTCTAGCGCATCGACTCGGCCGCGCAGGCTGGCTAACTCAGAGGCAAATTCTTCTTGTAGGCGCTCAACGGTTGATAAGTCTCCAGACTCCAATCCAACAACGTTAAGGCTTTCTAAACAAGCATTCATCCCAGCCGCAAATTCATAGCGGGACAGGGGTTGGTTGCCTCGAAATGTACCGTCAGGATACCCTGCAATGCAGCCATATCGTTCAATCAGGCTGGTCAATGCTTGGTAAGCCCAATCGGTTGGGAAAACATCTGACAACTGGGTTACAGAAGTCACCTGAGCCATGCTGCTACTGGAGGGGGACTCGTCGTTCGCTGGAACAATGAGTTGACTGGCTGGGGTATGGACTGTAGCGGTGTCTAGTGCTGGTTCTGAAGCTGGTTCTAATGGCAGTTCGGTCGGTGGCTCGACTGGGCGATCGGTTGCGATCGCGGTTTCAGTCGGCGTTGTATCGGTCTCAAGGCTGAGTGCATCCAGATCATTCAATGAAAGCCATTGTTCTGTATCTGTTGCGTAGTCGGTGCGATCGCGCTCTAGCAGCTCAGAAGACGGGTCAGCCGCGATCGATGGCGACGTAGTCAGAAGCGCTAATCCTGTCGCAGGAAGCGCTATTAGGACTTTGAATACAAAGTTACGAAACATAACGTTTTCTTTCCTCACACCTGTCCCAAAGTAGTCACCATTTAAGATAGCCGATCGTTTTCTCCTGCGCACACTCAATGCTGGGTTTCTCGCAAAATCTTACAAATTATTTATGTGAATCAATTATTCCTTGCCCAACGCAAAACGCGACCGGTCACTCGCCCGTTAATTCTCTCGTTTCACTCAATACTCAATATTTGACTCAATTATTTCTGACAACCGATAGCGATATTCATGTCATGAGCTTTTGGCGGTATGGGTGATGTCTACACCATCCAAAAATCATGACCAATGGAGAACGACCTGATAATCCATTAATGATTGCTTGATGCTTCCATTTCTTCCATTTAAGTGGAATATGGAAGTAGCGGGCAGGGGACTTAACCACTCCATTATCTAGAAGCCTGTAAGCGGCTTTCGCGGCCAATGCAGAAGCCTTGTCGGTTAATACAGCAGCGGCACCAATGTTTAATTTCCTGGCAATTCCTGGGAAATTGTTCCTTGGACAGTGGCGATAGCGATCGCAAGCAAACGACTTTTCTAAGGTGACGGATGGGTTCTGTTGTGATCTTCGCAGTCAAGGATGATCTTTATAATTGGGACGGCCCATTGTGTCAGTTTCAGATTAAGATTTGCTAGATTCGGGGTAGCTTAGCATCTAGGCGTTGATTGCTTAGCATCTGTTCATACTATTCTGATTCCACGACTTGGTTGCTGCGATCGCTGAGTTTTCGTTCAATTCTTCTCCAGCGCCACCCACCCACGTCCGTTTATAGTTTTCCGCTGGTTGTTTACTGATGGGGCACTCATCTATTCTATGGGGGACTCATCTAAACTTCAGGCTCGTCAGATCCCCTGAACCTTTGGATGTTTGACAACACGAATGAGAAGGAACCTTGCATGATTGTTTGTCCTAACTGCAACCATCAAAACCCCGACGGTGCTGTGCAATGTGAAGCTTGTTATACCCCGCTCCCTAGCACGATGGACTGCCCAAGCTGCGGTGCTAAGGTTCAGTCTGATGCAAGTTTTTGCGGGCAGTGTGGCTTTGACCTGAGCAATGCGGCGGCATCTGCTTCCGTGCCGCCCACGATTACTCCGGGCATGGAGATGCCTGCTCCGGTGGGTGCTGATCCAGACCTCGCCTTTGACCCCATCGCGCCGGATCCCTTGGTTGAGCCTGAACCCTTAATTGGAGCTGACCTGTCCGCTAGTGCGACGCCACCAGAGGGCAAACCGGAGCCGGCTGTTCCGCAACCCCCAGAGGCGGCTGTTCCGCAACCCCCAGAGGCGGCTGTTCCGCAACCCCCAGAAATGGTTGC
>CAYSIR010000071.1:0-4299 GCA_964431105.1 uncultured Leptolyngbya sp. | reverse complement strand
CGGCTGTTCCGCAACCCCCAGAGGCGGCTGTTCCGCAACCCCCAGAAATGGTTGCACCGCCCAGCCCGCCAGAGCCATCTCCGCCTGTGGCTTCCCCAGCGAGTCCGGCTCCGGCGGCGACCCAGTTGCAGCTTCAAACGGCTAAGCTTCTGCACGTTCAAACTGATAAGACTATTGAGCTTCCCTCATCCGTCAATGTAATTCATATCGGCAAACCCAATGATCGAGTGCCGCCCGATATTGATGTGGCAGGTTTCCCAAATTCTGAAATTGTGTCGCGGATTCACGCGGATATTCGTGTAGAGGGGGACGTCTATTACATTGAAGATGTGGGTAGCTCGAATGGTACTTACATCAACAACTCACCCTTGCCGACGGGAAATCGCCATCGGCTGCGACCGGGCGATCGCATTTCACTCGGTAAGGGCGATCAGGTCACTTTCTTGTTCCAATTCTCGTAGGCTAGAGGAGGCGATCGCGATCATTGAATTGCTTTTACCTGCCCATCGGTACTGCCATAATGATTGCAATGACTGTTGACTGAGCGCCGTCGGTGCATTCCTGTTGGATGCACGCTCTTGTGTAGATTTGACCACTTTCCCTGTTTAGCTTTCACTGTGACAGTGTGATTACTCTTTTACTTCTGCAACCGCTTAAACAGATTCCGGCTCAGGTTTGGACGTTTGAAAATGAGTCGGTTATTCGCATTGGTCGCTCCACTGATAACCATGTGGTGCTCTACAGTGCTGTGGTGTCTCGTCATCATGTTGAACTCCGCCGAACGGGGGATGATTGGGAAATTGTCAACCTAGGAACCAATGGCACTTACCTGGATGGGAAGCGCATTACTCAAGTTCCAGCCGTAGATGGGGCTGTTATTCGGCTGGCGCGGTCGGGGCCAAATATTCAAATTCGGCTGGATGCAGAGGCACTCGGTAGTTTACCGAATGTGTCGAGCGATCGCCCGGTGAATAACCGACTGAACGATCAGCTTACAGATGCCGAAACCCGCGACCCTACTGGCGGCACAGTCTACATTCCTGATGAAGAAGAAGCCGATACAGATATTCGGGGGCGATCGCGTAGAGGGGTTATTCCTGTGCCGCCCCACCTGCAACTGACCCCCGACCCCCCCACGGTGATTCAGCCCACCAAAATCGAGCCGCATTCCGTCAGTACCCTAGCGGCCACCAAACTGCGCCACCCCATTACAGGCTCCGCCCTCAGCGCCGCCGAGCCACAGGCAGCAGAGCCGGATCACGTCATCCAAACGGTTGAGAATTATCACGTCACTCAAGTGCTAGGTCAGGGAGATATTGGAATTACCTACCTAGCTTGGAATAAGGGGCAGTATTATGTCCTCAAAACGCTCAATGCAGACTGGATTGGCAATGTCAAAGCGACAGCGGCATTGGAATATGAAGGGGAAACGCTACACCAACTCAACCATCCTCAGCTTCCCCGCTGGCTTAATTTTTTCTCGATCGGCATCCAGCCCTATCTAGTCATGCAGTTGATGCCGGGCGAAAAACTGTCGAGCTATGTCAATCTGCATGGCCCCATGCCGCCCAAGCAAGCGATCGCCCGTGTGCTGGAAGTCTGCGAGGTGTTAGCCTATCTGCACGAGTTTACGCCGCCGCTGTTGCATCGCGGCATTCGTCCTAGTAGCCTCATCTGCCCAGACGATGGAAAGCTATCTTTAGTAGACTTTGGCATGGTCAAAACCTTGGCACTAGGGCAGAGCATTCCACCCGGACGCACTGCCTATACCGCGCCAGAGCAGCTTGATTTGAGTGCTACGCCGGCGGTAGACCTATACGCGCTGGGGCCCACTCTGGCTTATCTCGTCACCGGACACAATCCTGTCTCTTTTTATAGCGATCGCGACCAGGGCTATCGGTTCTATCCTGATGCGATTCCGGAGTTACATCCTTCCCTAGTGTCGGTGTTGGATCGCCTCACCAACCCCATTGCCGATCGTCGTTATCAATCGGCGGATGAATTAGCTGATGCACTGCGATCGCTCGACCTATCAGACGACCTATCAGACTGATGAACATCCAGTCGCCACGTTTGGATGCCGCCTAGTCCTTCATTACCCCAAACCTGCGGGGCCTCACTCGACTGACAACACTAGCTATTTACCTCGCACGCGCAACGGAGTCATCAGCCATGGCAAGAGGGGATCAAATTTACGTTATGCGTCCCTTCGCAGGAATGCAGGGAGTGTATGAGCATCATGGAATTGACTGTGGCGATGGGACGGTTATTCACTATCGCAAACCCGACAATGACCGAGCCACCATCAGTCGCGTGACGATGGCTAGCTTTTCTAGAAGCGATCGCATTCATCTCAAACGGTATCGTACAGGCTTCATTGCCGATGCAGTCATTCATCGGGCAGAGAGCCGCTTGGGTGAGCAACAGTACGACTTGTTCACGAATAATTGCGAACATTTTGCGACCTGGTGCAAAACGGGCCATAGCGAGAGTGCGCAACTCCGACAATTTGGCTTTGGGTTCAGTGGCTTTAGCCCAACCGACCGGCAACAACTGGTGCAGCAAGCGGCTCAATCGGCCAATCCAGACCAGGCTCGAACGTTGTTTGACCAGGCTCTCAATAATATTGCGATCGCCCGTGCGCCTATTCAATCCCGTTACGACCGGGCGATCGCCGAAATCCAGGCATGGCATCGAGTCGCCCAACACGCCCTTATCCAAGGCAAAAACGATTTAGCGAGAGCTGCCCTCAAGCGCAAAGTGAACTATAAAAATCAGCTTCCCGGCTTGCGAGAGCAGTTAGAGCAACTGGATGCGCTACAGCGCAACCTTCACCAAAATCGAATGGCCTTTCGATAGTCAGACAAACCCGGCATGCTAAAGAATATTGAAGCAGGATGACCGAAAAAAGAGGTGAAGAAGTACGCTACGGGGTAGTGGATGGAAGGATTTTGGGTGGTGCGGGCGACACCTACGCCGCCCAAAATCCTGAGCAATGCAGGACTACCCGCTACGGATAGTGCTAGAGGATGATATTTACGGGACTCTTCAGCCACAGTTGGAGTATAAATGAGGAGAAGGTCGGGGACGTTGCCCGATCGCGCCCCTGTAAATTGGCAGCCAGACGTTTACAGACGTTATTCACTGCTGCTAGGTTCATCGAATCCATCGAATCCACCATCAATACCCTATCCATTACGCAGATCTCGCTGAAACCCGCATTCCTTCGTTCAAAAATGAGGATTCTGAGTAACCCTTAGAAAGGTTGTGAGGCAAAAGGTCTGGCGACTTTTGCGTAATGGATAGATCAATACCAAGGATTCAGACCGATTGCGCCAATCTTGCCACTTCATGCAGTAGCCATTATGGATGTTTTCAACGCACGTCACCCCAGTCTAGCGATCGCTCAACCATCGGTTCATCTCGATCGCCAAGCCTCATCGCGTGCGCGACGCTTGAGAAAAGAGCGATCGCCCATTGGTGCAGCGCTCGGCATTATCAGTACAGTAGGTCTGATGCTACCGGCCGTAGCCCAAGCGCTGCCATCTGAGCCACTGGCCACCTCGCCCGTCTATGTGAGTCAGGCGATTGGGCGATTGCAAAATGGTGACTCTGGGGATGCGGTCGTGCGTATCCAACGGGCACTCGCTGATTTAGGCTATTACGACGGCCCCATCACTGGCTTTTTTGGTGATCTCACAGAAGCTACTGTACGGCAATTTCAAACCGACCAAGGGCTACCGGTTGATGGTGTCGTCGGGCCCACAACAGAAGCGGCGCTGTTGGGTGTAGCGATCGCTCCAGCCAGTCCTTCAACCGCCATCCGGCGAGGCAGCAGCGGCGGTCGGGTCTTTGCGCTACAAGAAAGACTGGCAGAATTGGGCTATTACCAAGGAGCGATCGATGGCGATTTTGGTGCGGTCACAGAATCAGCATTGACTGCCTTTCAGGCCAACAACAGTCTGGCAGCCGATGGAGTCGTTGGCCCTAGCACTGAAGCCGCCCTGCGCGCCCCTGATGCTATTGCGGCCCAGCAATCTCGACCTGCTGCCCCCTCCCTGCCGTCGGCAGGAGATGGTTTGCTGGAGTTGGGAGAATCTGGCCGAGATGTGATCGCCTTACAAACACAGCTCCAAGCCCTCGGCTTTTACAGTGGCAGGGTAGATGGGGAGTATGGCATTGCAACCCGCGATGCTGTCATTGCATTTCAGCGATCGCAGGGGTTAGTATCAGATGGAGTTGCCGGGCCCCAAACGATCGCGCTGCTGGATCAACTATTCTTCAGTCAGCAAAGCGGGC
>CAYSIR010000070.1:0-17512 GCA_964431105.1 uncultured Leptolyngbya sp. | reverse complement strand
GTGAGAAGGATTCCTGCGGAATCCTTCTCACAATCCAAATAGGATTGCTATATCAATAGAGGACTACCAAAACTGCACCCCTGGGATATTCTCTGAGATATTTTCCAGTGGGATAGGAGCGATCGGCCTTGCGAGATGTCCCCATCACGCAGTAAGCTTCTGCGTTACCGCTCGGTGATTGCTGAACCGAACGCTCAGCTCCGAACGCCCAAATATTACCCGCAACGCCGATGGCACTTACAGAAAATTCGATTGAAGTTGGCTCTGTCACCTGGTTTTATCGTGAAGCCCTCCCCATCAACGACACGGATAAACCGCCTGTGCTGTTGCTGCATGGGTTGCCGTCCCAAAGCTATGGATGGCGAGAGGTGATGGCTGCCCTAGCCGATCAGCAGTTTCGCTCGATCGCTCCCGATTGGCTAGGGTTTGGATTTTCGGACAAGCCGGATAAGCGGGACTTCGCCTACACGCCGGCGGCCTACGCCGAAGCTCTATCTGCATTTATCACCGCAATGGAACTGCCGCCTGTACATTTGGTAGTGCAAGGGTTTCTGGGTTCGGTGGGGCTAAATTATGCCTTAGCACACCCCGATCGCATTGAGCGCTTAGCGATTCTCAACGCGCCGATTGTGCCCGAAGCCAAACTGCCTTGGCGCATCCGTCAGCTTGGGCTACCGCTGGTGGGCGATATGCTGACCCAAGATCCGCTCCTAGTCGATCGCACCCTTGAAGGTGGCGGGATGTATCAAGTGTCGGATGCCGATTTGGACGTTTACCGGCGACCGTTCCTCAAAAGTTCAGAGGCGGGGCGATCGCTCCTAGCAGCCGTGCAAAAAATGCAGCTCCCCAAAGCCACAGCCGAAATTAGTGCCGGGTTCAAAACCTGGGAAAAGCCTACTGCCGTCATCTGGGGATTGCAAGATCCGTGGCTGCCCCTAGAACAGGCACAGGCATTTGTGGAGCAAACTCCTGGAGCAGATCTATCTCAATTGGATCAGGTCGGCCACTATCCGCAGCAAGATTGGCCCGAAAAAGTGGGGCAAGCGCTGATTCAGCATTTTCGTCGCCAAGCCGTTTAGACGATCGCCCCACAGCGAGCGATCGCCTCCCGTGGTAGGGTATGGGAGATTTGGGTTATAAACAGCCGAACCATGCCAGCCTCCCCCTCCCTCCCCTCCCCCTCCGAACTGCACAATTTTCTGGACATTGCCAGCGAAGCTGCCCTCGCCGCCGGAGCCGTCCTACAAGACTATTGGGGCAAACTAGAAGATATCCAAGAAAAGGGGCGTCCTGGCGACCTAGTGACCGAAGCCGACAAGGCCGCCGAAGCCGCCATTCTCCAAGTATTTGAACGACATCTTCCCGATCATGGCATCCTCGCCGAAGAGTCTGGACGGCTAGGCAATGCTGACAGCCCTTACCAATGGGCGATCGATCCCCTAGATGGCACTACCAACTACGCCCACCAATATCCCTTTTCGGCCGCGTCCATTGGCCTACTCATTGAAGGCGTCCCCCACGTCGGCGCTATTTTTGATCCGTTTCATAATGATCTATTCCGCGCCGCAACGGGACTCGGCGCTACCCGCAATCGACATGCGATCGCCGTTTCCAAAACCAATCGCCTAGAAAACAGCCTCCTCGTAACCGGATTTGCTTACGATCGCCGTGAGACATCTGATAACAACTACGCTGAATTCTGTCATCTCACCCATCGTACCCAAGGCGTTCGGCGAGGCGGAGCCGCATCTCTCGACCTTGCCTATGTCGCCTGTGGACGCTTGGATGGCTACTGGGAACGGGGGCTATCTCCCTGGGACTTGGCAGCCGGAGTGGTGCTAGTTCGGGAAGCCGGTGGTCAGGTCACTGCCTATGATGAATCGCCGCTTGATCTGTCAACTGGGCGCATTCTGGCGACTAATGGACATCTTCATTCATCCCTCAGCCAAGAACTCCTGCATATTAAACCTTTGATAGAATTCAGTCAGCATTGATGCTGTAACCCTAAAGTGGGCACAGTAAACTAGAGCAAACCGTACGGCACGAAAAGCGAGATAGCGCAGAATGTCTTTCACTATTGAAAAAGGGCTGTTTAGTTCAGACTTCGTTGATTATCATGCCGTATTGGGCATTCCTATAGATTCTGATGCTAAAGCCATTCGTAAACGGTTCTTAAAAATTGCGCGACGGCTGCATCCAGACAGTTCTGATATTAAGACAGAGAGCGATCGCAAACTGGCGAGTGCGCTGCTGTCTAAATTGGTGAACCCAGCGTATGAATATCTGTCGCAAGACAAAAATTTAACCGAACATCAAATTATCCTCAAACTGAAAGGTCAACAAGCCCAGCGCCAGCAAGACACGATTGTTCTCTCCACTGAAACAGCCCGCCAGCTTGCCCACTCCTCCAATGCTTCTCAAGCTTACCAATCAGCCCTCAATGAGTTAGTTGACGACCAGTACCAATCCCTAGATAAAACCGTCGAGGTTATTGGTTTGATTAGTGAGCTAAACCTGGTCTATCTGATGCGCACGGCAGACAAAGAAGGGGCTTCATCGCGCCCGGCTACACCGTCTCCAGCCAGCCAATCCAGTCCTCGCCCCGCCCCCCGGCCGGCCGCCAGCGCGCCACCCAAAGAATCACTGGTAGACCGCTTCATACACCGTGCTGAGGCGTTAGAGAAAAGGCAAGACTATGCCAAAGCCATTTTGGAATTGCGGGAAGCCCTAAAAATGAATCCCAAAAATTCCAACTGTCATAGTCGATTGGGCCTGATTTATGTCAAAACGAAGCAATTGAAAATGGCCCGCATTCACTTTGATAAAGCCCTTGAGATTAACCCCAACGATGAAATTGCCAACGCCGGACGTAGACGATTAGAGCAAACAGGCGCTGCCAAACCGACCGATAGGGGCCAACGTGCGCGAGCTGATCAGTCAAATAATAAATCTGGTGGTCTGTTTGGGTTATTTGGGGGCAAGAAGAAGTAGGGCAAGACGATGAGGATAAATTTGCAACCGTGGACTATACCCGATTGATTGGCCCAGCCTGTCAGGTCACCCATTGACGGAATGGACGGCTGACTTGCCCACACCCGGCGGCGGCTTATTTCAAGCGTCAGCGCTTGGTCGGCGTTTGCACAAGATAAACCGAAGCTATCGCTGGGTCAGACAATCCGGTAGGCTAAGAAGGGCAATGGGGCCTGACCGCTGGCGCGATCGCATCTGCCTCACCCAGGCAAACCAGTGTGGCTAAACGCCTGACTCGGTTGAGTCGCCGCTACGAGGAGTAGACGGCGGAGCGCGATCGCCCGACCATTTCCTAATGTTCCATCACACGTTTCTACAACACATTGACGCAATGACCTATCAGCCTCCAGTTGGCTCCAGGGACCTTTTCCCGCTGGACGTTGCCCAAAAAAGCTGGATTGAAGCCCGACTTCAGCACGTTTTTCAAAACTGGGGCTATCATCGCATCATCACGCCTACCCTGGAACGCCTCGATACGCTAATGGCAGGAGGGGCTGTTGATCCATCTACAGTAATTCAGGTACAGGATGCCGACGAGCGCTTGGGCTTACGCCCAGAACTGACCGCTTCCATTGCGCGGGCGGCCGTGATGCGCATGGATGGACTGTCATTTCCCTATCGGTTGTTTTATAACGGCAGTATTTTCCGGCGGCCGTCTCAGTCAAGCCACAGTCGTCAACAGGAATATTTTCAGTCCGGGGTTGAACTATTGGGCAGCGGTGGCATCCGGGCGGATGCAGAGGTTTTGCTGCTGCTGTGCGACGGTATGCAAATGCTGGGAATGCAGCAGTGGCACTTGTTGATTGGTGAGGCAGGCTTCAGCCGATCGCTCCTATCTGTCTTTCCGGAGGGGTTGCGCTCTCAAGTACGGCAAGCACTGGCTCACTTAGACCGCATAGCCATCGAAATATTACCGTTGTCGGATGAATTGCGGGAACGAGCGCTCTTTTTGCTAGACCTGCGCGGAAAACCGGCTGATGTATTGCAAGCCGTATCGACCCTTGAGCTGAGCGATCGCCAGCACCAGCGCATCACGAATCTCAAAACCCTAGTGGAATTGCTGAACGACAGCTTCGCGGTTCGCCCCGAACAGCCACACCCAAATTTGATTTTAGATTTAAGCCTAGTACAAGCCTTTGACTACTACACCGGCATTGTGTTTGAAGCCGTTAACTGGGGAGCCTCCGGGCAGCGAATTTTGGCGCAGGGCGGTCGCTATGACCAACTGCTAGGGCTGTATCATCCCAACGGCGAGAGCTACCCCGGCGTTGGCTTTTCACTCAATATCGAAGATTTGCATCATGTCATGCTAACGAATGGACGCTTGCCGCTCGAAACCCCATCTACTCAGTGGTTAGTAGTTCCTACGACCCCCAATGCTAGCGCTCTGGCGTTCACCCATGCTCAGGCTATTCGGGAATCTGCCGGTCGCGCTGAGCTAAATCGGGTGGAGGTGGATTTGCAGGAGCGCGACAGTCCAGATGCGGTTCGCCAATACGCCTATCAACGCCGCATTCAACACATTGCGTGGATTCGTGCAGATGGCACAATTGAAACAGAGGAGGTCGCCATATAATGCCGACTGGCACTAGAGCGATCGCTGTCGATTGCTGATAGTCCTGGTCTGCTCTATGGTTGACCGCCGATGGTTAGGTGTTGGAATGCGATCGCCTGATTCACGATTGAACGATTTGCCCATGACACCTGCCGACCCAAACAGAGGAGACGCTCAAGGAGATCCCGATGCCGCATACGATTTTGACCAATACCTGCGAGGGCGTTGCTGATTGTGTAGATGCCTGCCCAGTCGCCTGCATTCACGAAGGCCCTGGTAAAAACGAAAAAGGAACCGATTGGTACTGGATTGATTTTGCAACCTGCATTGACTGCGGTATTTGCATACAGGTTTGCCCAGTTGAAGGGGCGATCGTTCCGGAAGAACGCCCAGAGTTGCAAAATACACCCAGTTAAGACAATCCCTAGCTAGAATACGTCCCTTCTAGCTGAATCGTCTAGCTGAATCGTCTAAATGGTTCATTGGCTGATGATGGCGGTTTGGGTGCCATTAGAGTACCAAACCGCTTTATTTTTTAGGGTTCCCGTTCAGCTATTCAACTCTATGGGGAGCGATATTCATGTAAAAGCTTCCAACCCAACGCTTTTCTGGGTACATCCTAGTACAGAATATCTCTCACAAAGCCTATTTATCTTCATACATTATTGAGTACAGCTACAGGTTCTATGACTGATACGGTTCCTTTACTCCAGGTTGAAAATGTCTACGCCGGATATGTCAAAGACTTGAACATTTTGCAGGGTATTAATTTCAAAGTTTATCCGGGCGAGTTGGTAGCGGTGATTGGGCCGAATGGGGCAGGCAAGTCTACGTTGGCAAAAACTATTTTTGGGTTGCTGCCCCCCAGTCAGGGCAAAATTTTTTTTCGTCGGGAAAATATCGCCGGGCTGAAGTCTAACCAAATTGTGCAGCGGGGAATGTGCTACGTGCCGCAAATTGCCAATGTGTTTGCAGCACTGACGGTAGAGGAAAATCTAGAGATGGGAGCATTCATTTTGAATACGTCCCTCAAGCCTTTAAAGGAGCAGATTTTTGCCACCTTCCCGGTGCTGGCTGACCGACGACAGCAGCAGGCGGGCACGCTATCCGGTGGAGAAAGGCAACAGCTTGCTATGGGGCGGGCGCTGATGCTGGAGCCAAAGCTGATGCTGCTGGATGAACCGTCGGCAGCGCTGTCTCCCCAGTTAGTGACCAGTATTTTCAATCGTATTCAGCAGATTAATCAGGGGGGAACGGCGATTGTATTGGTTGAGCAGAATGCTCGCAAGGCGCTGGCGATGGCGGATCGTGGCTATGTGCTGGATACGGGGCGCGATCGCTTTGAAGGGCCGGGACATGAGTTGCTCAATGACCCAAAAGTGGGTGAACTCTACCTAGGGGCTGGGCGGGTGCGCTAGAACGGCGGCTGGGTTTGTTGGCGTTGGGCTGGCTGGGCGACGTCTCTTTCAACAAGATTCTTCAGAAAACGGATCGAATACCCCATAGAATGTTGAATGTCGATTTTAGTAGTCGAGTGCGGTCCTTTCGTGAAGCTATTTGTATTCCACACCCCTGAAGCAACGCCAACAGCGTCTACTCCTGATTGTGCGATCGCCATTGATGTCCTGAGAGCCACCACTACCATTGCTACCGCCTTGAATGCTGGAGCTGAAGCGGTACAGACGTTTAGCAGTATCGATCAACTGATGGCAGCAAGCGCAACCTGGCCGGCTGACAAACAAATTCGGGCTGGCGAGCGGGGCGGTGCCAAAGTTCAAGGGTGCGATCTAGGCAATTCTCCACTAGACTGCACGAGCGATCGTGTGGCGAACCGACGGCTATTTATCAGCACCACGAATGGAACTCGGTGTCTGGAGCGGATTCGGAGCGCCGCCACTGTTTTGACGGCGGCATTGGTAAACCGTCATAGCGCCGCCCGCTATTTACAGCAGCAGCGTCCTGAAACAGTGTGGATGGTGGGTTCTGGCTGGGAAGGGAACTATGCGCTGGAAGATACGGTCTGCGCCGGGGCCATTCTCTATGCCCTAAAGCAGGTAGGTCATACCCTAGAGTTTGGCAATGATGAAGCGATCGCATCGCTGGCGCTTTACGAACAATGGCAGCATCGGCTACTGGATTTAATGTATGCCGCTAGCCACGGTCAGCGATTGCAGCGGTTGGACTGTCTTGAAGACCTGAAATACTGTGCCCAGACCGACACACTTGGGGTTCTGCCGATTCAGACAGAACCCAGTGTATTTGTTCAATATGATGGTGAACTCTAGGGGCTTGGCGGGTGCAGTGCGGCAAGGATAACGCTTAGACTGCCTGGGCAATCCGGTCACTGGTCAGGGGTTACGATTGGTTGTTCATTGCTGCGCCACTCTTGCATATCGCCCTCAAGCTGCCGAACATCCGAAAACCCGGCTTCTACCAAGAGGTTGGTGGCAATACGAGTCCGTCTGCCAACTTCGCAATACACCACAATGGGGCGATCGCGCGGTAGGGTATCGAGCTGATCGGGCAACTCGTCAGAATCAATATTGATTGCGCCGGGGATGTGTCCCTGTTGGTAATCCTGGCTGGCGCGCACGTCTAAAATCAACGGTGAGTCATCTAAGGCGGTCGCCTCCAGCAGTTCTGTTTGTGAAACTAAGGTCGGGGTTGTCACTGCTGTCGGAGCCAGTGAGCAGGCCGTTCCTGCGGTAAGCATCGTCAGCATGATGCCATTCCCTAGCCATTGCTTTGTTTGATATGCGCTAATCATCGCGCGATCGCTGGTTTCCCTTGAACCGAATATACTCTGCTAAAAATGCTATCACTGCTGACACTGAAATTAACATCACACTCAGTGCATTGATGTCTGGCTTAACCCCGGTACGAATGCGGCTAAAGATTTCAATCGGCAATGGGTTGGCCCCGCCCCCCGCCGTGAAGCTTGAAATGAGCAAATCGTCCATACTCAGCACAAAAGACAGAAGACAGCCGGATACAATCGCAGGCATCAATTCTGGCAGCAGAACCTTAACAAATGCCTGAATCGGCGTTGCACCCAGATCAAGCGCCGCTTCTTCCAACCGGGGATCAAGGTTGGCTAGCCGGGAAGACACAACAACGGCAATGTAAGCTAAGCAAAACACCATGTGCGCCGCAATAATGGTCCATAGGCTAAGCGGAACGGCGAGGGATGCCAGGAATACCAGGGTAGCCACTGCGATCGCAATGTCAGGAATAATTAACGGCAGATAGGAAATGCCCCGGTATAGGCTTTTGCCAGGAAACCGATATTTTGCCAGCCCGACCGCCATCAGCGTGCCCAAAACTGCCGAGATACCCACCGCCACGATCGCCACCGTCAGGCTATCTTGCAGCGAGGCTAAAATGCGCCCATCGTTGAAGAGTCGCTGATACCATCGCAGGCTGAAGCCTTCCCAGTTGGCGCTATACCGCGAAGCATTAAAGCTAAAGACCGCTAGCACCAAAATAGGCAGATACATAAAGCCAAACAGCAGCAGCGTTGCTAGCCCCTGCCAGGCGATCGATCGCGGCTGGGGCTGTAATTTGGGTAGCGGCTTGGGGGAAGATGCAGTCATGGGAAGGGAGGTAAGTGGATGGAAGCGCAGACAGCACTAGACTTGGGTTGATTGGCGATCGCCATATTTCAGCAATAGGGCGATCGATAGACTAACGGCTAAAATCAGCAGCATACTAAGCGCCGAACCAAAGCCCCAATTGCGAACTTTCAGAAATTGGTTATAAATAAGCCGCGACACAGTCATGCTCGATGCACCGCCGAGCAGCTCCGGCACCACAAAGTCACCCAAACTGGTAATAAACACCAGCAGGCTGCCAGCGGCAATGCCCGGCAAGGTTTGCGGAACCGTAATGCGCCAGAAGGTTTGCTGCGGGGTCGCGCCCAAGTCTGCGGATGCTTCCAGCAATTGACGATCCAGCTTCTCCAACGAAGCATAGAGAATCAGCACCATGTAGGGCAAAAAGCTATAGCTGAGTCCAATCAGCACCGCCACACTGGTGTTGAGCCAGGCTTGGGTAGGCAGGTTAAGCCATTGCAGAACTGAGTTTAGAACGCCCGTGGGGCGCAGAATCGTAATCCAAGCGTAAGCCCGCAGCAGCGATGAAGTCCATAATGGCAGCACAAAGGCAACCAGAATCAATGTCCGCCATCGTTTTGGAGCCATCAGCGCAATCCAATACGCCACCGGAAAGCCCAGCGTTAAGCAAATGAGCGTAGCCCCGATCGCAAAAGAGAGCGATCGCCCAATCACACGCATATAAACCGGGTCTAGCATCTGTAGGTAATTGCCCAGTCCATATCCATCCGGAGTTTGACCAGGACGCAAACCAGGCAGCAAGCTCAAATCCAGAATCAACAGCGTCGGCATCACCAGCAGCAACAGCAACCATACCCCAGAAGGAACCAGCAACAGCAACGGTTCAATCCAACGGCTCAGCCGCCAGGAGCGTTGGCGGGCAGGCGGCAGGGTGGGTTTAGGGGGCGTGGGAGTAGCGGTAGACATAAAAGGGAAAGAAACCGGAATGCATTTTGTAAGGATGCTTCCAGAGTATCAGGTGGCCGACAGCGCCGGGGGCTGTTTGGATGGCAAACGCCTGCCATCTCTGGGTTTAACAGCCCCTGGGAATGGTTAGGCGCTCGTCACTTCCGTCCAATAGCGATCGTACAGTTCAAGGGCATCACCCACGGGCGCAATGCCCTCACATTTAGCCAATACGTCTTCCGGTGGGAATAGGTCTTCGTTTAATTTAAGATCATCCGGCAGCAGATCGAAGGCTGTCTTGATCGGCGTAGCAAAAAATAAACGGCTCACAACGTCTGCGGAGACAGCCGGTTCATACATTAGGTTGATCCATTCATACGCAGCCTCTGGGTTGGGCGCACCCACAGGAATCACCATTGTATCGGTCCACAGGGATGACCCACTGCTCGGCACAATATAGTTCAGCGCTGGATCTTCGTAGGTGGCGGCGATCGCATCAACTGAGTAGGTCATCACCATCAACAGGTCGCCACTCAGCAGTTGGTCTTCCCACCCGAAGGATTGGAAGGAGGCGATCGCAGGCTTGAGTTCAAGGAGGCGTTGATAGGCTTCTTCCAGCTCGGCTGGATCGGTGGAATTGTAGGAATACCCAAGCGATCGCAACACCGCCCCCATCACTTCCCGCATATCATCCAGCAGCGTCAGCCGACGGGAAAGAAACGTTTGATTGTTCCACAGATAGTCCCAATCCTCAGGGGAAATCTCCAGCAGTTCAGAATTGTAGAGCAGCCCAGTCGTTCCCCAACTCATGGGCACGCTGTGGGCATTGCCAGGATCATAGCTCGGACTTTGCCACTGTGGATAAAGATCCTCCAACCCTCGAAGCTGGGATTGATCCAACTCGATCAGCATCCCTTCATCTACCATCTGCGCCACCATGTAATCCGATGGATAGATAATGCTGTAAGCATCGCCACCCCCCGCCTGCATCTTAGCCAGCATGGTCTCATTCGAGTCGTAAATATCAATCACGACATTAATGCCAGTCCGCTCGGTAAAGAGTTCTGCCAGTGCTTCGTCCGTATAGTCAGCCCAGGTATAAATATGCAAAGTATCTGGAGAACTAGCAGCCGTATTTGTGGATGTCTGGGCAGACGAATTATCAGGAATACCCCGACGACAGTTGGATAGGGCCAGCCCCGAAAGCGCTGCCGCTGACGCTTGTAAAAACCGCCGCCGACTTTCAAAAGTCACTCTTGGAGATTGCCGAGGGGAGCGTCTAGAGTGGTTATGCTTCATTAGAACAGAAAGAGCCTCCGGTATACAACCTGATTAAATACACGACAGAATCAATGGATACAGCCGCGAGAGGGCTGGTTAGGATGTCGTTTTTGGATTCCTGCCAGTGCGGAACTAGGGAATGCGCTTCAATTCACTCCGCTATTGCTGACGGGATTGTCTGTTCAAACTCTCGATGCTATCCAAACATCGCAAGTTTCTTAAAAGTCGTATTCGTGGAAGGATGCTTTACAGCAGGGACACCGTTCATGCCATAGAAGACCGAACCACTGACAGACAACCCTTCAAAGAATAAGCCACTGCGCCCGCTCCAACAGTACCCGCTCCAACAGTATCAGCAAGACCGATAGCGGCGCTGCTGTGATGTCAGTGCAAATTCCTAGACTTCACAACCCAGGAACTGCTGTCTGAACGCTATGCCAATCCATGAATCAGGTGAGCCGAATGGCCAAAGGAAAATATCATTCCCGTTCCGGGATTGTCAACTAGCGGCCGTTAAGAGCGATCGGGTGGCTGTTGTGCCTTCGCCCTAATTGTCTCTGCCCTCTGTGCCCTCTCTGCCATGCCCATCCACGCACATTTTGCTAAACCCGCATGGGTTCAAAAATGAAAATTCTGCGTGACAGCCGCGCGGTAAACGTCTGACAACTTTTGCATGGTAGCCTAAGCCAGGAAATGAGAGCAGTGCAGGAGTTGGCAGCCATGATGAGCGATCGCCCGTTGCCCTCCAGTCAAGACGTGAGAGCAAGGCAATCAGACGCTGCCCAGTAGACGTGAATGGGCGTTTGGGGCTTGGGCAAATTTTCCAGACGATTCGGCTGCAACACAGTCAGGCAATCTCCTGACATCAGCTCCACCAAGTAATGGACATGAGTTCCCAAATACATGACGTGCTTTAGTCGTCCTTCAAAACAGTTGGACGGGACGGAGGGAGCATGAAGGCTAACATGGATTTTTTCTGGACGTATACTCACAACGACCGGAGCGTGTCGATCTGCCTGCCATTGCTCAGAGGGGCGCACTGAAATCTTAAGTCCCTTATCCGTCGTCACTTGGACATGGGTCGGATTAGAGTCCTCGATGTATCCGCTAAAAAGGTTGGTATCCCCAATAAAATCAGCAACAAAGGGCGTTGTTGGATGTTCGTAGATTTCGCTAGGGGTGCCAATTTGTTCGATTTCTCCATCACGCATGACAGCAATGCGATCGGACAGGCTCAGCGCTTCTTCCTGGTCATGCGTCACCATCACAAACGTAACGCCCAACGTTTGGTGCAAGTTGGATAGTTCAACCTGCATTTCCTTTCGCAGCTTTAAATCTAATGCGCCGAGGGGTTCATCTAATAACACGACGGCCGGTTGATTCACTAATGCCCGCGACAAGGCAACCCGCTGCTGCTGCCCACCTGATAACTGTGCCGGAAACCGGCGGGCAAAGTCGTTCATTTTGACAAGGCTCAGGGCACGGTTAACTCGGTCTTTCAATTCAGCTTTACTACATTTGCGAATCCGCAGACCAAAGGCCACATTGTCCCAAACGGTCATGTGGTTAAATAGCGCGTAGTTTTGAAAAACGGTGTTGACCGGACGCCGGTAGGGCGGTACATCGGTCATTGATTGCTGGCGGATGAATATCTCACCGGCTGATGGATGTTCAAATCCAGCAATGAGTCGTAGAGTCGTGGTTTTGCCACAACCGGATGGGCCAAGAATGCTAAAAAACTCTCCTCGACGAACGGACAAATCGATTCCGCGAACTGCAGTTTGTCCGTCGAATAGTTTGAACACGTTGCAGAGTTCAACATCAATCTCTGAGCGAGTTTCAGTGGCACGTTGGCGCTGAGCAACGGTCTGAGGCATGGTGGCAGATCCCCCAGTAGCGACTGACTAGCGTAGTCTATCTTACGATAGCTGGTTAGAACGGGTTGGTGAATGGTGTAACGGTCGTAGCAGGAGTGGTTTTGGAGCTGGATGCAGATGGCTTACAAAAACGTCAGTCTTCAATTGTAGACGTTTTCCCAACTGCCGCTATGAGTATCTCAGGTCGCGCATCGAATAATGCGAACATCTGTGAATCCAAGGACTTCAGCGGAGCAATGGCTTAAATGATGAAGAGCGATCGCACGAATTGGGGGAACGCTTAGGGCACACAGTTTATATTCTAGGGCTATTGAACAACGGCATTTAGACGCTTACGATAACACACCCTATGCGCTACGTCCGTACTTTGAGCGGACGTCATCCTATGAACTGTTGACACTTCTCGACCTAACTCGACCTAACTCTCGACCTAAACAGTGTATGGCAGCAGCCATTTTGTTTAGGATCTGATTTTTTCTGGGATGGCTAAGCCATCCCAGAAAAAATCCCTAGGCTCTCTGCTTCGTACTATTTCGTACACACTATGAGGAGTCCTGGTTCATAGACCGGACTTAATGGGGCAGGATGGCTTCAACTGAGCCAGCGGTTCAATCTCCCTCAGCGATGATTGCGATCGCATGAATTAGCCCACGGATCAATAAGAGGCATTGATTAATGTAAACTGCTGAGGTAGCCAAATTTTAGAGGCATTTTAGCTTTGGTAATGGGTAGCCGTGGGTGATGAGTGCAGGGTCATTCATGCACCGACCAGCTAACCAGCAAATCGCGTTGAGCTGGCATCTGCCGCATTCTGTTCATTCCCTGCGATCGCTGATTGTTCCTTGTTCCCCCTTCCTTGTTGCGCCTTCACCTGTAGCCCGCTGACGATGGTGCCGCTGCCTAGCTGTTTTACAAATTGCCGCCTGTCGCCGTGGCGTCTGTTAGTGTCACAGCTTGCTTCTCAGATCCTTTTCCCAGGACGCTACTCTTTGCGCAGAAGTCGCTGAACCGCTGATTCCTCCATTCCGAAACCGGGTATTTGCAGAGCGGGGATGATGGAGCCAAGAGTCTAGCTACTGTGGCGTGATGCATCGCTCCCAAGGCGGGGGCGGAACCTGGAATCCGGTCTTCTGTCGCCCATTTTGGGGCTATGACGCAAAAGCTGCCAGCCCTGGCCTCACCAGCCGTTCCCCCAATGCGCGATCGTTCAGTACCGGAATGAACGTTGCAGCCGCCGACAGCGGCCAACTGTGGCAGACGGTACTGGTGTAGTCAGTCCTGAAGCGATTTGCTTTAGTCTGCCTGCGATCGCGGGTTAAGCATCAATCCTGTGCGGTTGGTGCTTAACCTTGATGCGCTTGGTTATTGTCTTTTAGTATGCCCATGACTCTGACTCCTTCCCGTCCAAAGGTTTCCCCGTCCCAGAGGCGCAGCACTCGCACCGTTGGGCAACAGTTTCAATCGGTAATTGTGCTGTTCATTGTCACTGTGTTGTTGATGGGTGGTTTGGGCAGCCGATTAGCCTACTTGCAACTGATTGAGGGCGATCGCAACCTAGAACTAGCCGATGAAAACCGAATTCGGCTGATTCCACAGCAGCCCGAACGGGGGCGCATTCTCGACCGAGAAGGGCGAGTATTAGTCAGCAATCAACTGTCGTACTCTGTGTTTTTATGGCCCATTGCCAACGACCCGGATGAATGGCAGCCGATTTTACGCCGTCTTGCCACCATTGTGGATATTCCAGTCAGTCAGATTGAGCAGCGGCTTGAACAAGCTGGCTACTACTCTCCGTCGCTGTTGCGGATTGCGAGAGGGATTGACCCAGACAAAGTAACGGTTCTGGCGGAGTTGAATGCTGAACTGCCAGGCGTGCAGGTGCAGGCTGAAACTGAACGATTCTACCCTTACGGCGAGATTGCGGTTCATGTGCTGGGCTACACCGGCGAAATGAGCGATGCAGAGTTGACCGAGCGCCAGGATGATGATTATCGCTTGGGTGATGTGACGGGGCAGATGGGCGTTGAACTGGCTTTTGAACCGCTGCTGCGTGGGCAATGGGGCGGTCAGCAAGTGGAAGTGGACAGCTATGGTCAAGTTTTGCAGGTGCTTGGGCAGCAAAATCCAGAGGCCGGAGATGATGTGCAACTGACGCTAGATTTACGGTTGCAGTGGGTGGCGGAGCAGGCCTTAGGCGATCGCGTTGGGGCAATTGTGGCGATCGATCCGCGCAATGGCGATGTGCTGGCGATGGTGAGCCGCCCTGCCTTTGACCCCAATATCTTTTCGACTTATATCACCGATGCCCAGTGGCAAGAGCTTCAAGAAAAGGAATTTCCATTTGTCAATCGAGCGCTGCAAGGTTATCCGCCCGCCAGTACGTTCAAGATTGTGACCACAGCCGCTGCGATCGAATCCGGCAGTTACCCTGCTGATACCGTATTGCCGACCTATCCCTACGTTGAAGCTGGCAACATTAAATTTTGGGACTGGAACCGGGCGGGGTTTGGGCCACTAGGTTTCACAGGAGCTATGGCCTACAGCAGCGATACCTTTTTCTATCAAACAGCGATTCGGATGGGCGGAGAGACGCTAATTCAATGGACCCGCCGGTTTGGGTTTGGACGGATGACCGGCATTGAACTGGCGGCGGAAGAATCTGCTGGGCTAGTTCCTGATGAAGCCTGGAAGCAAGAAGTGATTGGTGAACCTTGGTTTCAGGGAGACACCATCAATATGTCCATTGGGCAGGGCTATCTGCAAGCGTCGCCGCTACAGGTGGCGATGATGTTTGCAGTGGCGGCCAATGGCGGCGATTTGGTTCGGCCGCATCTGTTGAAAACCAATGAATCAAGCGATCGCTATCGTGAAAACCTAGGCATCAGTGCCGAAACCTTAGACATCTTGCGGCAGGGCTTGCGGGAGGTCATCACCTACGGGACAGGGGCGGCTCTCAATGACCCCAATACCCCCGCCATCGAAGGGAAAAGCGGAACGGCTGAAGATCCGCCCCGAAAATCTCACGCTTGGTTTGGAGCCTATGGCCCCGCTGACAATCCCGAAATTGTGGTGGTCGCCTTTGCCGAAAATTCTGGCGGCGGCGGCAGTGCTGTCACTGGGCCAATGGTGCGTCAGGTACTCGATGCCTACTTTGCTGGCGATGGCCCACTCCCCACCCCTCAAACTCCGGTGCGTCCGTCGGATGACAATTTGGATCGTTGACTGTTTTAGTGAATGCCCTAACCCGCCATGGAGTTGACCCTATCTCATTATGCTGAGAACTGTTGCCCTAGAAGTGCGGGTCAATCTGTTTGTTAGATGTCGCGCTCTGCATCTCAAAACTAAACGGTTCTTGTCATCACTACCTATCATGGCTGCCTGTTATGGTGATCTGGGGCGATCGCCCGTTAGAGCATCCCAAACCGAACTTAAAACCGCTGGCCCTTTATGAAAAAAATCTTCGTTCTCGATACCAACGTATTGCTGCATGATCCAAATGCGATGCTGCGGTTTGAAGAGAATGATGTAGTGTTGCCCATTACCGTGATTGAAGAACTCGATCGCTTTAAGAAACAACCCGAAATGACGGGGCGCAACGCTCGCCAAGTGTCGCGCAATTTGGATGAACTGCGGCAGCACGGCCATTTAGTATCTGGCATTCCCCTGGAGCGTGGCGGCGTGCTGCGAGTTGCCCTCTGCCACCGCGAAACACTGCAAACCCTACCGCCCGAACTAGAAGGCGACCAAGCTGATAATGCAATTTTGGCCGTGGCCCTTGAGCTTCAGCGCCGGTCGGATGCGCCGGTGGTGGTCGTCAGCAAAGATACCAATCTGCGGATTAAGGCCGATGCCCTCAGCCTGCGCTCAGAAGATTATGAAACTGACAAGGTAGATGTAGAAGGGCTATACACAGGCATGGCTGAGGTGGTGGTTGATGCTCCATCCATCGCCCAACTTTATCAAACCGGCAGGCTGGCCCTTGATGCTCCAGTGCTGGCCAACCAAGCCATTACGCTGGTGGATTCGACCCGCCCAGCCCACACAGCCCTGGCGATCGCGGATGGACTCACCCAGCACGTCGTCCCCTTACCCAAATTTCCCTATGCTGGAATTTCGCGGATTCATGCCCGCAACCGTGAACAGCAATTCGCCTTTGAACTGCTGCTGCGCGACGATATTCCCCTCGTGACGCTGGTTGGGAAAGCCGGGACAGGAAAAACGCTGATGGCGATCGCCGCTGGATTGCATAAAGTCGCTGACGAGCATCAATACAACCGCCTCTTAATTTCTCGACCCATTGTTCCGATGGGGCGAGATTTAGGCTACCTGCCCGGTGATGTTAACGAAAAGCTAACCCCGTGGATGCGGCCGCTGTACGATAACTTTGACCTCATTTTTGGCACATCCGACGCTAGCGATCGCCCCAGCCATTGGCGGCACGGGCATGAAGAACTGAGCGATCGTGGCTTATTGCAAATCGAACCGCTAGCCTACATTCGAGGGCGCAGCATTCCCCAACAATATTTCATCATCGACGAAGCCCAAAACCTAACGCCCCATGAAGTGAAAACCATTCTCACTCGGGCCGGAGAGGGCACTAAAATTGTTATGACTGGAGATATTGATCAAATTGATAATCCTTATGTTGATGCAGCGAGCAATGGGCTAACTTACGTGATTGAACGCTTCAAGCACCATCCCCTCGCCGGGCATATTACCCTTTATAAGGGCGAGCGATCGAAACTGGCAGAGGAAGCATCCGTCTTGCTGTAACCAGCAGCCCGAACCGTGGCTCTGCCCAAAGGGTGCATCTCCTAATTGACTGACAAAACTTGCTACACCCTAACCATCGCAGTTAGTCTTCTATTGGTAAGGATGTTGGGTGGTGTGGGCAACGCCCACACCACCCAACATCCTTACATGAATACCACGACGCATGAATACCACGACGATGGGACAGAAGGTTTAACGACGTTCGCCCAATCGGCCACTTTTGGGCAAGGGGCGGAGAGGGCGACAAAACGGGAACACTCCCTACCCAAAGACGGATGCAAGAATCGTTTATGGCGATCGCATCTCTGCCTTTAGCCAGATTCATGCGTATAGATAAGAGATGTCGGCGCTGTACCGTCGTTAAAACCATTAGGATTTGACTATTGGCAGGGGAGATGGGCAGGGGAGATAGGCAGGGGAGATGGGCAGGGGAGATGGGCATGGAGCAATTGCATTTTTTCTCAGTCAAATTTCATCAA
>CAYSIR010000069.1:0-17515 GCA_964431105.1 uncultured Leptolyngbya sp. | reverse complement strand
GTTCCTTGGTGGCATAGCCCTGGTTCTTGGCTGGCGATCGCCCTTAGCACTGCGAACGTTGGTAGACAGGTTCGCAAATCTGGGGGCGATCGCCCTTAGCACTGCGATGGTAGTCCTCCATTGGTTACAAACTTTGGCGGTATGGGCGTCGCCCACACCGCCAAAGTTTGTGACGTGAATACTACTGCCGTCGCATTATGTAGGTTGGGTCGTCTGAGTATCAGGGTTGGAGTTAGCGTCAGCCTTCAATTCGACATCAGATTCAGCATCAGACTCGGAGCTAGAGGAGGTTGGAACCGCTTCAGCGTTCGGTACGCCTGCTTCTTGCAGTTGCCGTTGATTCATGAACTGTTGAGGATTGAATTGATACAGTGCATAATCATCCTCAAACGGACGTTCCCCGGTAATGTGTCGGATGTAACTGCGATCGAGCAACGCTTGCCCGAGTTGGGCAGCCGAAACACGGGTACAGTTTTGACGGCGCACCAGCCAGGTCACGGCTTCTGAGCCGACAAAGCAGTTTGGATAGGAACTGAAGCGATGGCGGCGGGTTTTAGTATCCACGCCACCAGTGCCAAACAGCCGCCGGGCGATCGCCTGGAGTTCGGCTTCATGGGCCTGGGCCAGTTGGGTTTCATCAATCCGTTGACGAGAGAGGAGCGCAGCAATGTCGCGGCCGATAGATTGCAGCCGCTGAGCGATCGCCCCAATTGCCACCCCACAAGCCGCCAGCAATAGCGTTGTATTGGCTGCATTTAGCAGGGCTATATCCCCGTACCCAGCTAAAGCCGCCAGCATTTTCACAAAGCCCAAAACTAGGGCAACTCCCACAAATATTCGAGCTGGCCAAGTATTTAGTCGTCCTGTCATTGCTGTTTCCGGTTTTGTGTGCCTGTCATTGTCTGTGAAGTATAGCAGTCGGTATTTTGTCGAGAGCATGAAAGTTTTTGAGGGGCAGCGGAGCTACTTCTGATGAACGTCTTAAGCTATCTGCGCTGGGTCGTGGTGTTCAGGTAAGGATTTTGAGTGGTGTGGGCGTTGCCAAACCACTCAAAATCCTTACCACACAATCCTTACCAATAGAGGACTGCGCTGTAGGGCAGAATGATCAAAAAGCTGGCCCATAAACTGCACCTCAATGCCCATACCTAGACAATCGCAAGGGCCGCCGCCGATCGCAACTGAAGCGCCTGTTTCAGCACCTCTGAGCCAACACCAACCTGACAGGATTGCTCAGTGAGGTGTCGCCGCCAGACCCGACTGCCCGGTTGCCCTGCAAACAGGTGGATCATGTGGCGCGTAATCTTGTTGAGCTTCAAGCCTTTAGCAACCCAAACGTCCACATAGGGCAGCATCGCCTCCACAATGCGATCGCGGCTAGGGTCAGGTTCTGGACTGCCGTAGATGAGGCGATCGGCAGCGGCAAACAGGTAGGGATTTTCGTAAGCTGCTCGCCCAATCATCACCGCATCCACAGACTGGAGATGGTCTTGGGCTTGTGCCAGAGTTTGAATACCGCCGTTTATTTCAATCCACAACTGCGGAAAGTCGCGCTTGAGCCGATACACATCCGCATAGCGCAGGGGCGGAATTGTGCGGTTTTCTTTTGGGCTAAGTCCTTGCAGCCAGGCTTTGCGGGCATGAACCGTAAAACGCTGACATCCAGCCGCCGCAACGGTTTCGACAAAATTCACAAGGTCATCATAGCGATCGCAGTCATCAATACCAATCCGGTGCTTCACCGTCACAGGTAAACGAGTCGCTGCCCGCATAGCCGCCACTCCATCCGCCACTCGTAGCGGTTGCGCCATCAAGCACGCCCCAAAATTGCCATTCTGTACGCGATCGCTCGGACAGCCCACATTCAAATTCACCTCGTCGTAGCCCATCTCCTCAGCAATGCGGGCACAGGTTGCCAAGTCTTGAGGCTGGTCGCCACCTAACTGCAACGCCAGCGGTTTTTCCTGGGGAGAGAAACCCAACAGCCGATCGCGATCGCCATGCAAAATAGCCGCCGTTGTCACCATTTCGGTATACAGCAGCGTATGGGTTGTCAGTTGCCGCATGAAGTACCGATAGTGGCGATCGGTATGATCCATCATGGGCGCAATGCTGAGCGGAGTTCCGGCAGCAGCCCCACGGGAGCCATACAATGAATCCGTTAATGCGATCGAATGGGTCATGAGTGTAGCGTAGGATAGCTGCTTTCACTCTGCCGTGTTTAGCCGCACAGCGTCAACTATGGCAAGCCGAACGGATTTGAACGTGAGAAGGCGGGGTTCAGCCCTGCATCGTGCATCAGACCAGGAGAGAGATTCAGAGGGAGAGCGGCGTAGGACGCGCCAACGCGCAGGAGGCCTGCTGACTCAACCTGCCCTGATTCGCCGCCATGCGCTACCCCGTCGCTAGATTAGCCGCTAGTGTCAAGAAGAACTTGGAAAGCGTCCGTATGGCGCACTTCGCTAAATACATCGTCCGTTTTTGCCATCACTTTATAAAGGTTCGGACTCATGATGATGGCCCGCTTCAGACTTTTAAGCGCTTCGTCATTTTGACCCATCGCAGCATAGGCGCAGGCTTTGCCATACCATGCTTGCGGGTTGTTGTTCATACATTTCAGGGCATTATCGAAACTGGCGATCGCCTCCCCATAGCGTTCTAGCTTGGTTAATACAGTTCCTTTCAGATTCCAAGCGTAGTAGCAGGTTTGTTTAATGGTCAGCGCCGTATCCAGGCTAGAGAGGGCATCTTCGTAGCGGCGCAATGAAGACATTGACAACGCGCGGTTGTACCAAGCGCGATAATTATCGGGACGAATTTCGACCGCTTTCGTAAAGCTGACCATCGCTTCTTTGTAGCGATATTGTCCCAGTAAAGCGTGTCCTTTGTTGTACCAAATTTTGTAGTCATCTGGAGCATGTTCGAGAGCTTTATCAAAACTAGCGATCGCCTCCTCGTATCGTTCCATGTGGGTTTCGGCTAATCCACGTCCGTGCCAGGCCAGCGCATAGGCAGGGTTCAGCGTGGTCGCTCGCTCAAAGCTGCGAATGGCCTCAACCCATGCACCTATTTTGGATAGCGCATATCCTCGACGGCTCCATGCAGCAGGGTCTTGAGGGCAAGCCTTGAGGTATTTATCAAACTTGGCGATCGCTCCCTCATAGCGATGGATTCTATAGAGCGTATTGCCCTGGCTAAACCAGGTATAAGCATCATCACGTTCGTCAGTCATGGTAGAGCGCATACGGTAGCCCCGACTCGCAAAATAAATGGAAACAGCATCGGCTGCGATCGCAGCACATCTTCACAATCCACCCTAGTTGTCCTCATCTACAGCCATCTCAGACAACTTGTGGATATCGCAGCCCCTAAATAGGTTGTCAATGACAATGGATGGTCTGAGCAGGAGTCCTGCGGATTCTTTTTCACAATCCAAATAGGATAGCCATAGCAGTTTTCTGAACAAATGATTGACAGCATCCGGCTTTTACAGAACCCAAATCGGTTTCACAAACTGCTGTAATCATGCCGCTCAAGTTGTGGATGGACGTAGATGTTTCTGGCTTACTTTGAGTTATTGATTTGCAACGGTCAATACATTCAGTCGGGAGTTAACTGGCGTGAAGAGCTTATGTGCGTCGATGGCATCCAAGCAAATAAGATAATGATCTCTGCTAGCGCGGATCAACGATAGCCATGATCTAAACGTACTGAAGTTCATCACCGTCAGCTTGCGTCCTAACCTAAACTGGCATCAATTGGCATTAACAGTTGGCACTGCGGATGTCGGGGACAACCCATCAGAGATGACAACTATCGGCGTGATTGGGTGTATTGGCTTAGGTGTGACCAATGCTGAACGATGCCTCAGTGCTTCAGTTCAGAAAAAATGATATTGGACGATGGTCAATGTTCAAAATCTGGCGATCGCGTGATGGCATTGCTCAAGCACAGTCTTGCACAACGTGCAGCAAGCGAAACGCTCCGCTTGTACCATCGGCTTGAAACGTAAATGTGTAGTGCAGCCCTAAACAAACGCGACCCTGAAAACACTTGTCAGCCCATCCATTGGCGAGCGTTTCGCCCGGCGATCGCCTCGTGCAGATCCAACCACACTACGGTCATTGATGGCAATATCACAACGGATGGGCTTCAGCAAGTCGTGTTAATCAGCCTATCATCGTAGTTTCTAAAATGGCATCCGAAACTCCCGTACTCACAGGATATTTGTAACGAATATCCATAATATGAAGCTTGTGCAAACTCGGTTGGCAAATCAGGCATTTGTATGAGGACTCAATGATGAAGGGCAGGAGCCGCCCCGTTGCTCTGCGTGCTGCTTCACTGGACAATAGAGCAAAACAGATAGGAACTGGGCTATGGCACACCGCATTGAAACGGACTCGATGGGCGATCGCCAACTTCCGTCAGAGGTTTACTACGGCATTCAAACCCTACGGGCAACCGAGAATTTTCCGATTAGCGGGCTGCGGCCGCTACCAACCTACGTGGATGCTGGTTTACTGATCAAAAAAGCGACTGCGATCGCAAATGGTGAACTAGGCTGCATCCCCATCGACATTAGCCAAGCGATCGTGCAAGCAGCCGATGAAATTTTGCAGGGCAGTTTGCGCGACCAGTTTGTGGTAGACGTGTATCAAGCCGGGGCGGGTACATCGCACCACATGAACATCAATGAGGTTTTGGCAAACCGAGCGCTGGAATGGCTGGGCGACGAGAAGGGCAACTATCAGCGGGTCAGCCCTAATGACCATGTAAACTATGGGCAATCCACCAATGATGTGATTCCTACCGCCATTCGAGTGGGGGGGCTGCTGGCGCTAGAGCATTCGCTGTACCCTGCGTTAACCGATGCGATCGCCGTATTGGATGCCAAAGCGGAGGAATTTCACACCGTTGTCAAAGCTGGGCGAACTCACCTACAAGATGCGGTTCCGGTGCGGTTGGGCGAATCCTTCAAAGCTTGGGCCCAAATTTTGGCGGATCACCTCAATCGCGTTGAGTTTGCCGCTACTGACTTGACCGTGCTGGGCTTGGGCGGCAGTGCAGCGGGAACCGGACTCAATACCCATCCCCGCTATCGCTATCGGGTAGCGGAGTTGCTGAGTGAGTTCACTGGACATACACTCAAACCAGCGCCGCACATGATGGCAGCGATGCAGAGTATGGCACCTTTTGTGGCGGTGTCAGGGGCGGTACGCAATCTGGCGCAGGACTGCGCAAAAATTTCCCATGATTTGCGGCTGATGGATTCTGGACCGAAGACGGGGCTGAAGGAAATTCAACTGCCGCCGGTTCAGCCTGGGTCATCTATTATGCCAGGTAAGTATAATCCGGTGATGGCGGAAATGACCTCAATGGTCTGTTTTCAGGTGATGGGGTATGATGCTGCGATCGCCCTAGCGGCTCAAGCAGGTCAGTTAGAACTGAATGTGATGATGCCGCTGATTGCCTACAATCTGATTCACAGCATTGAACTGATGGGCAATACTGTATCTGCCCTCACTCACAAATGCATCAACGGCATTATGGCACAACGCGATCGCTGTCGAGACTATGCCGAGGGGAGTCTAGCACTGGTGACAGCGCTGAACCCTCACATTGGTTATCTGAATGCGGCTGCGATCGCAAAAGAATCGCTGCAAACTGGAAAATCCCTACGGCAACTGGTGTTAGAGAAAGACCTAATGAGTGAAGCAGAGTTGGCAACGGTGCTAGATTTAGAGCAAATGAGTTTGCCGCCGATGGAATAATCGCGCTATGGTTTTTCTGGCAACTGACCGACTGTACGCCCCTTAACCCAGTGCTATCCATTACGCAGATCTCGCTGAAACCCGCATTCCTTAGTTCAAAAACGAGGATTCTGAGTAACCATTAGAGAGGTTGTGAGGCAAAAGGTCTGGCGACTTTTGCGTAATGCATAGTTAACCAAGTGGGTGGTAGCATTCAGGTAAAGGTTTTAGGCGATGCCCACACCGTCCAAAATCTTTACCATAGCCATGGATAGGTCAGCTAGGACAACTTCAGTCGTCATTCCCGTGCAGACGGGAACCCAGAAACCCCGTAGCGTCCTAATCAACCCTCTCACTGTTGTAACAGAGGATCACCCTCCACGTTTATCTTATTTAGAGAAAACTTATTCTGGCGGCGGCTGCGCAACATTCCAGGGAATCATTGGATCTTGGGCCAGGCGGAGGGCGACAGATTTTGCACCATCGCGATTGAGGTGGCTGGGGTCGGAAAAATATTGGTAGTCATCTAGCCAAATTTCGCCTAGATCGCGGAAAATAAAGCTGTCATTATCCAAGGATAAGCTAAGTAAATGTTGCCGAAATTCTTGTTCGTACTGCGATCGCACTGGGTCTAGATATTCATCTGTCAGCGGCATATTGACAAAGACCAGGGGAATATCAAACTGTTGGGTCAGGTCAATCATCGCTAGCGTCGCCTCTGCCTGCTGTCCTTCGAGGCGGAAGGATTCATAGTCGCGATCGTAGCTGCCCGAAACCCGTGCATACTGTTGATAGTAGGTAGCAGGGTTAAATTCGACAGCAATGGGTAAGAATCCGCGAATATCCATCCAGCTCTGGGTGGCGATCGCTTCTGGGTCGAGAGTGATGGCGGGTTCATCCAGTTGAGTTGGATCACCCGGTAAGGTCGCGATCGCAGCAGGCGGAACGGATTCAGGACGGGGTAGCCAGGCGGCAAGCTGACGTTGGAATCGGTATTTGACGCGATCGCGTTCTTGGTAAACAACCGAGCGATCGGCTAACCGATCACTCAACCAGCGATCGATAGTTTGATAACTGTCCTGCAACGATAGCCCGACCGCTCCACCCATTGAAGGGGTTGGGCGCTCGGTGGTGACGCGATTGGTTTCAATTTGAGGAATGGGCAGGGTTCCGGCTTGCAGTTGGCGATAGGCTTCGGAGGAGGCGATACCGATGTAGGTGCGATCGGTGCGACCGCTGTTCAACGCCCGCGCCCCGTCTGCCCATAGAACCAGCCGAGGCAATTGCTCAGCCGTCAGCAACCGCCGCACCACCAAATCCACGACCTGGGCCGTTGCGCCATTGATGCCAAAATTAAAGACGGTGACATCTTCATAGCCCAATTCTGCAAGTTCTTGGCGGAGGGTGGTCGGATCAACGCCGCGTAGCGCCCGCGAACTGCCCACAATCAGCACATCTGGCGCACCATACTGCTCTAGATGGTCGTAGTACAGCGCCAATTTTTGATCGAGTTGGGGGCTATTGAAGGAAGGCAGGGGCGATTCCAGATCGGGATCAGCCAACTCAACATCGTCGGGAGGGAGCAGGGCATTATCGCCGGGTTCATCAACGGGTTCATCGCCAATGGTCAGGGTGTCGCCCGGTTGGGTAAAGGCATCCGTTTCAAAGCTGTCGGCATCAACCGCTGCGGCGTCCCAATCCAGGGAGAGAGGCAATTCGGCAACGTCTGGAACGGCTCCGGTTTCGTTGTACTTGGGTTCGGGCGACAGAATCGGGGCAATGGGCGAGGTTGAAAGCAACGATGAATTATCTTGCAGATAGTCTAGGTCAGCCGTCGGGGGGTCAGGGGCAGCAAATAGCCATTGTCCCAACAACCAATCCAGTTGCAGCATGAGCAGTAGTCCGATGGTTCCCCAAATTAAAGCCACAGGGCGAGGTTTGTGGGATGAGGACGTATCCGCTGAGGGTTGAGATGATCTCATCCATCCAATCGCATCGGTTTCGGCTGTGACGGTAAAAAGCTGGGATTTGACTAGCCCCGCCCGCAGCGTTTGGGCGATCGCACTCCAGCTATTCTGCCACCCGGTTTTGAGGTCATCAGGCGTGAGGTCTGGACGCAACACCGCTTCATTCGACGGCATGGTCAGGTCGCCAACCCAAGCATCCGTTGCCGCAAAGTTGGGACTTGCTTCAGGCACAAAGCGCGGACGGCGGACAAAGTCTCGACCGTAGCTCCACTGAGGGCGTTTTTGTCCGGCCCGCCGCCCATAGATGCGCACCCCGCGAATCTGATCAAGCCGCAAAGGTTTCAAGAACTTGGCGATCGCCCGTCCCACTTTTTGTTGATCAGGGCAAACCGCACCATCACACATAATGTGCAGCAGATCGTCTTTTGGTAAAATCTTGAGCCGAATGCCGCCCGTCGCCAACTGTTGGTTCAGGTCTGGGTTCAGCAACCGACTTAGTAATGAAGCGATCGCTTCCAAATCTCCCCGCCGTGCCAACGTCATCGGTGTTTCACACAACGCGGTATGGCTCAGCCCCGGCAAATTCAGCCATTCCAGCCAGCCAGGTTCGGACTGATTGGGCACTTGACCATACAGCACCGCGTGATGGATGCCTTGGGGCCCTAATCGCTCTAACCATTGGGTAATGATTGGGCGCACTAGGGGCAGCGACGGCGCAACTTGGGTATCGGCACGACGCGCCACTGATGGCAGCCAGCTACAGGTGAGATGGAGGGTAGACTGTTTCAGCGTAGCCGTGGAAATGCCAACTTGAACCTCAGCTAGCGCTTTGTTTAACACCTGCGCGATCGCATCGACATCGCCCCAGCGGGCCCGTTCATTGACAATTTCATGAGACGGGGTAAGGTCTACCCGCAGTAGCCAATCCGGTTGAGGTTCGCCCCGCACCTGAATCAGCACGATCGCATCCCGAAAGCCTTCTAGCTCCAGTTCCCGCAACTGCTGAGTGACGGGTTCAGCAATCAAAGACGGTTCAGGACTATAGCTCGCGTCGCAGGTAATCCACAGGCGTTTAGCAATCGAAGGGGCGGTTTGGTGGGTGCTAACAACGGCAGCGGTCGGATTTTCGTAGGGAAGCGATCGCAACTTTACCCGCACCCGCACGCCAACCTTGCTCAGGGTTTCGCTCAAGTAGGCCGCGATCGCCTCAATGTTTCCCTTTTTCGCTAATGGTTGATTCGATAGAACAATAGCCGTCGATTCAGAGGCGCTTCCTGCCTGACTCTGCGACTGCTCCGGCTCAGGCTGGGATGGCTGGTGCTGACCATAAAGACGATCAAGATGGCGATCGAGCTGAGTCAGATAGATAGGAACTTGCCATTGAGGGCGCGGCTGCCCAGTTTGCCGTCCATATAAATAAATCTGGTAGACCTGGGCATCGGGTAGGAATGTATTGATGTCGGTTTGCTTCAAAGCCGGCAACAGCCGCATCAATGTCCGCGATTCGTCAGGACAGACGGTTGCCTCACAAAGAATATAGAGATGATTTCCTTGCAGGCGAAACTTAACGCAAACGCGCTGCTGACCCAACACACGCTGAATCCAGCGAGCAAGCTGAGAGGTTGGGCTAGTCGGAGACAAATGGCGGACAGGGTTCGACATGGGGCTTCCGGTTCCTCTGCACCGTGAGTCTTCCTTTCGAGAATTGTGCAAATTTTAATCAATTTTGCGGATTACGACACCTCGCGATCGCAGTCAGCCGGGTATCAATCCAACAACGGCACATCGTCCTCCCAGTCTACCGGTTGTGGGCAGGGCATTCCCGCGCCGTCGCTTGGGTCAATTCAGATGACCCATTGACCACATTGCCATCCGGTGCAGGGTAAATGTTTTGCTCCCCTTCGCCCACGGTTGGGAGCTATGCATTACGCAAGGCCAATAGCCACCATAATCCTAGTTCTGGGCAGCAGGCGGCAATGCCGAAGCTCCACCACAGCCCAAAATCGGGCGCGATCGCACCGTCACCTCATCGTAGCCCGCCGTCGTCAGCAACTGGGTCACGGTCAGTTCAGCGCGGGTACTCGCCTCCTGCAACAGATTTTCTTGACAAGCGGTTTCCACAATTTTATTGAGGGTTTCGGTTTGGGCAAGCTGCTGCAACTCCGGTGCCGCATCTGGCCCCAGGCTTAAAAAGCCGCGATCGTAGTCATATACGGTAGAGCGAGTCACATCAATTTTGCTGTCCAAAATCTCCGGTGCGGGCAACGTGACCGTAATGCGATCGCCCTCAATCTGAATGTCGCTGGGGCGCAAGTCGCTGAGGTCTACGCCGGCCCGCACCTCTCCATAAGCGATGTACAGCAGCGTTGTAGTCCCGACGGTATAGCCTGCAACCGTGCGATCGCGGCGAGTAGGCACCACCGACTCCATCGCAAACACCGCCGTCGTCAGTTCGCTCGCGCCGCGAATTTGCTGCACCAGCACCGATCGCGTTTCAACTTCAGCTTCAGGCTGGGGAGCCGTCAGCCGGGTCCAGATATTAGACCCCGTCCGCCAAGTCGCAATCATCAACACCATCGCCACGCCAAACAGCCCCGCCGCCGATAGCAAAAAAATGTATTTCACCGTGGACATTACCAGATTTGGCTTTGCTGGCTGGGCGGCTGGGTGGCTAGGCGAGGGAGCCAATTGAGATGAGGCAGACGGGTCGGCAGATGAATCGGCAGACGAATCGGATAAATCCGATACAGAGTGAGCGCGATCCTGGAGGGTAGTGCGGTTCATGTTGCTAGTGGATGAATGGTGGACGAATAATTCAACAGGCTATGTTCAAGTTTAGAATGCGGTCAGCATCTTGCGGGCGATTCAGCCCTTGGGAAACGAAAGGCATCCAATGAATTGTTTTATTGATGCCCATATTGACGCCTAGACTAGCGGCCATTTTGCAGATAAGCGCGTGAAATCGATGCATCACCGATCGCTCCATCCATCATGACTGTTATTGGCTAAACTGTGGTTCCCTGGTGGCCGTTTGATGGTCGTTTCATGCCTTACCCCGTCGAGCGGCAAAAGAGCGATCGCGAGTCCATCATTAATGGGTTATGGAAACCAGTCAGGCGATGACGCGCCCGCCTCAGTAGTGTCAGCTAACGGCTGTTATGCTGCCGGTAGAGAGCATTTGAATTGACATCTTTTGAAATCGATGCCTGAGTATGTCTGGCATCTGAGTAGGCTGTATGTGATGTATCCAACCACGGCTTCTAGGCAATGCTGCCCCGTTTCCGGGCTTCTTTGTAGGACGTTCCAATATTTTTTAGTCCAGCGCGAATCATCTCCTGTTCTAGTAGGGCAAAAAAGCGAGTGCGATCGCCCCCTCGCACCACCGCTTGGTTATGGGCCTCTGCCAGCGCCACCGGATAGCCATATCCCTTTTGGACTTGCGTCACCGTGAGACTCAGGGCCTGCTCCCGCAGCGCCTCATCCAACGCCACCCATTCCGGCATTTCAATCCGGGCAATCTCTACGCCCACATGGGCATAGCAAAAATAAATGGCATGGTCGCCGTAGCTATCCAGAATATGGGCAGAACTGCGCCACAGCGGGCCGCGCTGCCCTGGTTCTAGCCGTAAGCCCCACAGCGCCGTATCTCGCAGTGGATTGAATACTTGACAGGGGGCCACATCCGACTGCCCCGGACAGTGAGTTTGGCAGTCGGGTTCGCTGTAGGGACAAGTTTGTAGGCGGAAAAAATTGAGGGCTTCGCTGCTGCGGGCAGCACTGAGATAGCCCACCAAAGGAATCTGCGCCATCCGCAAGCGATCCCAAGCTGACAGCATCGGCGGCAAAATGCGATCGCAGGCATCCCGTGGCAAACTATCCAAAAACCAATAAATTAATGACCCGTCCACCATCGCTAGATTCGGGACGGGCGCATCAAGAGACTGAGTTGCGATCGCCAATTCTGCCAAACTCACCGCTTCTGACACCGTGCGCTGATACCCCATCCATTCTTCCGTGCGGATGCCCCACTGCCGCGCACCGTATAAATCTTCAGCACGATAAAACACCTCTGGCAAACTGTCGAGAATGGGATAGCGATGCTGACCATAGTGCAACGCAACACGCCCTACGTTAATCAAATAACAGTAGGCAATTTCATGATGGCTGGGGGAAATTTGGGAACCATCGGTGGCAATAACGGTATGGGCGACTGGTGCAGGCGATAGGGGCGATCGCATATCCAGCGGTTCTATGGGCGTGGCAGCGGCAAACCCTAGGCGATCGCGCCACTGCTCTTGCCGGGCGACCAGTTCGGCTTGTCGATGCGTGGCCTGGGTCAACAGATCGTCCGCCCGATTGAGGCGATGGCGCACCGCATCCGCTTCTTGAGTCAAATGGTGGCTAATGCCTTGCATTTGTCGGGCGAGTTTAGTCAAATCCAGCATGGCGACCTGGGTGAATAGCTCAGTGGACTGCCGTTCTCCAATTGTTGGTTATTCTACTCCATTTGCTCCAAAAAACAATACAGTTGTTCTTGTATTGCTTGCGCACCAATCTTCGGCAGTATGCCACACCCAGGCACCAAGCAGGCGCTCAGCAAAAATCCCACGTCCTCACCAAAATGGCTACACGGCACTACTTAGCCATGTCTAGCGATAGCTCTCAAGTAGCATTTACGAAAGGATTATTGATAGCGTGCGCCTAAGCCATAAGAAACACTCATCACTCAACACCAACCCTACAGTGCTGGGCAGTCCTCCATTGGTAACGATTTTTGGTATTGTGAACGATGCCTGCACCACCAAAAACGTTATATGAATACCACTACTCAAGGCTCTTAGTAGTTTTTATAGTGTTTTAATCAACCATTAAACACTTGCCGACCTGCAAAACAACGCCGCGCAGAATGGCGATCGTTGTTACATTAGTAGACAGACGCTAAAAAATGTCTACAAAAATAGACGGCTTGCCAATTTATTTTGACGAAGATCCTCTACGATCTTGGTCATCTCTATGATTTAGGTGATAGATGCAAGCCAACCGCACAGTGCAGATAGCGATGGAACATCCATTGTCCTGCCTATCGCTACACTTCAAGGAGCAACCTTCACAATGACTTGGCGTGGTACTACAACAGCACCCGATCGCATCTTCGCCTGCCTACCTTACCTTCTCCCCTTGATTGAGGGCTTAGCGTTTGGGCGATTTATTTTCGAGCAGTTCCCAGCAGTTACTATTTTGCTGGTGCCTCTTTTCCCCATCATCCAACTGTATCAGAGCATTCCGTTTGCAGGGTTGATCATTTTCTTTGTGCTGCTGCTGGCTGTAGTCCGCAATGAATCAATCAATCACTTCATCCGTTTCAACACGATGCAGGCTATTTTGCTTGATATTATTCTGGTAGTTTTCCAGCTTATCTTTAGTTTCCTGGGTGGAGCGATCGGCGCAGGGTTAGTAGGGCAAACGATCGCCAATGTCGTATTTTTAGGAATTATTGCTGCGATTACCTACTCGGTAGTGCAGTCGGCCCTAGGTCGCTACCCTGAAATCCCTACTATCTCAGAAGCCGTACACATGCAGGTTCGTTGATGGCAGGAGGGAGTATTTGAGACCTGTTTGGGTTGATCGACTTCGCCTAATTGTATTGATTTAGCCGCATTAGATAACGATGAAACCGAATACCGTTGCGCTCTACTTCTTCGGTGTCGTAAACGACAAACCCGAACCGGGCAAAGAGCGGACGGCTAAATTCGCTGGCTTCTGTAAACAGAACGTCAGCGTTTTGCGTTTGGGCAATGGCGATTAGAGCGGCCAGTAACCGAGAGCCAATCCCTTGGCGAGTGCAGTCATGGCGGACGTACAGCGCACTCAGATAGCCGGTTGCGTGGATGCTACCAAACCCCAAAAGAGTCTGTGTAGCGCTATCTTCTGCTACCACAGTAGTCGCACTCAAAATAAAAGTTTGAAAGCGATCGCGGTTGTGGGGCGTACTAGCCCAAGCGTCCACTTGTTCACGGGTGTAACGAGCAGGCGCGATCGCCCGTACCGATTGCTCAAATAGGTCTGCTAATTGGGGAATATCTGCTGCTGTGGCCGACCGAATCTGCATTAATAAAATTGGAAAACGGGTTATTTCAGCGTCAAGAAACGCTTCAAAGCCGCAACCATAGCAGGCGGCCAGCGGCGAGTAGTTTCAACCCAGCCGAGGTCTTTATAGCGGCGATCGAGATCAATGGCGGCAACCCAGTTACTTTCGGCTTCGCCTTGCTGACCGTTTACCCACAGCGCCGCCGTGAGAGCTGCCCGCATATCCGCAAATCGGGGATATTTTCGCACAAGGTTCCGCATCTTCTGAATCGCATCCTGCGTTTGCCCAGTTTGGTAAAGGGCAAGGGCGTAGTTGGCTTGGGCGAAGGCGTATTCAGGGGCAAGGTCAGCGGCTATTTTGTAGTCGGCGATCGCCTCATTCCAGCGTCCCTGTCCGGCTTTGGCGTTGCCGCGATTATTATAAGCCGCCGGATCATTGGGTTCCAGTTCTAGCACTTGGTTATAGTCAGCGATCGCTTCATTCCAGCGTCCTAATCCCTCCAGGGCGGTGCCGCGATTCAGGTAAGGATCAGGAGCATTCGGTGCCAGGATAATCGCTTGGTTATAGTCAGCGATCGCCTCTTCCAACTTGTTTTGGCTAACCCGCGCATTACCGCGATTACTCCACAAAGCTGGATTATCTGGTAACTGCTCCAGCAGTTGAGTCCATACTGATTCTGCGGTGGCAAAGTCTCCAGCATTGGTTGCAGAAAATGCTTGATTTCTAAGTTGCTCAACTGTTTCAGCCGCATTACTCGGAAGCTCATTAGAGGTCACCTGCGCGAAAGCTATACCGCACCACAGCACCACGCACAGCAATAGGCTTACTACAAAATATAAAAACCGACGGAGGGCAGCGATCATGGGCAACAGTTCATCTAGCGCAACATTAAAAATCATATCGAGTCGGTAAATCCAATGGGCGATCGCATCACAGCATCACTTCATCGGCATAATTGGCCCAACGCACAAAGTGAAACGGCCCGGCAATTGATCCCCAAATGCGTTCATCCGTTTCGGGATCGCGGCCGCGATCGAGACTGGTAAATTGGTCGCCATCAATCTCAAATTCGCTATCTAGATAGGTGCGTTTGCCTTTGCGCTCCACCATGCAGGCTTTACCCGGCTCAACCACGCCCCTAAAGCGATGACCGGTCCAATGCACAACCATGTTGCAGCCCGGCATTTTGGTGAGGCGATCGCTGGTTAGCGCTTGCAGGCGCTCAGGATGGCGGGAACCGTTGAAAAAATCAGACTCATTACTGACAAGATAGTTTTCAATCTCGATATGCTGCCCGGCATCCACCAACTTCAACACCCGTAATCGATAGGGTGCGTTTAGGTTAATGTCGTAGGCTTGCTCGACGATAAAACTGACCCCAGAGAGCAATTCTAAAGGCAGCGGGCGCATACAGACCCGGATATGAGCAAAGAAGGGCGGATTCTCAAACGCCTGGGCTTGGTTGCTAAAATCTGCCGCCATCCAGCGGGCTAGGGTTTTAATATCGGTTGAATGCGTCATAGCGCAGGTTGAACAGTTGACAGGACAAACAGCGATCGCGTTTGCGATTCTCGATTATTGTAATCGGATATGGGAATCCGTCTGAGTTTATTGGGCAATTGGCAGGGCAAGTGACACCGTTAGGGCAGGTCAATGGTGAGTCAGAATGCTAAGCTAAAGTGCATTTAACGTCTGAATCTGAACTCAGATTTCACCTATCAGACTTCATTTATAGGAGCCATACGGTGTCCGCCCCGGAGAACGTTCTCGAACCGACTGTGCCCGATCCAATGATTCATCTACTGCTAGTTGACCCTGACCCAGTGTTTCGGTTGGGGTTGCGGCTGGGATTAGGTCGGTTTCGGAGCATAGTGGTAGCGGCGGAGGCGGAAAGCAGTGCGATCGCTTTAGAGAAATGTGCGGATTCACTGCTCACCATTGATGTGGTAGTGCTGGACATTGGGGTGAGTGTTAATCAGCCTGACGCGCTGCAAGGCTTAGAACTCTGTCAGCGGATTAAAGCTACACAGCCCGATCGCCCGGTGTTGATGCTGAGTGCCCGCTCAGAAGCGGTCATTGTGGCGGCGGCCCAGCAGGCCGGGGCAGATGGGTTTTGTCCTCGCCAGGCCACTATCGAGGCGATCGCAGAAGCAATCCGTCGGGTCTATTATCGACAGGGAGCCTGGGCTACTCGTCTTCTAAATGACGGGGCGACTTCGGCAACGTCTTCAACGGAGCCATCGAGTACGTCACAGAATCCATCCTTGAGCTGGTGGGTACTGCTGCGCCAGCAAGTAGGGCAATCGGGCTTGCAGCAGATTGAGACAGCATTGCGCCAGCTAACCGACGCTGCGCCCAACTTGCTGGATCAACTCATCCAAGACGGCCGCCGCCGTGAACTGCAAGCGGCTCGATGGATTGTCTCTCGGTGGGTGATGCCCTCTGGCTCAGCCGCTACCCCGCCAAACTCGCCGCCTGAACCCAACGCAGCGGCTGAGGTCTTGACGATGCCCATGGTGCTTGAGACGCGGCTGACGGCTCCGCAGGATATTCGCGCTACTTTATTTGATGCTATTTTAGCTAAGCTAGCCATGCCGTTGGTGAATCAGTCGCAGGTTCCCCTCGAAATTGATATTTTAAATGATGCTAAACGTCGAGAATTACTGTATCTAGTTTTACGGCGATTTGAGCAGGTGATTGATGAGTTACGCTACTCCAAGGTGAGCCGATCGCAATTGTCAGACAAGCGATCGCCAATCTTACTGGATCTCTGGCAAGAGGTAACAACAGATTTTTTTGGTCGTTACTATACTGTGACTGTGGGCGATCGCACCTCCGAAGTGGTTGAGCGTTTACTCGAAGAAAGTGATAGCGTTCAGATCATTATCTTAGATCATCTTCCCTTTGTAGAGGAGTTGCTGACCCATTTATTATTTCAGGCTCCGTTAACTATCGATGCAAATTCTTACCCGGTTGGGAATCCAGCCGCGATCGCCCGTGCGCAGCTAATCTTAGAAAATTTGATGCTGCAATTGGGCAATGCTGTCGTTCAACCACTATTGAATCGATTTGCCACCGCAGAGTCAATTAAGCATGATTTTTACGATCGCCGCTATATGTCTTACCGAGAAATCGAGCGATTCCGTAATGACCTATCCTGGCGCTACCGAATTCAGCGCTTGGTCGGCGAACCAACACAAATGTTTGAAAGTCGCTATGCCTTATTCACACTTCAGGGTCGGGCCATTCGGCGGGTGTCGGTGTATGCCTCCCGCGATCGTGAACTGGAAACATTGTCTGGCCTTCCCTATGCGGTGACGTTAGCGCTAGAAGCACGGGACGCGATCGCCCCTCGACTACGAACGGCGATCGCCTTCGTGGGCAGCGGCGTTATTTATTTGTTAACAGATGTAATTGGTCGTGGCATTGGCCTAGTGGGGCGTGGCATCCTCAAAGGCGTAGGCGATGCCTGGCAGGACAGCCGCTTTAACCGCAATGGAGAAAAACAAAAATAGGTTAGCCGCACGAGTCAGGCATCAACTGACTGTTTCCGAGGCTGAGTTCCTATTTCCAGCGTTGCTGATTCTGGGGATGAATTCTAGAGTTAGATACATTAAAACGTTGTTCACATTCATCCTGCTATTCAGCAATACCCTATATCTGTTAGTGCCGAAACGCCTCAATACACCAGGCCAGCCCCCAATCTA
>CAYSIR010000068.1:15200-17712 GCA_964431105.1 uncultured Leptolyngbya sp. | reverse complement strand
ATTTTCACCTTAAATGGGAATTGCAAGGTAATACTAAGCGGTAGTGCAGGCTAACTATATATTCAACGTCAGATCCGCTGTCTAACACCCGAGTTTTTCGCGACTATACCGCAGGTTTGCTGGATAATACTCAGATAGGAGAGGATTATATAGAAACTTTACTGGATAACTCCGTGGTTTCAGGGTGTTAACCAGCAGATCTGATGGTTAACTCTAGGGATTTAGGGTATTATCCAGCACTTTTGACGGATAACACCCAGCAGGGCGGCGTTATCCAGCATCTACTTCCATGACCCAACCTCAGCAACCGCGCTTACTGGATCGAGTCAGGCAGTCCATGCGACTGCGACATTTTAGCCTGAAGGCTGAGAAATCTTACGTCTATTACATCCGAGACTTCATCTTGTTTCATCAGAAGCGCCATCCTAATGAGATGGGAGTCAATGAAATTCGCGCCTACCTCACCCATCTGGCAACAGAACGACAGGTTGCTGCATCAACCCAAAACGTTGCTCTCAGTGCGCTCTTGTTTCTCTACAAGCATGTTCTGGAGATAGAGCTACCCTACATTGACAATATTGAACGAGCTAATCGTCCGAAACGTCTTCCGGTTGTATTCACGAGAACAGAGGTTAAGCAAGTCCTCAGCCAGTTGGATGGGATGAATCACTTGATTGTCAGTTTGCTATAGTAATCCTAAATGAGTTGTGAGAAACGCCCATAGGTAAATAATTTGAGGCAGTCAAACGTACACCAATGGGTCACAAACTCAAAAAGTGCTTTGACCACCTTGAACGATGTACAAAGATGATAATGGGTGCGCAGAAACCGCTTGGCGGCTAACCAAATGTCTTCAATGGGATTCTGGGTTGGGTCATTGGGTGCAAAACTCAAACAGGTTAAGCGCCATTGCTCTTTATCAAGACCCTCATTAATGCGGGCTAGAAATGCTTTGACCGTTTGGGAGCGATGATAACTCGCGCCATCCCAAATGATCGCGAGGCGTTGATGGGCGTGTTGTTCGAGTACATCGGTGAGAAAGGCAGTGGTCTGCTCTGAATCCCCTCGTTCTGAGGCTTGAACCAGACATTTCTGAGTGGAGAGGTTTATCGCTCCATAGTAGGTTTGCTTGAGACGCTCGTTCGTTATGGGAATCTCGATGCGCTCATTCTGTTTTCCCCACACATACCCGCATATAGCAATCCTAAATGAGTTGTGAAGTGAGAATGGTTGTTGTGAGAAGGATTCCTGCGGAATCCTTCTCACAATCCAAATAGGATTGCTATGGGTCTCCCCATAAAAAGTGACACTCATCGACAAACAGGACGACCAACTCCCCAGAGACAATGGATGAGCGTCGAGCCATCAACCAATCAGTGAGTTCTCTTTTTTTTCTCGACTTGGACGGAATCGGCTTTGGGGTTGCATTTTTGGGTCTTTTTCCAGGAAATTCCCGCTTCCTCGAACAGGCGGTAGTAACTTTGTCTGGAGCGAAACACCAACCCATAGGTCTGTTCAATGTGATGCTCCAGGGCGTTGAGATTCCAATAGGATTTGCGTTGCAACCAAGCGATAACCGCTGCCCGTTGTTCTGGTTTGAGATAGCCGGATGAGCCACGATAGCCTAAGCGAAGCCCATCAATGCCAGAGTGACGGTAGCGCTTTGTCCATTTGCTGATAAATCCAGTGCTCACGCCAATCGTTTCGGTAATGCACTCATGGGTGAAGTGATTGAGAACCATTTGGACAGCGATGGCGCGTTTGAGTTCTCGTGAGTCGGGATTCGATTCGATAAATGCGATGAGGTCGTCGGGGGTATCCATTGGACTGGCTTGCCATGTGCTCCATGCTATATCTTACATCTGATTTAGGATTGCTATATCCCAAGTTTTATTGGAAAAGTGTTTCTCCTTATATTACTGATGCCATGGCTTACCTGCGGCTGACGCAGGAAGGTAAGCAGATTTTGGCGAATCTGTATGCCAATGTATTTGAGGTTGAACACCAAGAGGATTTGTATCTCTAGAATCTATTTAACTAGACAAGTGGCGTGGGGCAGGAATACCCAATCATGAGGTTGGAAAGCCCGCGCTGTACCCATAGGGTCAGCGTCGGGAGAATGTCACTATTTTTTGATGGTTTTCATGCTCTAATTTTTTGGGCAGTGGTATTCGTGTAAGGATTTTGGGTGGTGTAGGCAACGCCCACACCACCCAAAATCCACTAATAGAGGACTGCTTTAATTTGTTTAGGCTGGACGTGCGATTTGTGGCTTGTCCATTGGTGACAGTTTTGTGTCGGCATTGTCTGCATAATTTAGGGCACAGCCTGTCCACTGTTGGGAGAAAAGCTGAGGGTAATGCAAGGATTTGCGAATAGGCGCTAGCTGTATGGATAGCCTCCAGGGGGGATAGTGACAAGCGATGGGGGTCGCTACAATGACAGGAACGTATCGCGGACAGGAACGTATCGCGATCGCCCCATCGGATAAACAGGATAGAGACCCTGTGTA